>JAEKKK010000269.1 GCA_019510405.1 Gemmatimonadota bacterium | reverse complement strand
CTCGACGGTGAGCGAGGAGGCGAAGGCGAAAGAGCCGGTCGAATGGCCAGACGGGAATGAGCTGAAGGGCTCCCGATGCGGGAAGCCGCGGCCGAGCGCGAAGTCATACGCGCTCTCCGAGCTCACGGCGTAGGGGCGCGCGCGGCCGGCGATTCCCTTGATGACGAACACCGCCGCTCCGGCGGTGGCGTACGACTCGGCCAGGTGGATGCCGACGTCGGACATGGTCGGGTTGCGTGTCACGCTGCCGGCGATCGCCAGCAGGGGGCCGACGACCTGCGAGCCCGGCGCACCGTACGCGTCGAACACGACGGCGCCCGCGCGCCACGACGCGGAGTTCTGGAGGTCGGGGGACCGGAGCCGCCTCGTGATCGCGACGTCGAACGGCGCGACGAGGACGCCCGTCACGGCGATCGCCGCGCCGACGCGCAGCGCGCTCACTTCGTTCGAGCGCATCATCGTGGGTGTCGCGGCCTTCGCCGTCGGCTGCACGGCACCGACGACGATCGAGTCGATCTGCTGCGCCCCGGCGCGATGCGCCGGAACAGGAAGCGCCAGACCGAGCGCCATGGCCAGACGGCGAGCGCGCAGACGACGAACGCGCAAACGGCGACTCATGGGAGCAGGGTGTTCCGGTCGATCGGCACGTCGGCGATGATCGTGCGGAAGCCGAGCGCCGCGGCCTGCTGCGCCTGGAGCTGATTCCACGCGACCCAGACGCCGGCCTCCTGCTGCTGACGGCTCGCCCCCGCGATGTACGCACGCGTCGCCGCCGAATCGGCCAGCGCGGCCTGCAGCTCGACGATCGGGGCCATGCGCCCGAGCGCGTCGATGAACTTCGGGTCGGGCGGGTGAGTCGTGAGGTAACCGAGCCCGACGACCGCGTCGAGCTGCCGGATCGCCATCAGTACCGAGTAGTCGAAGGAGATGAACATCGCGTCGCGGTCCATCCCCGCCTCGTGCACCATGACGAGCAGCTTCTCGAGGTCGTTCATCGAGTAGTATCCGTAGAGGTGCAGCAGCACCCCCCCGCGCCCCTGCGCCTCGCGCAGCACGTCGGCCATGTGCGGGACGGAGCACGGCGGCACGGCCACCCACCGCACGCACGCGTTGAGCGACACGAGCTGGGCCTCGGTGAGCTTGCTGAACGTGCCAGTGCCATTCGTCGTGCGCTCAACGGTCTCGTCGTGCATCACCATCGGCACGCCGTCGGCGCTGAGGCGGATGTCCACCTCCACCGCATCGGCGCCCTGATCGAACGCGCTGCGCACGGCGACGATCGTGTTCTCGGGAAAGCGGCGCATGAAGCCGCGATGCGCGATGATCCGGAACCGTGGGTCGGATGAGGGCACGACCTGCACGGCGGTGAATGCCCAGCGCCCGTCGATCTCCGCTCCGACCAGGGCGTTGCCGGCGTTGCGGCCGACGACCATGCCGAGCTGGTTGACGAGCGCGACGCTGCGATCACTCGTGGACCAGCTCGGAGTCTTCGCGATCGAGTCCGCGCTCGCGTCGGCGATCGGGGCGGGGGTGAAAGCCTGCGCGCTCGCGGCGCTGAACGCATTCGGCGCGGCGATCACGGTGAGCGTCTCCGCCGCGATCGGCTTCGGCGACACCTGCGCGCGCGGCAGCACGGCATCGCAGGCCGGCAGGGCGGCGATGCACGCGCAGGCGCACGCGACGAGCGCGATCACCCGGGCTCTGTGGCGACGGCTCACGCGCGCTTCCGCAGGACGACGCGTCTCAGGCGGCCGTCCGGTCGCGTAGCGCGTCGAACAGGCGCGACGACGCTCCGTCGTCGACGTGCTCGTAGAACCGGTTGCGGACGGCGGCGCGCTCCGCCGCGTAGCGGCTCGCGTGCTGGTCGTACGAGGAGAGGAGCGCGGTCAGCGTGCGCTGCAACCCGTCGACGTCGTACGCCTTGGGGCCCGGCGTCACGCTGTCGTAGTCGTCGTAGAGCGCGCGGCTGTACTTGCGGTAGTCGTCGAGATCGTACGGGTAGAAGACCAGCGGACGATCGAGGAGCAGGTAGTCGAAGAAGATCGACGAGTAGTCGCTGATCAGCGCGTCGGTATGCCGCAGCACCGGATAGGGATCGACGGTGCTGGGGACGAGGTGCACGCGGCTCAGGCCAGCGAGGTCGGGAAGACGCGCCTGATCGTTCGGGTGCAGCTTGCAGAACAGCGCGCCGCCGTGAGCCAGCAGCAACGCGTCGAGCGCCTTCCAGTCGATCGGGATCACGCGGTCGGCGTTGTTCCGCCAGTCGCGGAAGGTGGGCATGTAGAACAGCACGCGGGTGCCCTCGCGACGGTAGGCGCGGCACTGCTCGATCACGCGCTCTTCCTCGGGCATGCGGAAGCGGGCGCCGTCGTCGCCGCTGAGCAGGACGTCGGTGCGCGGGTAGCCGCCGTTGATGACCTGCGACGTCGGCACGCCAAACGCACCCGCAAGCCGCTCGCACGTCGCGCGCGAGGTGCCGAGGATGTAATCGTACCGCTCGCTGAGCTGGGGACGGAGCACCTTGTTCGCCGCGCGCACGAGCGGCGATCCGTGATTCGCCTGCGCAAGCGCGTTGTTGGCCTGCGCGATGTCCCGCTCGATCTTCTTCAGCGGGACGCCATGCCAGAGGTTGACCTTGAGCGCACCGCTCGAGGCGACGGACGAGACGTCCATCACGCGGCAGTCGAAGATGTAGACGCCGGCGCGCAGCGCGTACCACAGCCCCTTGGGGCTCAGCCGATGATACGCGGGGAAGCCGAGGGCGCGGATCCGGCGGACGACGGTGGAGCTCATCGAGAGCCACACGGCGTGCACTCGCTGCTGCTCCTGCGACGCGCAGTGGAGGAAGAAGTACTTCGGGTTGTCGGCGAACCGCTGGCCGTACCACGAGCCGAACGCCCAGATGCGCGGGGATCGCGGGATGATCAGGCTCACGACGACGAGGACGGCCGCGAACGCGCGCTCGCCGAGTCGGGTGATGAGCTTGACGGCGAGACGGAGCGGACGAGGAGTCATGATCGAGCGGGGGCCGGCTGGAAGTGGAGAGCTACGGCCTCACCTGGCGATCGGAGCCAAGGGACGCAGCGGCCGCGGAAGGCGTCCCCACTCCGCGGCCGTCGGTCCGACGACGAGGCTCGCCAGGGCGAGCGTCGCGCCAAGCGCGATGCGAACGGAGGGATCGACCGACGGCAGGAGCGGCAGGAAAAGGACGATTGCGCAGGCCAGGCATAACCGGACGCCGGCCCGCCGATCGAGCAGGAAACCGCCGACCTCCTTCCGGATCGCCACCGCGTAGACGCCGTACAGGACGACGTGCCCGAGAATCGATGCGTACACGGCCCCGATCAGACCGAAGCGGGGAATGAGCAGCGCGTTGAGCAGCACGCCGAGCACCATCACGACGCAGACGGCCGCCACGCGCACCGCCTGCCGATCGGAGAGGGTGAGAATGGTGCCGTACGACACGCCCGCGTAGCGGATGAAGGTGAGCAGCCCGAAGAGGGGGAGCAGAGCCGCCAGCGCGTCGTACTTCCCGCCGAACAGCAGGCGCACCGCGAGCGGGCCCGCGGCGAGGATCCCCCCGAAGGCGAACAGGCCGACCATGAGAAGCTGCCGCGTCATGCGCTGGCCGAGCCGCGCGAGCTCCGCGGAATCGTGGCAGGCGCGGGCCATGGTGGAGAGGTACACGCCATTGAGCGCATCGCCGACGAGTACGGCGCCGAGCAGGATGCGCATGCCGGCCTGATACAGCCCGACAGAGCCCGCGCCGAGATAGCGCTGCACCATCAGCGTCTCCATCTGCAGGATCAGCGTGGCGACGGTGGCGTGCACGCAGAAGGGAAGACCGACCCAGAGCGACGTGCGCAGCGACTGCCGCTCGAAGAGCGGCTGCGGCGCGGTGCCGAGCAGCCGCCGGTACGCGTTCCAGGGGAGGAACATGCAGAGGGCGCGCGTGCCCGCCATGACGGCGGCCGCCATCAGTGGCCCGTGCCCGGTCAGCGCCGTGGCGACGACCGCGATGAACACGACGCCGTTGGAGATCGACGCGACGCGCGCCTCCCGATCGAAGCAGCCGAGCGCGCGGAGCGGGATGCAGAGGAACTGGACGAACGAGGTGCCGATGGCGTCCACCATCATGAACGCCAGCAGGAGGCCGTAGCCCTTCGCGCCCGGCATCACGAGCGTGGCGCCCCACGCCACCGCGACGGCGGGCACGATGAGGAGCAGCTTCGCGCCGAGCGCTCGGCTCATCGTCGCGTGGGCGTCGGACGTCCGGCGCCCCACGTCGCGTGCGACCTGGAGGAGGAAGCCGTAGTCCACGAGCTTCACGAGGATGCCGGCGATGGTGAACGGGTACATGAAGACCCCGAACCGCTCCGGCCCCCAGACGTGCGCGAGGACGACGAACAACACCACTCCGGTCGCCAGACGGACGACGGTGGTGATCAGGCTGAAGACGCTGTCTCGGAACACGCGCTACCGGTCGTGAAGGTGCTGCGATGGCCGACGAGAGCTACGCGACGACGGCCGCGAGCGCCCGATGATCGTTCGTGCGGATGCGCACCTTCACGTCGGTCGAGGAGATGCCGATCGTGCGCGGCAGGTAGACGACTTTGCAGATGTCGTTGAACTCGTCGAAGCGGCCTTCCCAGTCGTCGCCCATGACGAGGATGTCGGCGTGATGATAGAGCAGGTACTGCCGCTTGAGCTCGAGCGCTTCCTCGACGAACACCTCGTCCACGAACCGGATCGACTCGACGATCGCGATGCGATGGTCGATCGGATACGTGGGGCGGATCTGCTTCTTCCGGAAGTTCAATTCGTCCGAGGACACGCCCACCACGAGGCGATCGCCCAGGTCCTTCGCGCGGCGGAGGATGTTGAGGTGCCCGACGTGGAAGAGATCGTAGGTGCCGAAGGTGACGACGGTCTTCATACGTGTAGATGGTGGTGAGTGAACGGGGGCGTGCCGATCAGTGCGCGCCGCGCCGCTGAAGCACTGCAGGGACGGTGGCCGTGAGGATTCGAAGGTCGCGGCCGAGGGACCACTTCTCGACGTACTCGAGCTCGAGGTTCGTGCGTTCGGGATAGGCGAGGTTGCTGCGACCACTCACCTGCCAGAGGCCGGTGATGCCGGGCTGCAGGAGGAGCAGCATCTGCGAGTCGTCGCGGTAGTGCCGGATCTCCGCCGGCACGATGGGGCGCGGGCCGACGAGCGACATGTCGCCCCGGATCACGTTCCAGAGCTGCGGCAGCTCGTCGAGACTGGTGCGGCGCAGGAAGCGGCCGATCGGCGTGATGCGCGGATCGCGGCCGTCGGGAAGCTTGAAGTCGTTGCGCACGTACTCGGCGTACAGCTCGGGGTCGCTCGCCAAGCGCTGCTCGGCGTCCGTGTACATCGAGCGGAACTTGAAGCACTTGAAGCTCCGCGCGTACCGGCCGAGCCGCCGCTGGCCGTAGATGACCGGGCCGTGGCTGGTGATCATCAGCGCGACCGCCACGGCGAAGAAAACAGGTGAGAGGACGACCAGAAGTACTGACGCCAGAACGACATCCAGCGCTCGCTTCACAAGGAGCTGCCGCCAACGCAGCGCGACGGCGCGCATCTCGATGAAGGGGCGGCCGTGCCGCCACTGCACTTTGGGGCGGATGCCGGGGAGGGAGAGGCGACGCGCCGTGGCGAGCACGGTGCACTCGGCCATCATCGCGGCGCGCACGATGGTGGCGAAGGCGGCGTCGTCGAGCTGGCCGCAGAGGAGGAGGGTGTCGGCGCCGGAGCTCACGAGCTCGCGGCGCAATCCTTCGACGCTGAGCCCGTGGATCGCAGCAGTGTCGATCGAGCCGGCGATGCTGAACCCCGTCGCGATCGCCTTGTCGCCATTCTCGGCGACGTCCTGGCAACTCTCCGCCGTGCCGACGAGCACCGTTCGGGGGAGCGGCGCGGGCATGAACCGGTCGATCACGGCGTCGATCGTCAGGCGCCCCGCCAGGACGGCGGCGCCGAGCAGGAGGGTGCCGACCAGGAACTCCAGCGCGATCTGTGCGGGGGCAGTCCAGAACCCGGCCCAGAGGGGGAGCATGGTGGCGATGGCGCAGCCGAGCAGGATGCGGCGCGGGTTGCGCCGATGGTCGCCGTAGCCGTAGGCGCCGGTGAGGTAGAGACCGACGAGGAGGGCGGCGGCGAGCTGCAGCCAGCCGACGTTGACCAGTCGGTCGACGCGCTGGGCCGCGAAGTCCACGACGGCGGGGACGCCCCGCAGGGCGTGGGCGATCACGCGGATCGTCTGGGACGCCACCACGTCGAGGGCGACGAGGGCCGAGATGCGGCCGGTGACCCGGATCGCGTGAGCCCGGACGTTCAGCATCGCGATCCCGTTGGTCTCGAGGGAGGGGATCGCCGTGCTCGCCGTGATCGGCGTGATGATGGTGCGAACGGCCGAGAGTCCGCCCTGAGACACACGGAGATTCGCGCTTCTCTCGAACTGCTCGGTCTCCTCGACCTCGGAGGTCAGCTGGCTGATCGCGGTCACGTGACGGGACTGGAGTGCGAGCGCGCGGTGTGGCGCGCCTGGGTGATCAGGGGGAACGTCGGTTCGGGTGGGATGCAGCCGCGGCGAGGTGGGAAGCAACCGAGGGCCGCAATTGCGAGACGCATTCGTGACCGAGTCGCAACAGCCGAGGACGCCAGGAATGGTGGGTGGAGCGCCACGCTGAGCACGGCTCGCCCCTTGCGAAAGCAGGCTCACCAGGGAGAATGGCGGGTGGTCGCCACCCGCGCGTCGCGGTCGGTGAGGGGTTCTGGTGAGGGGTTCTATGGACGTGGGTCGTACTTACGCGGGGCTGGTCATTGCCGCGGCGCTCCTGGCGCTCGCCGGCAGTCTCGGGGCGCAGGACAGCGGGCCGCGTGCGCCGTCCCCGGCGCGCGGCACGGTGGTCGTGGACGAGGAGCGCGGCGAAGTCCACCTCGCGCTGGTCTCCATGGAAGGGATGGTGCGCGACACGGCGGACGGCGCAGTGCTCGGCGACGCGCGCATCGAGCTGCACGGCGCAGGGCGCGGGTTCAGCACGCGGACGACCGCGGACGGACGCTTCCGACTCGTCGCGGTGCCGGCCGGCCATTACACGGTCCGCATCACGCGACTCGGGTACGATCCGGTGGTGCTCGAGAACGTGCCGCTACGCCCGGATCGCGACGCGAACGCGGCGCTGCGCGTCGCCATGCGCCAGCGGACGGTGGCGCTCTCGGAGATGGTGATCACGCCGGGCCACTTCGGGCTGCTGCAGCGCAGCGTCGACGCGAGCCAGTCGATGTCGCGCGAAGCGGTGGAGAGCGTGCCCCAGCTCGGCGAGGACATCTACCGCGCGGTCGCGCGGGCGCCCGGCGTGACGACGGACGACTTCTCGGCCAAGTTCGGTGTGCGCGGGATGTCCGGCGACGCGCTGTACGTCTCGCTGGACGGCCTCGAGCTGGTCGAGCCGTTCCATATGAAGGACGTGGGGGGCGCGTTCTCGATCATCGACATCCAGACGCTCGGCTCGGCCACGCTGAATACGGGCGGGTTCACCGCCGAGTACGGAGACAAGCTCGCCGGCGTGTTCACCCTCACGACGTCCGATCCGCGGGCCGAGGGGGTGCACGGATCGGTAGCGGTGAGCGCGATGAACGCGCGCGCGACGATGCAGGGCGCCTTCGCGGGAGGAAAGGGCGGCTGGGTGCTCTCGGCGCGGCCGGGCTATCTGGACTTTGCCCTCAAGGCCACCGAGATGCGCGACTCGATCCAGCCGCGCTACTACGACCTGTTCGCCAAGGCGACCTACGACCTGCCGCGCGGCGGCCGCGTCGCCATCCACGCGCTGCGCGCCGGAGACACGTTCAAGTACCTCAAGCGTGACGAGCCGCACATTTTCAGCGGATACGGGAGCAGCTACGCGTGGGCGACGTGGGATCAACCGTTCTTCGACGCGCGGCTGCGGATGCAGAGCGTGCTCTCCGGCGCCGCGATCTCGTGGCAGCGGCACGGTGAGGCGTTCACCTCCACTCTCCAGCAGTCGGCGCTGATCGACGACGCGCGGTCGCTGGACCGCCTCGGTCTGCGCCAGGACTGGACGTTCGACGCGACGCGATCCCTGATGTTCAAGTGGGGGATCGACGCGAAGCGCGAGTCCGCGGCGTACGACTACGAGCGCGTGATGGGCGTGCGGCAGCCCGACGGCTCACGCACGGGTCGCAACGACAGCGTGTCGACGATCCTCGCGCCGCGGGCCGACAAGCTGGCGCTCTACTTTGCGCCGCGCGTGCAGCTTCTGCCGTCACTCGTCGTCGAGGCGGGGGCGCGGCTCGACCGCTCCTCGCTCACCGACGAGTCGATCGTGAGCCCGCGAGTGAACGTCGCGTGGCAGCCGCGCGCGCACACGACGGTGCGCGCGGCATGGGGCGGCTACAGCCAGTCGCAGTCGCTGTTCTCACTGCAGGCGGAGGACGGCGTGAAGAGCTTCGGCCAGGCGGAGCGCGCGCAGCAGCGCACGCTCGGCGTCGAGCAGTCATTCGCCGGCGGAGTGAGCGTGCGCGTGGAGGCATACGAGCGGAAGCTCACCCACGCGCGCGCGACGTACATGAATGTCGGCGGGGATCTCTGGCTGTTCCCCGAGCTGCTGTGGGATCGCACGCTGATCGACCGCACCGCGGGGCGCGATCGCGGGCTCGAGGTGCAGCTCGCGCGGAAGGGCGCGCGCCGCGCCGACTGGTCGCTGAGCTATGCACTCGCGTCGTCGACGGACGAGATCGGCGGCGCGTGGGTGCCGCGCAGCTTCGACGAACGGCACGCGGTGCACGGCGACTGGTCGTTCCACCCGACGAACGGCTCGTGGCGCTTGAGCCTCGCCGGCGTGGTGCACTCGGGGTGGCCGTACACGCCGACCGTGCTGCACGTGGACACGGTGAGCACGAGCCCGTCCGATCTCGCCGTCACGACGTGGCGGACGCCGGGCGCGCTCAACTCGATGCGGCTGCGACCGTATCACCGGGTGGACGTGCGGTGGACGAAGTATTTTCATCCCGCCGTGGGGCAGCTCTCCGTGTTCGGCGAGGTATACAACCTGCTCGGAACGGTGAATCCCCGCGGCTTCTGGCGTGATGCGATCGTGAAGGACGGTCAGGTCGTGTTCACGACGGGAGAGATTCACCAATGGCCGCGGCTGCCAGTCGCTGGGTTCAGCTGGCAGTCTCGCGCTGCTGGAACTGCGCGCGCCGCTCGACCTGTCGCTGGGGGATCAGGCGCAGTACGTCCTGCATGCGCGGGCCATCCTTGCCGGCCGCGGGTACACGAACGACGGCTACATCTACACGCCGCGGGTCGAGTTCAGCCCGCAGGCCTACCCGCCGGGGTTGCCGGTGGTGATCGCCGCCGTCGAGGGCGTCGGCGCGCCGCTGGTCGTCGCGCGGCTCCTGATGATCGCGTCGGCCGTGCTCTTCCTCTACGTCGCCGGCCGGTATCTGGCGACGCTGGACGACCCGCTGCTCGGACCCGCGTCGATCCTGCTGTGTGCGTTCATTCCCAACCTCGCGCTGTTCGCGAGCGGCCTCTACTCCGACTTCGCGTTCGCCGCGCTCGCGTGGGGATGCTGTCTGTTGGCCGACCGGCCCGGTGCGTGGAGCGGGAGGCGCGTCGCGGCGCTGACGGCATTCGGCGCGCTCGCCATCGCCTTTCGCACGGCTGCCGTGGCGCTCATCCCGGCGCTCGTCGTCCATCAGGCGTGGCGCGCATGGCGATACCGCGAGCCGTGGAGGCGCGCGCTCGTCCCGCTCATCGTGTGGGTCGCAACGTATCTCGCCATCGACCTCTCGCTTCCTGTCACGCAGGGCTACGCGCATCAGGTCGCGAGTGGCGCCAGTTCGACCGGCGCGATGCCGAGCGTGCTCGCGCTGATCGCGCTCCTCCCGCGCCGCGCGATGGCGTATCAGGACTTCGTGTCGGCCATGCACTTCACGCCGACGCCGTGGCGAGGGGTGAATCTCGCGTATCACGCGGTTGCGCTCGTCGCGCTCGTGATCGGGGCGGTGCGATGGGTGCGGCGCGCCGGGGTGCGGTTCCTGTTCTGCCTCGCCGCTTTCTACGTCGCGATCGTCCTGCTGATGCCATGGCAGATCGCTCGCTTCCTCTGGCCGCTCGCGCCGATGATCTGGTTCGCCACCCTCGACGGCGCGCGCGCCATGCTCCAGGCGGCGAGGGTGGATCGCGTGCGTGCGGGGGAGGCGGCGGTGCTCGCAGCCACGTCCATAGCGCTCGTGGCGGTGTTGCTGGGGCCCGAACCACCCTCGCTCGTCGGGATCGGCGACGTCCGGGAAGGACGCGCGCTGTACGCGGCTCTGGAGCGCGAAGCGGCAACGATGCCGGTGCGCGCGATGATGCCGAATCCGCGTGATGCGGCGCGACTGCCCGGCGTTTCGGCGATGTCCGTTCCTCCCGTGAAGCCGGACTCGCTGCTCAGGGAAGCGGATGCGTACCGGATCACCCACGCGGTGGTGGGCAGTCTCGGCGTGGACCTGACGGCGGACCGCGCGGTGCTCCGGGCGGTGAGAGCGCATCCGGAGCGGTTCCGTCGCGTGTATGCGAACCAGCAGTTCACGGTGTACAGGCTGAGGCCTGCGCGGGAACTCCAGGTTCGGCGAGCGGACGGCGGCGAGCGGACAGCGGTCAGCAATAGCGGTCAGCGGTGCCGTGCAGTCTGGCCGTTCTACGGTTCAACGGGTCAGCCCCCTTGAATAACGTCCTGTCCCATCGGCGCGCACGTTGGTTCGGACGGCGCAAGATTGGGCAAGCGTTGCGCGGTGCTTCTTCTACAATCGTAGAAGAAACAGCGACCGGGTGGCGGCCATGGAGGGGAAGGCGAATCGAGCGTGCGCGTGCTCGCGATCGGCGAGCTCGGTGGTCCATGCTGCGATGATCGGACTGGTCTGTGCGATCGGGGCACCCGTTGCATCCCAAAGTCAGTCGAGCGCGCCGGCCACGCCGCGCATCGTGATGGAGCGCGTCACCGCACCGCGGGACAGCAGTCACTCCTCGGCCGTGCTGTTGCCGGCCGACTACTCGGCCAGCCGGCGGTGGCCGGTGCTGTTCGTGCTCGACCCGCGCGGCCGCGCGATGCCGAGCCTCGAACGATTCGCCGATGCGGCCGACCGGCTCGGCTACATCGTGGTCAGCTCCTACGACAGTCGCAGCGATTCGTCGAAGGAGGTCAACGTCGGCGCGATCAACGCGATGTTCGCGACCGCGATGCGGCGGTTCATGGTGGACACGACGCGCATGTACATCGCCGGGCTCTCGGGCACGGCGCGCCAGATGTGGGACTTCGCCGCCGAGCTGCCGGCGAACATTGCCGGGGTGATCGGGTTCGGCGCGGGGCTGCCGAACATGAACCACAACTTCACCTCTGCGTTCGAGGGCCGGCAGGCGTTCGCCTACTTCGGCGGGGCAGGGGTGGACGACTTCAACTACGTCGAGGCGAAGGTGTTCGCCGAGAAAGTGCGCGGAACGG
>JAEKKK010000268.1 GCA_019510405.1 Gemmatimonadota bacterium | reverse complement strand
CTGGCGGTGGGGCCGAGACAGCGGGGAGGATGATTGGCGGGGATGCGGGGGTGCGGCGATGCGGAGATGCGATACGGCCTCGGGAGGCAATGGCTTCCCGAGGCCTTTGTATTACCGCATCCCCTCATCCCCGCATCTCCTCATCTCCGCGCCTCACCCAACAAACACCACGTCTCCATCCTCGTCGATACCGAGCTCCTGATGGGTGCCGCAGACGCCGCAGATCTTCGTGGCGATCCAGGCGGCGCCGAGCTCTTCCTGCAGGGCGGCCGAGGCGGGCTTCACCGCGAGCTTCTTGAAGCTGTACTCGCCGCAGGTCTCGCATGCGTGTGCACGCGCGATCCGCTCGGCTCGCTCGCGGGTGATCGGAGCCACGGTCAGAGGTTCGTCACGGGGTCGCCGTCTGGATCATCGCCGTCGTCGGGCTTGTCCGGGCCCGCGGCAGCACCGGACGACGCGCCACTGCCGAGCTGGGGCGGCGCGGGGCGTGACGGCGACGGACGCGCGGTCGCCCGTGTCGGATTGGATTGCGGCTTGGCGCCCGACGCGCTGCGCGTGAGCAGCTCGCGCAGGCCACCGATGGCACCCATCACGCCTGTCGCTTCGGCTGGAAGGAAGATCGTCGTGCCCGAACCTTCCGTCATCTTCGGGAGCGCCTCGAGATACTTGATGCCGAGCAGGTACATCGCCGCTTCACCCTCGGGGAGTGCGGAGGCGATGCGCTCCAGGGCCTGCGCTTCCGCCTCCGCCATCGCGAGCCGAGCCGTGGCCTGACCCTGGGCGCGCAGGATGGCGGCGTCCTTCTCGCCTTCGGCGCGGCGCACCTGGGCCTCACGCACACCCTCGGACTCGAGGATCGCCGCGCGCTTCGTCGCTTCCGCGTTGGTGACCGCGGCGCGGCGCTCGCGCTCGGCGCGCATCTGCAGCTCCATCGACTGCTTGATGTCGCGCGGGGGCTCGATCGCCTGGAGCTCGACGCGGGTGAGGTCGACGCCCCATCCGATCGCCGCTTCCTCGATGACCTCGCGCATCCGCGTGTTGATCGCGTCGCGGCTGGCGAGGGTGGCGTCGAGCTCCATCTCGCCGACGATGTTGCGGAGCGTCGTGCGCGTCAGCGTCTCCAGCGCGTAGGGGAGATTCTGCACGGCGTAGGTCGCCTTCTGCGGATCGGCGACGCGGTAGTAGAGGACGGCGTCGATGTCGATCGTGACGTTGTCCTTGGTGATCACCGGCTGACTCGGGAAGTTGAGGACCTGCTCGCGCAGGTCGATGCGCGTCGTCGAGCCGGCGGTGATCTTCTTCGCGCCGCCGACGGCGATCTCGAAGTAGCGGACGTCGATCGACTTCGGGCGCTCGATCAACGGGATCAGAATGTTGAGCCCGGAGCGCGCGACGCGGTGGAAGCGGCCAAGCCGCTCGATGACCATGACCTCGGCCTGGCCGATGATCTTGAACGTCGCGAAGGCGAAGCCGGCGGCGAGCGCGAGCAGGATGAGGACGAGGATCGTCATGGCAGCACCTCCGTGGGAACGGCTGATGTTACCGCGCCGCCCCGGAGGCGGCTACCGCGCCAACGCCCCCAGGGTCATCGCCGTGACGCGGCTGAACGCCGCCGCAGGGTTCACCGGCTGCGCCATCTTGCGGCGCAGCGCGAGGCGGCGTCCGCGCCTGGCCGGCGTCGGCCGATCGGGGAAGACGAGACTCGCGGCGTAGGTCATCGCGCCGTCGAGCAGGATGCGTCCCGCGCGCGACTCGCGGGTCTCGTCGCGCAGCACGGCATACGCGGCGCCGAGCAGACCGGCATACGCGATCTGACTCGCGAGCCCAGTCGCGATGCGGCCGCGATCGCCGAGGTCGAGGCCGATGCGCGACAGTCCATCGGCGGCGACGTCGTCCCACTTCGAGCGATGACGGGCTCCGCCGGTGACGCGCGAGAGCACCTCGCGCTCGACGAGCGCAATCGCCACCCCACCGATGACTCCGGCCGCACCGCCGCGCAGTGCGTTCCTGAGCAACCGTCGCTCGCGTCGCCGACCCTTTCGCGCCATGTCCCGCTCCCGTTGGTTGCCGCGCCGTCTCCTGCAGGAGCCATGCGAGGACGGCGCCGCCGGAATTGACATCGCACGTCGTGCATCGCGAAGCGGTGCCGGCCCTGCGAACCTCAGCCCCGCGTCACTGCTTCGCGGCAGCGAAGGTTCTGAACAGGTACGCGAGCGACGGAAAGAGGATGAGTGCACCGACGCCGAGGGCGCCGAGCAGGAGCTCGAGCGTCGCGCGCGGTGCGGCGGCGGCGCGGATGGTGAGGGTGGGAGGCAGGACGAACGGATACTGCACCAGCACCCATCCCCAGAGGATCAGCGAGACCTGGAGTGCGGCGGCGATGCGCGCCGTCCGCCTGCGTCGCGTCCAGACGGCCCACAGCGCTACGATCGCGGCGACGGCGGTCGCGGCCTGGAAGGCAACTGAACCGCGGCCGATCAGCGCGCCGCTCACGTGTGGCACGGTCATGTGCGCGACACCGAGTCCGCCGAACGCGGCGACGAACATCGCCGCGGCGGCGCCCAATGCCCGGCGGCGGAAATCCTCGCGCAGTGCGCCGTCGTCCGTCGCCAGGGCGAGATAGACCGCGGCGAGGAAGGCGAACATGGCGAGCGCCAGCGCGCCCATCGCGAGGGGGAAGGGGGACAGCCACGGCGCGAGATAGACGGCGGCGAACGACGCGTCGCGCGTCGTCGCGAGTCGGTCGGCGGCGGCGCCGGCAGCGCCGGACGCGACCGATCCGACGACGATGCCGAGCAGGATCGGCGTGATCACGCTCGCCATGGCGAAGACGCGGCCCCAGCGCTGCTGCATCGCATCGTCGCGCGCGCCATAGCTGCGAAAGACGAACGCCGCACCGCGCAGCACGATCCCGATCAGCATGAGCGAGAGCGGGATGTGCAGCACGATGCCGAGCGCGGCGAACGCCGCGGGGAAGGCGGTGAAGAGCAGCACGACGACGAGGATCAGCCACACATGGTTGGCTTCCCAGATGGGGCCGATCTGGGAGGCGATCAACGCGCGCTGCGCGCCGCGTCGCGGTCCGCGCGCGAGCAGGTCCCACACGCCGCCGCCGAAGTCCGCGCCACCGGTGAGGACGTAGGCATTGAGTGACAGCACGACGATCGCGGCGAGGATCTCGGGCAGTCCGAGCACACCGGCGCTCACGCGCGTGCTCCCGACGTCTCGCGCACGAGCGACGCGACGAGCACGACGACGACCGCGCCGAGCCCGAGATAGAGCACGGTGAACGTCGCCATCGGTGCGACGAGCCCCGGCATCGGCGTCACGGCGTGCGCGGTGCGCATGAACCCCTGCACGATCCACGGCTGCCGTCCCACCTCGGTGACGACCCACCCTGCCTCGGTGGCGAGAAAGCCGAATGGGCCGACGATCGCCAGCGCGCGCAGGAGCGGGCGATGCGACGAGAGCTTACGCCGTCGCCATGCGACCCATCCCGCCCAGAGCGCGACGAGCGCCAGCGCGCTGCCGAGTCCCACCATCATCTGGAAAGCGACGTGCACGATCGCGACGGGTGGCCGATCGTCCGCCGGAACGGCACGCAGTCCCTGCACCTCGGCGCCGGGATCATGGAACGCAAGCAGGGAGAGGCCACGCGGGATCTCGAGCGCCCAGCGCGTCTCCTCGCGTGCCGCGTCGGGCCATCCGCCGATGCGGAGCGGCGCGCCACGCACCGTTTCCCATTGTCCCTCGAGCGCGGCGAGCTTCACCGGCTGCGTCGCGGCCACGACGCGCGCACTGAGATCGCCGGAGAACGGCTGCAGCACCGCCGCCGGCCCGCCGACGCAGAGCGCCAATGCCAGGGCTCGACCGTGGAACGCGGACGCCGAGCCGCGCAGCAGCATCCACGCATGCAAACCCGCCACCGCCATCCCCGTCGCCGCGTACGACGCGAGCAGCATGTGTAGCGCCTGCTGGAACGCCGCGGGGCTGCGCATCGCGGTGACGGGATCGATGTTCGCGAAGTTGCCCGCCGCGTCGAGCGTGAAGCCGACGGGAGTGTTCATCCACGCATTGACGAGCACGACGAACACCGCCGACGCCGCACCGCTCGCGGCGACGACGACACCGGCCGCGAGATGCGCGCGTGGACCGACGCGCTCCCAGCCGTACAGGTAGACGCCGAGGAAGATCGCCTCGAGAAAGAAGGCAAAGCCCTCCAGCGAGAAGGGCATGCCGATGAGAGGCCCCGCGTGGCGCATGAAGCCGGGCCAGAGCAGACCGAGCTCGAACGAGAGCACGGTACCCGAGACGGCGCCGACGGCGAACAGCACCGCCGTCCCCTTCGCCCAGCGGCGCGCGAGATCGTAGTACGTCCGCTCCCCCGTGCGCCGCCACCGCCACTCCGCGAGCACCATCATCAGCGGCATCGCGATCCCGATCTCGGCGAACACGATGTGAAAGCCGAGCGACATCGCCATCTGGCTGCGTGCCGCGAGGAGGTCAGTCATCACGGCACATTCAGCGTGGCACCGGCACCGCTACCAGCCGCGGGCGCGTCAGCCGCACCCCGGGCTTCAGCTGTCCCGCGTCGTCGAACTCCTCCCACTGGCTGTTGGCGACGTAGACGAATCGGTCGCCCATCATCGTGCCGATCGTCGGCTCGGGGGCGAGCACCGGGTTCCGGTCGATGGTCTGTGCGGTGACGATGCTGTCGCCCGCCGCGTCGAGCACGAAGCGGACGATGCGCGCCGGCGTCGCGCCGTTCTGTACGGCGACGATCGCACCGCGATGCAGCACGATCCCGTCGCAGCCGCGCGTGTCGATGCCCGCAGCGGCGCCGAGCCGCCGGACGTCGCCGTCGGCGAGACGCACGCGGAGCAGCCCACGCGAGTAGTCGGCGACGTAGACGAAGCGGTCGTCGTCCGTCGGTGCCATGCCCTGGAGGGAACGGAAGAGCGGATGCGTGATCCGCTCGAGGGTGTCGGCATCGGGGCGAAGCCGATAGAGCACCGGCTCGTACGAATCGGTGAGGTAGACGTCGCCCCGCGGGCCGAGCGCGAGGTCGCCGAGCACGTGGCCGCGCGGTGCGACGGGAAGCACCCAGCGCCGCTCGATGCGCCCCGTGCGTGCGTCGATGCGGAGCAGGGCAGCGATCGCGCTGTCGGCGGGGACCCAGCCTTCCATCTGCGGGATGCCGGAGGTCGTCGCCCAGACGAGGGGGCGCCGCGGATCGACGCGGACGCCGAGGATGGCGCCGAGTTGCCGGTCGCCGCGGGGCCAGAGCTCGTGCTCCGAACCGTTGGCCATGACACGCACGACCGTGCGGTGCCGCACACTGGCGACGTAGAAGTCTCCCGTGCGCGGATCGCGGTCGGCGCCCTCGGGCCAGAGGGTGGAATCGGCGAGCTCGCGCAGGACGACGCCGCGCGCGAGGGAGTCGGCGGACGTCTGCGCGCCGGCGGACACCAGCGCCATGGCGGCGATGGCGAGGAGGGCGGCGACTTGCGCTCGGAGGCTTGGCATCGCCACGATCCTAGGTCGTCGAGGCTCGCGCGGCCAGTCGTCGAAACGCTGACGCGGAGTATCGGCGCCCCTCACCGGTGACGCCGCCGCGGCCGGTGCGGTCCCTCTGAGCGGCCACAACCTGGAGACCCGATGCGCGCCCGTTCTCTCGCCGTCCTCGTCTCACTGCTCGTCGTCGCGCCGTTCGCACAGCCGGCCGCGGCGCAGGCACCCGGCAAGTTCCCGCCGGACTCGCTCGTCAACACGAAGGTCTTCCCGCACAACACGCCGGTCACCGAGGTGCTCGGCGCGATGCGGAACTTCACCACGGCGCTCGGCGTGCGGTGCGGGTTCTGCCATGTCGGCAAGGAGGGCGCGCCGATCTCGAGCTACGACTTCCCGAGCGACGAGAAGCGCACGAAGCGCACGGCACGCCAGATGATGCTGATGGTGGCCGAGATCAACCGGCGGCTCGACACGCTGCCCGAGCGGAAGAACCCCGGCGGCCTTTCGGCGACGTGCAACACCTGCCATCGCGGGGTGAACAGGCCGGTGCCGCTCTCCATGTACGTGAGCGACGTCGCCCTGTCGGCGGGAACCGACTCGGCGATCAAGACCTATCGCTCGCTGCGCGAGCGGTATTACGGCCGCGACTCGTACGACTTCGGCGAGCCGTCGCTCAACGCCGCCGCGTTCCGCCTCGCACAGGGGGGCAAGTTCGACGAGGCGCTCGCGCTGCTCAAGCTGAACGAGGAGCAGTTCCCCAAGTCGTCGGGGGTGTACGTCTTCCGCGGCAACGTGCTCCTGATGCACGCGGACACGAATGCGGCCGCGGACGCGTTCCGCGAGGCGATCCGCCGCGACACGACGAACTTCGAGGCGAGGCAGCGGTTGCGGGCGATCGGGCGGCAATAGCGGGAGACGGCGAAAGAACCTGGGGTCAGAGTCTTCGGGCTCTGACCCCTTGGCGTCCACACCGCGGCCACTTGACTGCAATAAATCTCAGTACTAAGATAAATGCAGACAGGACGCCGGCCGCGGATCGCGAACGACAGGGCGCGTGGTGGTTGGCATGGCAGGAGTGACCGACATGACGATCGAGCTCAAGGGGATCCATCACCTCACCGCGGTCTCGGCGAAGATCCGGGACAACAAGCGGTTCTATACGCGCACTCTCGGCATGCGCCTCGTGAAGCGCTCCGTGAATCAGGACGACGTGAGCGCGTACCATCTCTTCTATGCCGACGCGAAGGGGACGCCGGGCACCGACCTCACCTTCTTCGACTGGCCCGTGTCGGCGGAGATGCGCGGCTCGCGCTCGATCGCGCGGACATCGCTCCGGGTGGCCGGCGCCGAGTCGCTCGAGTTCTGGAAGGAGCAGCTCGGACAGCAGAACGTTCGTGCCGGAGAGATCGAGGAGCGGGACGGCCGGCTCACGCTCGACGTCGAGGATCCGGAAGGGCAGCGGCTCGCGCTCGTCGACGACGCGGGCACTGGCGCGGCATATCCGTGGGAAGAGAGCCCGATCCCGGTGGAGCATCAGGTGCGCGGGCTCGGCCCGATCCACCTGAGCGTCCCGCGGCTCGATCCGACGAGCAAGATCCTCGAAGCGATCGGGATGCGTCCGGTGCGCGAGTATGCGCACCCCGAGCAGAAGAGCGATACGGTGCACGTCTTCGAGATGGGACCTGGCGGCATCGCGGCGGAGCTGCACGTCGCCGAACAGCGCTCGCTGCCGCCGGCGCGCGGCGGCGCGGGGGGCGTACACCACGTCGCCTTCCGGTCGGCTGACGCGGACTACGATGCGTGGGCCGACAAGCTCAACACGCTGCGCATCCCGAACAGCGGCAAGGTCGACCGCTACTGGTTCCGCAGTCTCTACTTCCGCGAGCCGAACGGAATCCTGTTCGAGATCGCGACCGACGGCCCCGGCTTCGGCGTGGACGAGGACATGGCGACGCTCGGCGAGAAGGTGGTGCTCGCGCCGTTCCTCGAGCCGCAGCGGGACAAGATCGTGGCGGCGCTCAAGCCGATCGATTGAGGCGCGGGGATGCGGGGATGGGGAGATGAGGGATGCGCAACAGCACGGCCTCGGGAGGCAGACGCTTCCCGAGGCCGTCGTAGTTTTCCGCATCCCCGCATCCCCGCATCCCCTCACTCCCGCATTGCTACCCCTGTGGCTGCAGCAGCTGCTCGAACGGGGGGTAGCCGCGTAGCGACTTGGTGTCGGTGAGCCAGTGCAGCCGCCAGCGGATGGTGAAGCCGTAGCCCTGGGCGAAAGCTTCCTGGAGCAGCACCACAGCGCGCTCGCGCTGACCGAGGTTCGTCGCGATGAATGCGCGTTCGAGGGTGTTCGTACCGCCCATCCCGCGGCCACGCGTTGCCAACGCCGAGTCGGCGGCGTGTGCGCCCACGCTGTCACCGGCCGCGGCAGCGATCCGGCCACGAAGCCCCAGATAGAGGACGTGCGTCGTGTCGATCGGGCCGATGGCCACTGTACGGAGTGTCGCGAGCGCGCGCGTGGGGTCGTGCATCTCGTGATAGGCGATCGCATGGCGGAGACGCACGCGCCATGGTTTGTCCGACAGGGGCTGTGCGTCGAACCAATCGATGGCGCGCTGCACGAGCGAACGGCCGAATCGTTCCATGCCGTGTGCCTGCAGCTCCTGGCCGGCCTGGAGCATAAGGTCGCCTGCGAAGTCGTAGGAGGATGCCGTCGGCGGAAGCAGTCGCACATCCGCGAATAGTCGCTCCACCTCGGCGGAGTCGTGCAGGCCGGCGGCCGCGCTGAGGGCGTGCCGGAGGCTGATCGCATCGTCGGGGCGCAGGCGGCGGAGCTGCGCGGCCGCGTCATGCTCGGCGCGGAAGTCGCCCAGGTAGTGATAGATGTCGGCGAGCGTAGCCCATCGCTGCGGCGACTCGGACGGCTGCACGAGCTTGCCGTCGAGGCCACGCGTCGGACGCGCACGCAGGAGCAACGCGAGGGCTTCGCGCGGCCGATTCAGGTCGAGCAGCCGGTTGGGAAGATCGCGTGCGAGATAGACATCCGGCGCGAGGTCCTGCATGCGGCGCAAGGCGTCCAGCATGGCGCCCCCGTCGTTGCGGCCCGCGGCGGCGACGTAGTCGTACAGGGTGAGCTCGAATGGGCTCAGCCGGTCGCGTCGCGGGGCGACCGCTCGCATTGCGGTGTCGATCATCGCGTACACGGTCGGACTGTACCCTGGCACCGCGAACGAGCGCGCTTCGGCGGCTCGCCAGAGCTGCGCCTGGAGCAGCGTGGTGTCGAGCTGCGTCGCCCGAGAAGCGTGCGACAGCATCGCGGCGCGGCTTTCGGAGTCCGGGCGCGTGACGAGCGCGATGCCCGTGAGCATCTCGCGCACCGCGGCAAAGCGCGGTGGATCGCCGACCGGCAGCGCCCGTGCACCGAGCCATGGAAACGCGGTGATCGCCACGGTGGCGAGCAGCGGGTCGAGCGCCGTCGTCCATGCACTGTCGCTCGCATTTCGCGCGACGCGGATCGGCCGGAGGGCGCGCACGAGATCTCCGGTATTCGCGTCGAGCACGCGCATGTCGAGGCGCACGCTGTCCGCGCCGAGCGGATAGACCGTCGCCGTGACGACGGTGCCTGCCTGCGCACCGCGCGCCACGCGCATCGCGCTCGAGTCCGCGTCGCTGCCGACGCGCACGGTGGCATCCGCGCCCGGGTCGGCGAGATGCACCGCCTGGAGCTCTCCCAGCGCGCGCGAGATGGCGCTCTGGGACATGCCGGCCGCTTCACGCAGCGACGGCTCGGCAGCGGTCGGGGTCGCGACGAGCAGGCGCGCGGGATCGAGTGTCGCGACGTTCCCGCGATCGCGGC
>JAEKKK010000267.1 GCA_019510405.1 Gemmatimonadota bacterium | reverse complement strand
CTCGTGGAGCGTCGACGCGGTGAAGGGCCGCTCGCCCGCGAGCAGCTCGTACGCCACGACGCCGAGGGCATAGAGATCGGCGCGGTGATCGGTGGCCGGGTCGCCCATCGCCTGCTCGGGCGCCATGTACGCGGGTGTCCCGAGTGAGGTGCCCACCTGTGTGAGCGTCTCGAATGGGGCGAGCGTGCGTGAGGCGGTGAGGGCCTTGGCGATGCCAAAGTCGGTCACGACCGCCGTGTGCCCACTACGCAGGACGTTCTCCGGCTTGATGTCGCGGTGCACGACGCCGTGCGCGTGCGCGTAGCTGAGCGCTCTGGCGACGTCGGACACGATGGCCACCGTTTCCGAGATCGAGGCCGCCCCGCGCGCATCGAGTCGCGCCCGCACCGACTCGCCTTCGATCCAGGGCATCGTGTAGTAGGGCAGACCGTCGATCTCCCCCGAGTCGAAGACGGGGACGATGTTCGCCTGCTGCAGGCGCGCGGCGAGCATCACCTCGCGGGCGAACCGTTCTGCGCTTACACCAGCGGCGAGCTCGGGGGCGAGCACCTTCACGACGACACGGCGATCGAACCGCCGCTCCACCGCGACGAAGACGCGCGACATGCCGCCGCCCCCGAGCTCGCGCTCGAAGTCGTACGTGGCGCCGAGCGTGTTGGCGAGGCGCTCGCTGAGGTCGGAGGTGTCTTCGCTCACGGGGGAAGGGCAGGGTCCGGGGAAAGCTACGACTTGGAAGGGGAAGAAGGGATGAGGGGAGGAGTGAGGCCTTGGCCCTCGTCGGCGCGCGACGTGCACACAGGCCGTCACTCCCCAACCGCGAGGCCTGCATGCCCCCCGAAGGATTTCGCCCGCTCAACGTGCTCGTCCTCGGCGCCTCACTGCGGCGCGAGTCGCTCAACGATCGCCTCGCGGGGATGACGGAGGAGTGCATGACGCGGCGCGGCTGTCACGTCGACCGCGCGGCGATGGCCGAGTTCGACTGTCCGTCCTACGACGGCGACGTCGAGGCGGATGCCGGTGTGCCGGCTCCCGCGCAGGAGTTCTGCCGACGACTCAAGGCGGCCGATGCACTCATGATCGCGTCGCCCGAGTACAACGCATCGATGCCCGGTGTGCTGAAGAACCTGATCGACTGGACGTCGCGGCTGCGCCCGCAGCCATTCAACGGCAAGCAGGCATTCCTGCTCTCGGCGTCGCCATCGATGGCGGGGGGAAACCGCGGCCTCTGGTCGCTGCGGATCCCACTCGAGCACCTGGGCGCGCGGGTGTATCCGGACATGTTCTCCCTCGCGCAGGCGCACGAGGCATTCGGGGAGAACGGGCGGTTGAAGAACGACCTATTGCAGAAGCGCTTCGACGAGACGATCGGCTGCTTCATCGATCTGGTCGAGGCGGCGCTGCGCTATCCCGGACTCAAGAAGCAGTGGGTCGAGTTTCTCGGCGAACAGCCGAACGCGGCGACGAATCGCGTGGAGACGAACGAGACGGAAGCGGCGTGATGTGCGCATCACCGCGTTCCCGTTCTCCGTGGCGCCGCACGGCGCTCGGCGCGCTGGATGTTGAAGGCGGTGCTCACGAGTGCGACGTGAGAGAAGGCCTGCGGGAAGTTGCCGACCTGGCGGCGTGAGCCGGGGTGATACTCCTCGGCGAGGAGGCCGACGTCGTTGCGGATGGCGAGGAGTCGGTCGAACAGCTTCCGCGCCTCGGCGTGGCGGCCCTGGAGGAGATAGTTGTCGCAGAGCCAGAAGGTGCAGGCGAGAAAGGCGCCCTCACCGGGAGGGAGGCCGTCGTCGGTGAGCGCGGAGTCGTAGCGATACACGAAGCCGTCGACGAAGAGTCGCTCCTCGACGGCGCGCACGGTGCCGCGAATGCGCTCGTCCGTCGCGGGGAGGAAGCCGACGAGGGGGAGGAGGAGGAGGCTCGCGTCCACCTCCTTCGAGCCGTAGGCCTGCATGAAGGAGCCCACCGTCGGGTCGGACGCCTTCGCGCAGATCTCTTCGTGGAGCTGGCGACGGAGCGCTCTCCATCGCTCCATGGGGCCCTCGAGATGACAGAGCTCCGCGCTGCGGATGACGCGGTCGAGCGCGACCCAGATCATGACCTTGGAATGCGTGAAGTGCTGCGGGTGGCCGCGCACCTCCCAGATGCCCTGATCGGGGGTGGTGCAGAGTCGCTCGAGGTGCGCGACGAGCGCACGCTCGAGCTGCCAGGCGTCCTCGCTCTCGGGCATGTGACCGCGCCGCGCCTGATGCAGCGCGTCGATCACCTCGCCGAAGACGTCGAGCTGGAGCTGGCCATGCGCGGCGTTGCCGATGCGCACGGGATGCGAGCCCTCGTAGCCGGGGAGCCAGGGCACCTCCCACTCGAGGAGGCGCCGCTCGCCGGCGAGACCGTACATGATCTGCACCTGATCGGGACTTCCGGCCGCGGCGCGCAGGAGCCAATCGCGCCAGGCGCGCGCCTCGTCGTAGTAGCCGGCGTCCATCAACGCGACGAGCGTGAGCGTGGCATCGCGAAGCCAGCAGAGACGGTAGTCCCAGTTGCGGACGCCGCCGATCTCTTCGGGGAGTGAGGTCGTCGGCGCGGCGACGAGCCCCCCCGTGGGGCCGTAAGTGAGCGCCTTGAGCGTGAGCAGCGAACGGAGCACGGGCTCGCGGAACTCGCCGTCGTAGGTGCAGCGCGACGCCCACTGCCGCCAGTACTCCTCCGTCTCGCGCAGCGCGGTGGCCGCGTCGACCGGATCGGGGACGGGCTTGTGCGACGGGCGCCAGCTGAGGACGAAGGAGCAGGTCTCGCCGGCGTGGACGGTGAAGTCGCCGACGCTGGTGAGGTTCTCGCCGTGGAGCGGGACGTCGCCGCGCAGCACCACCATGTCGGGCCCCGCGATGGCGCGCAGCCCGCCGCTCCCCTCACCGTCCACCTTCGTGACCCACGGAACGATGGCGCCATAGGCGAAGCGCAGAATGAGCTCGACGTGCATCGCCACTTCCCCTTCCACGCCGACGACCATGCGCACGAGCTCCGACTGCGTGCCGACCGGCGGCATGAAGTCGACGACGGTGACCTTGCCGCTCTCGGTGACGAAGGTCGTCTCGAGGATCAGGCTGTCGCCGCGATAGCGGCGCTCGACCTGGGTGACGACACCGACGGGCGCGACCCGCCAGCGGCCATGCTCGGGATTGCCAAGGAGCGCGGCGAAACACGCGCCGGAATCGAAGCGCGGCCAGCAGAGCCAGTCGATCGACCCGTCGCGTCCGATGAGCGCGCCTGTCTCGCAGTCGCCGATGAGTGCGTAGTCCTCGATGCGCATGGTCCGCCTGCATGGCAGGATGGGGACCAGCCCGTCAGCGCGGACACAGCCACGGCGGTAGCTTCGGTGAGTCGCATTTGTTTTATCGCTCCTCCCTGCGGCGCTACGCACCTCCGGTCGGAGTTCCGCGTTTCGACCCATCTCCCCTGTAGTCTCCCGAGCGACGATGCCAAACGAGACCACGCTGATCGCGACGATCGCCATCGCCTTCGTCGGCGCTCTCCTGATGGGACTGCTCGCGGCCCGTCTGCACCTTCCGCCCATCGTCGGCTATCTCGTCGCGGGCATCGCGATGCATGCGCTCGCGCCGGAGACGGTGCCGATCGGCGGCGTCGCGTCCCAGGCCTCGGAGCTCGGCGTCGTGCTGCTGATGTTCGGCGTGGGGCTGCACTTCTCGCTGCGCGACTTGATGGAGGTACGAAAGACGGTCGTTCCCGGCGCGCTGCTGCAGATCGCGGTGACGGGAACCGTCGGCACGATGCTCGGCCGAGCGTGGGGGCTGTCGGCGGGCGGGGCGCTCACGCTGGGACTCTCGCTCTCGGTGGCGAGCACCGTCGTGGTGCTGAAGGGCCTCGAGGCGCGCGACCGGCTCGATTCGCAGGAGGGGAAGCTCGCGGCGGGCTGGCTCGTCGTCGAAGACCTCGCGATGGTCGCCGTGCTCGTGCTGCTGCCGGCCGTGGCGCCGGTGCTCGGCGGCACCGTGACGGGCGAGACGCAGTCGGCGGCGGGGATGGCGCTGGCGCTCGCGCTGGCGATCGGGAAGGTCGTCGCCTTTCTCGTCATCATGTTCGCGGGCGGGCGGCGCGCGGTGCCCTGGCTGCTGGAGCACGTGGCGCGCCTCGGCTCGCGCGAGCTGTTCACCCTGACCGTGCTCGCGATCGCGCTCGGCGTCGGGACGATCGCGTCGCAGTTCTTCGGGATGTCGTTCGCGCTCGGCGCGTTCGTCGCGGGAGCCGTGGTGAGCGAGTCGGAGCTGAGCCATCGGGCGGCGGCGGACGCGCTGCCGCTGCAGGATGCGTTCGCCGTGCTCTTCTTCGTCTCGGTCGGGCTGCTGTTCGATCAGCGCGTGCTGGTGGAGCATCCCTGGCAGGTGCTCGCCGTGCTCGGCGTGATCGTGATCGAGAAGCTCGTCGTGTCCTTCTTCGTGCTGCGGCTGCTCGCGCAGCCGGGACGTTCCGCGCTCACCCTGGCGAGCAGCCTGGCCCAGATCGGCGAGTTCTCGTTCATCCTCGTCGCGCTCGGCGTGTCGCTGGGGTTGCTCGGGCGTGAGACCCAGGCGCTCGTCGTCGCGGGCTCCCTGGTGTCGATCACCGTCAACCAGCCGCTCGGCGCGTGGCTTGCGCGGGTGCTGGCGCGATTCGACCGCGAGACGCAGCTGCCGACGCTCGAGCTGCCGACGCCGATCGAGCACGAGTTCGGTGGGCTCGTCGGACACGTCGTGCTCGTGGGATTTGGTCGCGTCGGCAGCACCGTGACCGAGGTGCTGGATCGCGCGGGGATCACGCACATCGTGGTCGAGGAGCAGCCGCGGGTCGTCGCGGGGCTTCGCATGCGAGGCGAGCACGCCGTGTCGGGAGACGCAACGCGCCCGGAGGTGCTGGAGCGTGCGGCGATCCGCGGCGCGCGGCTCATCGTGGTGACGGCGCCCGAACCGATCCGCGCGCGACGCATCGTGGAGGTCGCACGGAACCTGAATCCGGACATCGCCGTCGCGGTGCGGACGCACAGTGCGAGTGAGCAGGCCTACTTCGAGTCGCTGCTGCACCGGCCAGGGGTGATCGGGCGGGCGGTGTACGCGGAGCGGGAGGTGGCACTGAGCCTGGCGTACTTCACGCTGATCGCCGTCGGCCGCACGGACGACGAGGCGGACATGCTGATCGACTCGCTGCGCGGCCGCGCGACCCTTCCGACGGAGACGTTCGCGGCGATGCACACGCGGGAGCTGCAAGCGGTGCTCAGCCGTGCGTCGCGGGAGGGGCAGGGACTGCGGTGAGTCGGTGAGTCGGTGAGTCGGGGTTGGAAATGGCCTCGGCAAGCTCGTGCACGGAGTACGGACAACCACAAACTGAAACCAGCCCATACCGCTCGAGGGCGCCTTGCTGTCTTGACACTTAGTGTTTCAACACCTATATTCCCTTCCATGAGCCCGACCCTCCAGCAGGATCTCAAGCAGAAGCGGCCGTTCCGGAGCCTGCAGCAGGAGGCGTATCTGTCCGTCGTCCGCACGTCCACGTCGTTGACGGATGCGATGGAGGATCTGCTGAAGGACCGGGGGATCAGCGCGACGCAGTACAACGTGCTGCGCATCCTGCGCGGCTCGGGGCCGGACGGGCTCTGTCGCAATGCGCTGCGCGATCGGATGCTGACGCGCATGCCGGACATGACGCGGCTGCTCGACCGGATGGAGGAAGCGGGGCTGGTGGTGCGGGCGCGCGAGGGAGAGGACCGACGGATGGTCCTCACGCACATCACCGCGAAGGGGCGGCAGCTGCTCGACGACCTCGACGCACCGGTGCTCGCCCTGCACGAGCGGCAGATGGCGCGGCTCACCGGCGCGCAGCTTCGTACGCTGTCCGACCTTCTGACACTCGTCCGCGAGGGCGGGGGCGCATGAAATTCTCACGTCAAATAGGTGTTGTCACACTGAGCGGTAAAACACTGGACGAACCCAACCAACCACCGAGGCATACGACCATGCTGCTCTTCGACTCTCCTTCCCGCCGACAGATCGACACCGCGCTCGCGGTCGTGCGCCTCGTGCTCGGCATCACTTTCATCATGCACGGCGGACAGAAGCTCTTCGTGTTCGGCTTCGCCGGCGTGAGCGGCGCATTTGCCCAGATGGGCATCCCGGCGCCAGGGCTGCTCGGACCGTTCGTGGCGTTCGTGGAGTTCTTCGGCGGCATCGCGATCCTGCTCGGACTGCTCACGCGCCTCGCGGCGCTGGGCATCGGCGCGACGATGGTGGTAGCGATCCTCACGGTGCACCTGAAGAACGGCTTCTTCGCGCCGACCGGCGTCGAGTTCCCGCTCGCGCTGCTCGCGTCGTCGATCGCGCTGATCATCACGGGGGCGGGCGCGTTCTCGGTCGATGCGCTGATCGGCAAGCGGCTGAACGGTGGTGCGGTGGCGGAGCCGGACGTCGCCCGGACGCGGACGCGGCGCGTCGCCTGACGGTGAGCTGGTGAGTTGGTTGAACGGCCTCGGGATGCTTCGGCTCTCGGGGCCGTTTGCTTTTCAACTCTTCAACGAGAACGGCCCCGGAGCGCCGAAGCGTCACGAGGCCGTATCGCATTTCCTCATTCCCTCATCCCCTCATTCCCGCAGGAAGTGGCAGGTGTACCCGCCGGGATTCTTGCGCAGGTAGTCCTGGTGGTAGGTCTCGGCGCTGTACCAGGTGCCGGCAGGCTCGATGGAGGTGGTGATGGGGCGGCGCCACTTGCCGGAGGCGTTGACGCGGGCGATCACGCGCTCGGCAGCGGCGCGCTGTTCGTCCGACTGGGGGAAGATCGCCGAGCGATACTGCGTGCCGATGTCGTTCCCCTGCCGGTTGAGCGTCGTCGGATCGTGGAGGCGGAAGAACCACTGCTCCAGCAGATCCTCGTAGCTCAGCACCGTCGGGTCGAAGGTGATGCGCACCGCTTCGGCGTGCCCCGACTTGCTGTCGTGGGTGTCGTGATACGTCGGATTCTCGAGCCATCCGCCCGTGTAGCCGACGTCGGTGTCGATCACGCCGCGCACGTCGCGCAGGATGTCCTCGACGCCCCAGAAGCAGCCGCCGGCCAGCACCGCCACCTCGGTCTGCCGCGCGCCCGCGACGGCTGCGCCACTCGTGCTCTCTCGCTCGCTCATCTCGCTCCCCTCTCTCGTCGTCGATCCGAATAATCGCCTGCAACGGTGCGGCTGTGAACCGCACTATCCATACGACAGGAAGCGAGCGTTTGGATTTCCGACTGCAGCCGCGCTCCTGACCTTACTCTGACCCCACTTACTCTGACCCCGAGGAGGGGGTGGGGGTGGGTCAGACGACCTGGCTCGCCTCGCGTGGGGTGCGGCGGTCCTCGGGGGGCGATATCACTGGCAGCAGCTCGGCGCGCGGCAGAGTGAGGCTGAACGTCGAGCCCGCACCGAGCTGGCTGCGCACGGTGACAGTGCCCCCCATCGCTCTGGTGAGCTGGCGCGCGATGGCGAGGCCGAGGCCGGTGCCGCCGGCGCGCCGCGTGAGCGATGCATCCACCTGGACGAACGGCTCGAAGATGGTCTCGAGCTGTGCGGTGCTGATTCCGGATCCGGTGTCGCGCACGTCGATGCGCACCGCGCCCTCGTCGACGACGGTGAGGATGTCGACCTCGCCGCCGGGCTCGGTGAACTTCATCGCGTTCGACAGCAGGTTGAGGAGCACCTGGGCGATCTTCTTCCGGTCGCCGCGCACGACCGCGTCGGCGGGGACGGGGCGCACCTCGAGCTGCACCCCCTTCGCCGCCATCTGGTTGCGCACGGAATCCACGACGTCGGTCAGGAGGGGCGCGACGGCGACGGGCTCCATCTCGACTGTGAGTGCGCCGGCGTCGGTGCGCGAGAAGTCGAGGATGTCGGTGATGATGGCGACGAGGAGGTCCTTGTTGCGCCGGATGCGGCCGAGGTCCTCGACCTGCTCCGGCGTGACCGGACCGCGCAGTCCGAGCTCCATCAGCTCGGTGAAGCCGCCGATGGCGTTGAGCGGGGTGCGGAGCTCGTGGCTCATCATGGCGAGGAACTGCGCCTTGGCAGCGTTGGCGCGCTGGAGCTCCGCATTCCGCTCGGCGAGAATGGCGTGCGCGTCGCCCGTGGCGGCGGCCATCGCGTTGAACATCGACGCGAGCCGCCCCACCTCGCGTCCCCCACCGTGCACGTCGACACGCCGCGTATAGTCGCCCTGCGCGAGATCGGACGCGGCCTCGGTGACCTCGCGGAGGGGCCGCGTGACGAGCCGGCCGAGGAACCATGCGCCGACCGTCGCGACGGCGAGCACGATCAGTCCCGCGACGAGCAGGCGGCGCAGGAAATCGTGCGGCTTCGCGAGGATCGAGCGCTCCGACTGTGAGAGCACGGCCAGCCAGGGCGTCGTCGGAATGAGGGACTGCACGACGTACACGCCGCCGCGGCCCGGCACGTCGATGCGCACGGCCTTGTCGTGGACTGCGGGGAGGGCGAATGGCGCGGCGACAGGCCGCCCGCGGAAGGACACCCATTCGGCCGAGCCCCGGCTGGTGAACAGCATGCGCGCGTCGTCGTCGACGAGGGCGCGGATGACTGCATCGGCACCGTAGTTGTCCCCGACGCGGGCGAGCTCGGCAACCGTGCCGACTACCCGTCCCTTCACCACGACGGGAACGGCGAGCCAGGCATGGACCTGCTCGCCAACGGCATAGAAGGGCGATCGCTGGTCGGACTCGTTCCGCACCGCGCCGGCCAGCGTCGCGGCCAACTGAGCGGAATCGGTGGCGCTCCATCCCGATGCGGTGCCGTACGTCCGGCGTCCATCCGTGCTGGCGAGCTGGAACGCGACGAACGTGGTGTCGTGCGATTCCCGGGAGGCCGCGAAGCGCTTCTCGACCTCGGCAGCCGTCGCGCCGCTGGCGAGCGCGCGAACGATCGCGTCGTCATTCGCGAGGGCACGGAGCGCCTGGACACGCGCGATGTTCGGGCGTGCGCCTCCAGCGACCAGCTCGTGCTGGACGCGCTCCAGCACGTCGGTGGCGCGGTCGATGGTCGTCGCGCGGACTTCGCGATAGGCCGCGAGGCTGAGCCCACCGACGGCGCAGGCCAGGAGCACGGAAATGAGAATCGGCAGCCGGTACTCGAGCGACCAGGCGGTCGCCCAAGACTGATCCTGTCGGGTCATATTGACGGCAACGTGGGATGGCCGAGGTGCGAGCGCAAGTCCGTTCAAGACCCGTGCGAGGACACGGCTCCTCCCTACGGCGCTTCGCACCTCCGGTCGGAGTGCCACAGGTCGGTATCTTCCATTCCTCCGTCGAGCACAAATGCCCCCAGTCAACGTCGCCGTCATCGGCTCGGGCTTCATGGGCGCCGCCCACGTGGACGCCCTGCGCCGAGTACCGGGCGTCAACGTCGTCGCCATCGCGTCGATCGATTTCCCGCGGGCCAAGGAGCTCGCTGATCAGTTCGGGATCACCAACGTCTTCGACGACTGGAAGGCGCTGCTGGGCCGCGACGACGTGCACGCCGTGCACAACTGCACGCCCAACAACCTGCACTTCGAGGTGAACAAGGCGTTCATCGAGGCGGGGAAGCACGTGCTGTCGGAGAAGCCGCTGACGATGACGTCGCAGGAATCGGGGGAGCTGGTGCGGCTTGCGCGCGCGAAGGGGGTCGTGACGGCGATCAACTTCAACTATCGCGGCTATCCGCTCATCCAGCAGGCCCGGGGCATGGTGTCGCGCGGCGAGCTGGGCAACCTGTTCCTCGTGCACGGCCACTACCTGCAGGACTGGCTGCTGCACGACACGGACTACAACTGGCGGCTCGAGTCGAAGGTGAGCGGCGCGTCGCGCGCGATCGCCGACATCGGCTCGCATTGGTTCGACCTCGTGCAGTTCGTGACGGGGCGGAAGATCGTGCGCGTGAACGCGCACCTGTTCCGCGCGCACGAGACGCGCAAGAAGCCGAAGCAGGAGGTCGAGACGTACAAGGGGAAGGAGCTGGGCGCGCCGCAGGAGTACGACGAGGTGTCGATCGACACCGAGGACGGCGGCTTCGTGCTGGTCGAGATGGAGGGCGGGCTGCGGGGCTCGCTCGTCGTCTCGCAGGTGAGCTCGGGGCGGAAGAACCGGCAGTGGATCGAGGTGGACGGGAGCCGGAGCGCGCTGTCGTGGGACCAGGAGAATCCGAACCATCTCTGGATCGGCCACCGCGACAAGCCGAACGAGATCCTGATCAAGGATCCGTCGCTGATGGATCCCGTGGCGCGCACCTTCGCGCATTATCCGGGCGGCCATCCCGAGGGATATCCCGACGGTCCGCGCAATCTCTTCCGCAACCTATATAGGTACATCGCGGCCGGAAAGAAGCCGGGGAAGGACGCGGCGGACTTTCCGACGTTCGAGGATGGCGACGCGGAAGTCCGCATCGTCGAGGCCGTGTTGGCGAGCAACGAGAAGCAAGGCTGGGTCGACGTTCACCATGGAGGATGAGGCCATGACATCACGCGTCTCCCGATACACATCCATCGTCGCGACGGCGGCGGCCGCCGTGCTGGCCGCGTGCGCGAGCACGGCGACGAGCCGCAGCGCGGTCACCACGGCCGGCAGCGCGGTGGCAACGACGACGAACGTGAAGCCGTTCTTCGTCCGCGACGGGTTCGTCGCACCGGAAGCGGTGCGCTACGATCCCGATCAGGACGTCTACTTCGTCGGCAACTGGGGTCCGGGCCCGGCGAGCGCGACGGACAACAACGGCTACATCAGCCGGATGCGGCCCGACGGGCAGATCGAGACGATGAAGTTCATCGCCGGCGGCGCGAACGGCGTCGTGCTGCATGCGCCGCGCGGGATGTACATCGTCGGCGACACGTTGTGGGTGGCGGACGCCGATGCCGTGCGCGGGTTCGATCGAAAGACGGGGCGGAAGCTGGCGAACGTGGACTTCTCGGCGCTCGACCGCGGGTTCCTCAATGATGTCGCGGCGGATGCGACGGGCACCGTGTACGTGACGGACACGGGGAAGAACAAGCTGTACAAGGTGCAGGGCGGGCCGACGCTCGTCCTCGCCGACAGCGCACTCGGCGCGCCGAACGGCATCACGTGGGACGGAGCGAACCGTCGGTTCATCATCGTGCCGTTCGGCGGCGCGCACTCACTGCGGGCGTGGGTGCCGGGCACGACGACGCTGACCGACATCACGACGAGCACGGGAGCAAAGTGGGACGGCGTGGAAGTGCTGGCGGGGGGACGCATCCTCGCGTCGAGCCAGGCGGATTCGAGCATCCACATCTTCGACGGCGCGACGGGGCACGCGATCATCCACACGCAGGGCGGACCGGCGGACATCGCGGTGGACACGAAGCGGAACCGTGTCGCGGTGCCGGTGGTGGCGCTGAATCACGTGGAGATCTACCAGTTACCGTGATGCGGGGCGCGTGCGAGGGCGTGCGGATCCGGCGGCGTGCGCCCGGGTGACCTAGAGGGAATCGGAGCGTGTCTCGGAGCGAACTCGTACCAGGCTGTCGGCGCGGCGCGCAAACACGTCATGCGTGACGGCGTGTCGCTCGCGCAGCCAGGTGTTCTGCTCGAGGGAGTCGAGTGTCCAGCGGCGGTCCCGGAGACAGTACACTCCCGTC
>JAEKKK010000266.1 GCA_019510405.1 Gemmatimonadota bacterium | reverse complement strand
GAGCGGGCGGAGCGAGTGCAGATCCCTCGACTCGCTTCGCTCGCTCGGGATGACAATGCCGTCATCCCGAGCGAAGTCGAGGGATCTGCACCTTGTCGCCTCTCCAACAATGACTCCCACTCCGATCGGCAAGGCCGTCAAACGCCGCGAGGATCCGCGCCTCATCACGGGAAGCGCGACGTATACGGACGACATCCAGCTCCCGCGCATGACGTACGCCGCGGTGCTGCGCAGCCCATGGGCGCACGCGCACGTGCGCAGCATCGACGTCCGGCACGCACGCACGAGCCCCGGTGTGGTCGCGGTGTACACCGGGCGCGATCTCGCCGAGCGGGTGAATCCCGTCCCGTGCGCGTGGATGGTGCCCAACTGCGACCTCAAGGTGCCCCCGCACCCGATGCTCGCCGTGGACACGGTGCGCTACGTCGGCGACGGGGTCGCGTTCGTCGTCGCCGAGTCGCGCGAGGCGGCGCGCGACGCGCTCGATCTCATCGAGGTGGACTACGAACCGCTCGCCGCCGTCGTGGATCCGGAACAGGCGACGCTGCAAGGCGCGCCGCAGCTGCACGCCGACGTCCCATCCAACGTCGCCTTCACCTGGACCGTCGCCGGCGGCGACGTCGATGCGGCGTTCGCCGCGGCGCCCGTCGCGGTGGACCTCCGCATCGTCCATCAGCGGCTGCTCCCCTCGGCGATGGAGACGCGCGCCGCCGTCGCCAGCTACAACGCGGGGAGCGGGCAGCTCACCCTCCACGTCACGAGCCAGAACCCGCACATCTGCCGCTTCCTCTGCTCCGTGATGCTCAAGCTGCCGGAGCACCGCATCCGCGTCGTCGCGCCCGAGGTCGGCGGCGCGTTCGGCAGCAAGATCCCGACGTACGCCGATGAAGCGCTCGCCTGTTTCGCCTCCATGGCGCTCGGCCGGCCGGTGAAGTGGACGGAGGATCGCTCGGAGAACTACAAGGTCACCACGCACGGCCGCGATCACGTGGCGTACGTCGAGCTGTGCGGCACCCCCGATGGCGCCATCACCGGCCTGCGGGCGCGCGTCTTCGCCGGACTCGGGGCGTACGCATCGACCGCCGCGCCCGGCGTACCCACGATCCTGCACGGCCTGATGTACTCGGGGCCGTACGCCATCCCGAACATTCGTGGCGTGATCAGCGGCATCTACACCACCGCCACGCCCGTGGACGCGTATCGCGGCGCCGGCCGCCCCGAGGCGACCTACATGCTCGAGCGGCTGATCGACCTGTACGCGAAGAAGATCCGGAAGGACCCCGTGGAGGTACGGAGGAAGAACCTGATCCCGAAGGAGAGCTTCCCGCACACCGTGGTCACCGGTCTCACCTACGACTCCGGCGACTATGAAGGTGCACTGAACGTCGCGCTGGGAGAGTTCGACTACGAAGCATTCCGCGCCGAGCAGGCCGCGGCGCGCACCGAGAAGCGCTACCTCGGCATCGGCGTCACGACGTACAACGAGATCTGCGGGCTCGGCCCTTCCGCCGTCGCCGGCGCGGTGGGATTCGGGGGCGGGTTGTACGAGAGCGCGATCGTGCGCGCCTATCCCACCGGCACGGTGCGCGTGTACATCGGCGCCAAGCCGCACGGCCAGGGGGAGGAGACGACTTTCGCGCAGATCGTCGCCGAGGAGTTCGGCATCGCCGTGGACGACGTCCAGATCGTGCACGGCGACACCGACAACACGCCGCAGGGATGGGGGACGTACGGCAGCCGCACGACGGCGGTGTGCGGCAGCGCGGTGAAGATCGCCGCGCTGCGCGTGAAGGAGAAAGCGAAGAAGGTCGCCGCGCATCTGCTCGGCGTGGCCGAGGGTGATCTCGACTGGCGCGACGACAAGTTCGTCGTGCGCGGCTCGCCGTCGCAGGCGAAGGGCTTCGCCGAGCTCGCGCTGATGGCGAACGTCGCGTGGAACATGCCCCCCGGCGTGGAGCCCGGCCTCGAGGCGACGGCGTTCTTCGATCCGCCGAACTTCGTGTTTCCGTTCGGCACGCACATCTGCACCGTCGAGGTGGACGTCGAGACGGGCGAGGTGAAGATCCTCCGCTATCTCGCCGTGGACGATTGCGGCCCGCTCATCAACCCGATGATCGTCGAGGGGCAGATCCACGGCGGCGTCGCGCAGGGGATCGGCGAGGCGCTGCAGGAGATGGCGGTCTACGACGAGGACGGCCAGCTCCTCACCGGCACGATGATGGACTACGCCGTGCCGCGCGCCGCGCAGCTGCCGCGCATCGAGACGCGCCACACCGTCACGCCGACGGACGTCAATCCGCTCGGCGTGAAAGGCATCGGCGAGGCGGGGACCATCGCGTCGGTGCCGACGGTGGTGAACGCCGTGTGCGACGCGCTCGCACCGTTCGGCATCACCCACATCGACAAGCCGCTCACTCCGGCCCGCGTCTGGGCCGCCATCCGCGCCGCGACGCCCGGAGGCATCGCATGATCCCCGCCGCACTCGAGTACACCCGGGCGAGCACCCTCGCCGAAGCGCTGGAAGCCATCGGCGCCGGCGGCGGCACACAGGCAAAGCTCATCTGCGGCGGGCAGTCGCTCGTGCCGCTCCTGCGCTTCCGGCTCGCGCAGCCGCAGCGGCTCGTCGACATTGCGCGGCTCGCCGAGCTGCGCGGCATCACGGTGGCCGACGACGTCGTGCGCATCGGCGCCGCGACGACCTACCGCGAGCTGCTGGACTCGGAGCCGCTCCGCGACGCGGTGCCGCTCCTCGCCGAGGTCACCGAGAACATCGGCGACATCCAGGTGCGCAACCTCGGCACGATCGGCGGCGCGATCGCGCATGCCGATCCCTCGGCCGACATGACGGCGGCGATGCTCGCGCTCGACGCGCGGTTCCATCTCCAGTCGGCGCGTGCGCAGCGCACCGTTGCGGCGCGCGACTTCTTTCGCGGCCCGTTCGAGACGGCGATGGAGCCGGACGAGCTGCTCGTCGCGATCGAGCTCCGCCCGCTCTCGGACTTCACCGGCGCCGCGTACGTGACCTTCGAGCAGGCCGCGTCCGGCTACGCGCTCGTCGGCGCGGCGGCCGTGGTCACCGTGAGCCCCGCACGCGGCGTGACGTCGGCCTCGCTCGCCTTCACCGGGCTCGCCGACACGCCATTTCTCGCCGTGGTCTCGTCGCTCATCGGCTCGGCGGGCGACGCGCCGTCCGTGGCGCGCGCGGCGACCGAGGCGGTGCGCGGCGTGCAGGCGAACGCGGACATCCACGCCGACGCAGCGTACCGGCTCCAGCTCGCGCAGGTGGGAGCGCGGCGCGCGCTCACCACTGCCATCGCCCGCGCCGTCGCGGCGACGTGAGGCTCGAGACCTCCGGCGTCCACGAGATCGACGCACCCGTCGCCGCGGTCTGGTCGAACCTCAACGACCCGACCTTCGTCGCGGCCGCGGCGGCGGGCGTCGAATCGGTCGAGCCGATCGACGCGACACAGTATCGCGTCGTCGCCTTGCTCGGCGTCGGCAGCATCTCGCTGCGCTTCACGCTCCACGTCCAGCTCCACGACATCGAACCGCTCGTCGGCCTGCGCATGTCCGTGCAGGGCGCGGCACCCGGTTCGGCAATGCGCGTCGAAGCCGCCGCAACGCTGACGTCGAACGATCTCGGCGCGACGCGGCTGGCGTGGACTGTCGCGTCGGACGTGCACGGCAAGATCGTGTCGATCGGCGCGCGCATGCTTCAGGGGGCGATGCGGCGGCGGATCGAGGCGTTCTGGACGCAGTTCGCCGAGAGCTGTGTGACGGCGGCGTCGTAACGGCGAGCCGACTCACCAACTCACCAACTCACCGCACCTACGCCACGCCGAGCTTCTGCAGCAGCGCGGTGAAGCGCGGGTGCGCGCGCACGGCGTCCGGCCAGTGCAGCAACTTCACGCGCGCGAAATCGCTCACTCGATCCTCGTACGCCCGCTCGAGCGACGTCAGCGCGTCGTCGATGCGGCCAAGCGCGCTGTACACGAGCGCGAACTCCAGGGGCGACACGTAGCGGCTCTCGCGCAGCTGCTCCAGCCGCGCCAGCACCGCATTCGCTTCGTCCATGCGCCCCGCCCGCGCGAGCGCGACGGCCTCGTAGCCCAGCCCCACGCCGCCGTCGGTCATGCGCACGACGGTGCGGTACGCCTCGATCGCTTCGGCGAACCGGCCGAGCGCCAGATACGTCGAGCCGAGCCGCCAGTAGACCCAGGGGAACGCCGGATCGAGCTCCCGCGTTCTGAGCAGCTGCGCCAGCGCTTCCTCCGGCTTGCCGGCGAGTAGCAGGGCGTAGCCGAGATGGTCGTTGATGATCAGCGAGAGCGGGTCGAGCTCCTGCGCGCGCTGCAGCGAGGCGAGCGCCTCGTCGAACCGCCCCATCGCGAACAGGTACCACGCGTTCCACTGCGGCGCCGTGGCGTACTTGGGGTTCAGCTCCATGGCGCGCGCGAAGCTCTTCTGGGCGCCGGGCCAGTCGTAGTCGTAGAACACCTGGACGTAGCCCATCGACGCGTGGGCTTCCGACAGCGTGTCGTCGAGCGCGAGGGCGCGCGCGGCCGCCGCCTTGCCGCGCGGATAGGCGTCGTGCGGACGCTGCGTGTTGTAGTAGCCCAGGATGTTGAACGTGTCGGCGAGACCGCTGTACGCGAGCGCGTAGTTCGGGTCGAGGTCGATCGCCTCCTGGAAGTGCACGAGCGCCTGGCGTAGCCCTTCCACGGTGCGCTTGTTCCAGTGGTGTCGGCCGCGGAGATACGCCTGATATGCCTTGGTGCTCTCCGTGAACCGTTTCGCGAGCCCCGCCTCCTCCTCGCCGCTCAGCTTGAGCCGGAGCGAGCGCGTGATCTCCGCCGCCATCTCCTCCTGCACGGCGAAGATGTCGGCCATCTTCCGGTTGTACTGGTCGCCCCAGAGCTGCGACTCGGTCTGCGAGTCCACCAGCTCGGCCTTGATCACCAGCATGTCGCCCCGCTGGAGGATGCGCCCCGTCACCACGGCGCGCGCGTGCACCTCGCGGCCCACCTCGCACGGCTCGCGATGGCCCTTGTAGCGGAACACGACGGAGCGCGGCACGACGCGCAGGCCGGTCACCCCCGACAGCTTGTTCATGATGCTCTCGGAGATCCCCTCGCCGAGGTACTCGCTGTCCGCGTCGCCCGACACGTTGGTGAACGGGAGCACGGCGAGTGAATCGAGGGGCAGCCGCCCCGACGGGGTCGTGACGACCGGCGTGAAGATGCCCATCGGCGATCGGGCCGGCGTGCCGGTCGCGACGGGCGCGCCAGTCTGGCTCGACGAGAGCTGCAGGCCCTGCGACCCCGGCGCTCGCGCCGGCGCGGGCTGCGGCGCCGGCGCAGACTTCGGCACCGAGCGGGTGAACGCCGAGCGCACACGGTTCCACCACGACTCCGAGCGGCGCTGCGCGATCGTGGCCGAGTTCCGGCTCAGCGCGCGCGAGAACTCCGCCGCCGACGCGAACCGCTCGTTCGGCTCCTTCGCCATCGCGCGGACGAGCGCCCAGCTCACGTGCTCCGGCACCTCGGGGCGCGTGGCGCGCGCACTCGGGACCGGATCCATCGAATGGCGCATCAGCATCTGCCGCATCGAGCCGCCCGTGTAGGGCGGATTGCCGGTCAGCATCTCGTACACCACACAGGCGAGGCTGTAGAGATCACTCCGTCCGTCGAGATCCTCCGCGCCCACCGCCTGCTCGGGGCTCATGTACATCGGCGTGCCGAGCGCGATCCCCGTCTGCGTGATCGACGCGTTCTCGGCGGCGCTCTTCACCCGCGCGATCCCGAAGTCGGCCACGACCGCGATGCCGCCCTCGAGCAGGATGTTCTCCGGCTTGATGTCGCGGTGGACGATCCCCTCGTGGTGCGCGCGCTCCAGCGCGCTGGCCACCTCGATGCCGATGCGGACCGCGGCGTCCACGGTGAGCTGTCCCTCGCGCCCGATCCGGTCGCGCAGCGACTCGCCACGCATGTACGGCATGACGTAGTACAGCAGCCCGCTCGCCTCGCCGGAGTCGTAGAGGGCGAGGATGTGCGGGTGCGTCAGCCTGGCCGCGATGGTGATCTCACGCTGGAACCGTTCCGCGCCGATCGCCTGCGCCACGTGCGGGAGCAGCACTTTGAGGGCAACGCTGCGATCGTGCTTCCGATCGCGCGCCAGGTACACCACCGCCATCCCGCCGCGGCCGAGCTCCCGCTCGATCGTGTATCGGTCCGCCAGCGCGGTTTGTAGTCGGCTGAGTTGCTCTGGCTCCAAGACTCCCACGGCTGAAGGACACCAACGCCCCAATGTGTGGCCAGGGGCTGAGGCTGGCAACACGCGCGATTGCATGCACTTAGTTCGGGGTCAGATTCAGTGGGGTCAGAGTCAGTGGGGTCGGAGTAAGCCCTACTCTGGCACTGCCTACTCTGACCCCAACGACGCCAACGACGCGAAACGTCGCCTGTCCCGTCGCCGTAGATTGCTCACCCGATCGCGATCGTCGTCCCTGCCCAGCCTCCGCCATGCCTGAATCCCACGTTGATCTCCTCCGCGAGCGCGCCGCCGCCGCGCTCAGCCGCCAGTACCGGATCGAGGACGAGATCGGCCGAGGAGGGATGTCCGTCGTTTTCCGGGCGCGTGACCTGAGGCTCGAGCGCGACGTCGCCATCAAGATCCTGCCCCCCGAGCTCGCCCACGACCACGCCGTCGGGTCGCGCTTCACCCGCGAGGCGCAGACGTCGGCGCAGCTCTCCCACGCGCACATCGTCCCGATCCACGACGTCGGCGAGCGCGACGGCATCGCCTACTTCGTCATGGCGCTCGTCTCCGGTGGGAACCTCGCGCAGCGCCTCGAGCACCAGCCGCTCCGCTCGATCGACGAGGTGCGCCGGCTGCTCTGCGAGACCTCCGACGCGCTCGCCTACGCGCACCTGCACGGCGTCATCCACCGCGACATCAAGCCGGACAACATCCTCATCGACGCCGACAGCGGGCGCGCGATGGTCACCGACTTCGGCATCGCGCGCGCGATGGAGGGCGGCACGCGGCTCACCCAGACCGGCGTCGCCGTGGGAACGCCGACGTACATGTCCCCCGAACAGGCGGTAGGCGAGCGCGCGATCGACGGCCGGAGCGACCTCTACTCCCTCGGCGTGGTCGGCTACCAGATGCTCACCGGGCGCGTCCCCTTCCAGGCGAGCAACTCGATGGCGCTCCTCCTCAAGCACGTGAGCGAGCGGCCCATCCCGATCGCCGAGCTGCGTCCGGAAGCGCCGAAGCAGCTCTGCGACGCGATCGAGCGTGCGCTGAAGAAGGCACCAGAAGAACGGTGGCATACGGCTTCCGAATTCAGAGAGGCGCTGCTGCTCGACGACGCGCACGCCCCGGCGTGGCGGAACGACCGCCGCGAACCGGTGCGCTACGTCTCGCCCATCCCGCGCTCGCGCCGCGATGCGCGTTCGGCCACGCCGCGCCCGAACGGCGACGCCGCTTCGGCCGCAGCTGGGCAGGCGTCGCGCACAGGGCCGGGCACGATCGAGCTCGAGCCGCCGCACCTCGCCTTCCTCACGGCGACGCAGCGCGCCGACCTGCGGATCTGGGACGGGCGCGTCAACCTGCTCGATCGAGTGAAGACGATCCGCCGCTACGCACTCGGCACGACGGCGATGTGGTTCCTCGGCTTGACCGGCTTCGCCTACGGCGTCTCCAACGTGCCCCCGTTTGTGCTCTCGCCGATCGTCCCGATCTACATGACGCGCAAGCTCTGGCTGCGCGGCCACTCGCTGCGCGAGGCGGGGCTGCGGCTGCGGCGCGTGTTCACGGCGCGTCGCTCACGCTACGTCGTCGGCGACGCGCCGCAGCCGACGTCGCGGCAGCTCCGCAAGCTCGCGTCGCGCGACGTGCTCGCGAGCCCGTACGGCGCCGCCATCCGCCGTGCCGCCGAAGACCGCTCGGCCATTCTCGCCATCGTTAGGTCGTTGTCCAAGGAAGACCGGGCATTGGTGCCGGACGTCGTGCCGACGGTGAACGGCCTCGTGGAGCGCGTCGCCGACCTCGCGCGGCGGCTGCACCAGCTCGACGCCGACCTCGACACCACCACGATCGCCGCCCTCGACGAACGGATCGCCCAGGCGGAGCGCGAGTCGTCGTCGGACGACACCCTGCGCCAGCTCGCCCTGCTGCGGCGCACGCGTGTCTCGCTCGAGCACGTCGCTCGTCAGCGCGAGACGCTCGCCCGTCAGCTCGAGAGCGCCGGCCTCACGCTCGGCAACCTCCGGCTCGATCTCGTGAAGCTGCGCGCCTCCGGCCTCGACGCCGCACTCGGTGGCGTGACGAGCGCGACCCAGGAAGCCCGCGTGCTCGCCCGCGAGATCGGCGTCGCGCTCGAGGCAGTGGCCGAGGTGAGGCAGATCTAGCGCGGGGATGAGGGGATGTGGGGATGCGGGGATGAGGAACGGCCTCGGGACGCTCTTGCCTCCCGAGGCCGTTCTGTCCGCATCCCCTCATCCCCGCACCTCCGCATCCCCGCCATCGCTATCCCTGTGGCCGATGCTCCACGACCGGCCGCACGATCTCCACGCGATAACCGTCGCGGCTGAGCAGCTCGGTGAGCACCTTGGCCGCACTCTGATCCGCGTGCGTCAGGATCCCCGATTCGCGCGCCGCCGTGGTGAGTTGCGCGCGGACCAACTCCTGGATCCGGTCGCGGTCCTCGGGGTGGAACGGGTTCAGTAAGGGTGAGTGCTCGTCGTACGTCTTCACGTTGAGCACGTCCACGCTCAGCACCTCGGCCGGCGGGAGGGTCACCGTGATGACGCGCGTCGCCGAGTCGATCCGGACGTCGGCGCCGTGCTCGAGGTCGATCCCCGCGGCGACGCGTCCGGTGACGACGATCAGCGCGCGCTTGGTCGACAGGTACTTCGTCTGCTCGTAGACGACGACGTCGCGCAGCGTCATCTCCGTCGCCACCAGCTTCGCCACGCTCTGCAACTGCTGGACGACGACCTGCTGCGTGATCACCGGTGGCGCGGGCGGCCCGAAGATCCCGCCCGTCACTCGCGATGCGCGGCCGAGCGCCGCCGTCGCCAGCGCGACGCCGAGCAGGAGCGCGATGAGCACCCCTCCCCAGACGAGAACGCCACGCGGCGTGAAGCGGGTCATAGTGGGGATGCGGATATGCGGAAAAGCGGGAATGCGGAAATGCGAGAATGCGGGAACAGCAGTGCGAGCCGCGTGCCGGGCTCGGTTCCGCATCCCCGCATCCCCGCATCCCCGCATCCCCGCATCACCGCATCGGCACCTCGCTCACCTGCCCGCCCACCACGCGCCACGCGTGCCCGTCCTCCCGCGCCCACACGCGCAGGTAGCGATACGTGCCGCGCACCAGTCGCCCACCGAGCTCCACCGCGAGCCGCGCCCGGAGCGAGGTGATCGCGACGTCCGCGCC
>JAEKKK010000265.1 GCA_019510405.1 Gemmatimonadota bacterium | reverse complement strand
GGATGCGCAGGAGTATCGGCGACGATATCAGGTCCTGCAGGCGTATGCGCGCGAGCAGGAGAGCGACAGCGGATGGAGGAGCCGCGTCGCCATTCCGCGCCCGATCGGCCTGCACTACCCGGACTGGCTCTGGCGGTCCCGCGTGGAGGGCAGTGTCCTCGGACAATTCATCGTCGACTCGACCGGGAAGACGCGCCCCGCCTCGTGGCACGCGATCGCCGTCACGCACCCTGCCTTCGAGGACGCGGTCGTGCGGTCGATCCCCGAATGGCGGTGGAAGCCGGCCCGGAACCGCGGAGCTCCAGTCTGCGAGCTGACCTTCGACTTCATTCAATTCAATCGCGACGGCGGCGTCGCGCAGATCTGGCTGGCGACGCGGCTGTAGCGGCAGGCGCTCTCGCTAACGGTCCCGCCGCGCCTGGGTGCCGACGATGATCGTGATGTTGTCCGTCCCGCCGTCATCGAGCGCGTCCTGCAGCAGCTGCTCGCATACCTGCTTCGCGCTCGTCATGGTGCGCAGCCGGTCGGCGATCTGCTCGTCGCTCACGTGCTTCGTCAGCCCGTCGCTGCAGAAGAGGTGCACGTTGTTCCAGTCCGCCTGACAGCGCGTCACCACCGGCTCCGCCGTGTCGGCCCCGAGTGCGCTGGAGAGCACGTGCGCGAACTGCGTGTGCGGCGCCTGCGCGCGCGTGAGGATCCCCTGATCGACGAGCTCCTGCGCGATGGTCTGGTCGCGGGTGAGCTGAGTGAGCCGTCCGTCGCGCCACAGGTAGTAGCGCGAGTCGCCGACCTGGACGATGTAGTACGCCGGCCAGACGCCCATGAACAGGGTGAGCGTAGTGGCCATCGTCCCTTCCTGCCCCGATTCCTCGCGTCGCGCGAGGATCGCCTCGTGCGAGCGCAGCGCGCATTGCTGCAGCTGCTCGGTGAACGCCTTCTCGTTGACGTTGCGCTCGTAGAGGCACGACATGCTGTCGTTCACGTACTGCATCACCGACTCGAGCGCCGTCGCACTCGCCTCCGCTCCGCCCTCCAGTCCGCCGACGCCGTCGGCGATCATGGCGATGAACGCGACGCGCTGCTCCCCCAGCGGGAGATGCTTCTGCGGGCCGAGGTTCGTCGCCAGGACGTTGACCTGCTTGTTGACCGTGGCGAGGAGGAAGTGGTCCTGATTGTCCTTGCGAACCTTGCCGGGATGCGTCAGCCCGTGAACGTCGATCTCGTCGTCGCGAGGCTTGCGATCATCGGTGGAGATCAGAGTGCTGGCCATGGAACGCCTGTCGTGGTCGGGGCGACCTAATCTGACGCAGGCGCCGGGGGTGGTCGCAAGGGCAGGCGCGGGGCGGCGGGGCCGAGGGGCGGTGGGGCTGCGGTGGCTCGTGTGGCGGGCTCATTCGTCGCGCCTGGCTCGGCAACGACGGAGCGCGGCTCAGCTGACCGCTATTGCTGACCGCTTTCCGCTCGCCGCCGCCAGCTCGCCGCTGGGCTCACCTGATGGCTGAATGACTCGACTGCTCGGCAAGTGCAGATCCCTCGACTCGCTGCGCTCGCTCGGGATGACAGGCGGTCAGGCCACTGCTACCAAGGGGTCAGACACCTGCGGTATCTGACCCAGCATCGGTCGGGACGACAGCGGTCAGACTCACTGCCGTATGCGCCACACCGTATTGCCGACGTCGTCCGCAACGAGCAGCGCACCGCGCCCGTCGATCGCGACGCCGACCGGGCGGCCCATCGCGTCGCCGTTGTCGCGGACGAAGCCGGACAGGACGTCCACCGGCGGGCCGCTCGGCATGCCGCCGGCGAAGGGGACGAAGATCACCTTGTAGCCGCTGCGCGGCTTGCGGTTCCAGGAGCCGTGCTGGCCGACGAACATCCCGTGACGCAGCTCGCGCGGCAGCGACATCGCGGAATCCGGTGACCATGTCAGGCCGAGCGACGCCGTGTGCGGGCCGAGTGCGTAGTCGGGGGTCGTCACCGCGGTGAGACTGTCGTAGTTGCGGCGCTTCGGGCGGCGGTCGATGTGCGAGCCGTAGTAGACCCAGGGCCAGCCGTAGAAGGCGCCGTCGCGCAGGCCGGTCATGTAGTCGGGGACGAGATCGCTCCCCAGCTCGTCGCGCTCGTTCACCGACGCCCAGAGCACGCCCGTCTCCGGCATCCACGCCATCCCGACCGGATTGCGCAGTCCCGTCGCGAAGAGGCGATGCTTTCCCGTCGCGAGATCGATCTCCCACACCGCGGCGCGCTCGGTTTCCTTGTCGATCCCGTTCTCGCCGACGTTGCTGTTCGAGCCGACGGAGACGTAGAGTCGCCGGCCGTCGGGAGACGCGACGACGTTCTTCGTCCAATGATGGTTGATCGTGCCGCCAGGGAGCGCGCTGACCATCCTTGGCGGCGTGGAGATCTGTGTCGTGCCGCGTGAGTAGGGGAAGGCGAGCAGCGCGTCCGCGTCGGCGACGTAGAGTGTGTTGCCGACGAGCGCCATCCCGAAGGGTGACGTCAGTCCCGACAACAGGACGAAGCGCGACTCGGCCACGCCGTCGCCATCGGTGTCACGGAGCAGGGTGATGCGGTTCGCGCTCGGCACCGCGCCGCCCGCCTTCGCCTGGAACTTCTTGAAGAACCAGCCCTTGAGTCCCTTGTTGTCGTCGGGCCGCTTCGGCGCGTTCGTTTCGGCCACGAGGACGTCGCCGTTCGGGAGGACGTAGAGCCAGCGCGGATGACTGAGCCCTCGCGCGAAGGGGGTGACGTGCAGCCCCGCCGCGGGCGTCGGCGTCTCCTCGCCTGCCCACCCTTTGGCGGTGACGACGTTCACCGTCGGGATGATCGAGATGCTCGGCTCGGGGATCTGCGGATTCGGCCCGATCCCCGCCGACACCGGGAGCTGTGCCGGCCGGCCGCAGGCGGCGAGGAGCAGGATCGAGGGAACGATGCGTTGAATCAGAGGATGTGTTCGCATGGCGCCGTCGTATGCGAGAGGAAGGCCACCACGAGCAAGAAAGGCAGACGCCGCCACCTTCCATTGCATTCCCGCGGCCTGCAATCATCCGCTCATCTTCTCGTCGAGCCACCGTCCCGCGCCGTCCAGATCCGTGCCGGCGCAGCGGTAGGCGACATAGCCATCCGGGCGTATCAGATAGACGGCGCTGTCGCGCACGCCGAGCCGGTCGAACGCGACGCCGCCGGCGTCCACGAGATCCTCGGGCGCGCGGGCTCCATCGGGCGACGACACGAGGCGGCGGCCCCGAACGAAGTCTCGACGTCGTGCTACGCGTCCCAGGTCGTCCTCGGCGCGCCGCGCGCCGCGAAGGGCCATCAGCAGTGTGAAGTGCGGCCCCACCACCTCACGCTGCAGCGTGGAGTCACGCCCGTGTACGCGCACCGGCGCGTCGGGGAGCCGCTCTCCCGCGCGGGGTCCGGCCGACAGCGCGGGGGTGCCTTCCGTCGCCAGGGTGCTGTCGCGATACGCGATTCCGATCTCCGACACGAAGCGGAAGGCGTAGGTCCGCAGCCGCTCGCCGCCGATGGCGAGCGGGACGACGCGCGGCAGCACGACGCGGCGCAGCCACGCGACCGCCGCGTTGCTCGACATCGCGCGAGTGAAGAGCCCGAAGATGCGGTCCGTGCCGCGCAGCAGTGCGTGGCCCACTGGCCACCGTTCGGCCTCGTACGTGTCGAGCAGCGACGCGTGCGCGGCGCCGCGCAGCACGAGCGCGAGCTTCCAGCCCAGGTTCCACGCGTCCTGCATCCCGGTGTTCATTCCCTGCGCGCCGACCGGGCTGTGGATGTGCGCCGCGTCGCCGGCGAGGAAGACTCGGCCGCTGCGGTAATGCGAGGCCTGCCGGTGGTGCAGCCGGAAGTGCGCCAGCCAGGCGGGGTCGTGCACGCGGACACCGCCGCCCGTCGCATCGTCGATCGCACTTTGCAGCTCCTCGAGCGTCAGCGGTGTCGACAACGACCGACGGTCCTCGCCCTGCTCGGTGGAGACGCTCACCGGCGACGTGCGCGTCGACATCGCGATCACGCGCCAGGTCGCCGGTCGGCCGAGCGGGAAGAAGAGTGCGACGCCGTAGCGGCCGGGAAAGGCGTGCAGGGTGTCGCGCTGGAGCAGGTCGCGCACGTCCCTCGCTGCGCTCCGCTCGCTCGGGATGACGTCCGCCTCGACGTCGCCGAGCATGAACCGCTGCTCGTACGCGTCCCCCGAGAACGGGATCGCCGCCAGCTTGCGCACGGTGCTGTGCGCGCCGTCGCACCCGATGAGGTACGGCGCGCGCACCCGCTCCTCGGTGCCGTCGCCGTGGCGGAGGGTGACATCGACGCCGTCCTCGTCCGCGTCATACTGCAGGAGCTCCACGCCCCGCTCGATCGCGAGGCCGCGTGCGGCGAGGTGGTCGCCGAGGAGCGCTTCCGTCTCCGCCTGCGAGACGAAGAGGATGAAGGGAAATCGCGTGTCGTCAGCGCCGAAGTCGCTCAGCCGGAAGCCGGCGGAGCCGCCGTTCTCGAAGTGGAAGCGAAGGGATGCCGTCGAGTTGCCGCGTGCGATGAGCGCATCGGCGAGGTCGTACGGCTGCAGGAGCTCGAGCGTCCGTGCCTGCACGCCGACGGCGCGCGACTCGTGCGCCCGGTCGAGCGACTTGTCGATCAGACGGAAGGGGACGCCGAACGACGCGAGCTGCGCGGCGAGCGCGAGCCCGGTCGGGCCGGCACCGACGATCACCACTGGAGTATCCGTCATGGTACGGTGGAGGTGCAGATCCCTCGACTCGCTTCGCTCGCTCGGGATGACATGGTCGATGGGTCGATCATGGCGCAATCATAGGCGTTCGTGCCGGACGCGCGATAGCTTGCGCCATGCATCGCTCGGACGAGGACACGCACGACCACACGCGCCGCGGCGTCGTCTACGCCATCGTCGCCGCGACGCTGTTCGGGATCAGCGCGCCTTTCTCGAAGCTGCTCCTCCACGGCGGGTCACCGCAGCTCTTCGCCGGCCTCCTCTACCTCGGCTCCGGCACCGGGCTCACGCTCCTCTGGCTCGGCCGTCGTGTCACCTCCGGCAGCTCGACGAACGCGCTGACGCGGCGCGACGTCCCCTGGCTCGCCGGCGCGATCCTCGCCGGGGGCGTGCTCGCGCCGCTGTGCCTGCTCGAGGGGATCGCGCGCACGCCGGCGTCGACCGCGTCGCTGCTGCTGAACATCGAGGCCGTGTTCACGGCGGGGCTCGCGTGGTTCGTCTTCGGCGAGCGGTTCCACAAGCGCATCGCGATCGGCATGCTCGTCGTGATCGCCGGCGGGGTCGTGCTGTCGTGGGGCGGGCGCGTCGAGTCGAGCGGCATCGCAGGCCCGCTGCTCGTTGCCGCGTCGACGTTCTGCTGGGGGCTCGATAACAACCTCACGCACCGCGTCTCCGCCGGCGACCCGGTGCAGATCGGCCTCCTCAAGGGGCTCGTGGCGGGGAGCGTGAACACGAGCATCGCGCTCGCACTCGGCGCGGCGTGGCCCGGCGCCGCACACCTCGCGGGCAATCTCGTGCTCGGGTTCGTGTGCTACGGGGCGAGCCTCGTGCTGTTCGTCCTCGCACTGCGCCACATCGGTGCGGCGCGCACCGGCGCCTCGTTCTCCATCGCTCCGTTCATCGCGACGGCGGCGTCACTCGTCATGTTCCGCGAACGTCCGACGGTGGCGTTCGGTGCTGCGGCCGCGCTGATGGCGATCGGGGTCTGGCTTCTCGTCACGGACAGCAGGCCCGCCGATCTCACGCGGACGGCGGATCGCGTCGCACAGGATTGAGCCGGTCGCCAGACCAGCCATCCTCCCGCCAGCTCCTTCGCGTCCATCGCGCTCGCTTCGCGCGTCTTTCGCCAGAGGATCGCCTCGAGCGGGACACCGCGGTCACACGACTCTTCGGCGATGCGAGAAAGCAGCTCACGACTCAAAGGTCCACCCTTGGCCGGCTCGCCCGCGACCGAGATGTGGAGTCCAAGCTCGTGGGCCCAGTAGTGCCCGTATGGCGAAGCAAGGAGCCCGATGCGCGACCCGGGTGCGACTCCGGCTCGCGCGAGATCGTGCTCGGGACCGGCGTTCGCACGCTGTTCTCGCAGAGAAGCCTGGAAGCCGAGCCGAAACGCGATCAGCAGGGGGATGAGGCAGAGCACACCCGCCTCGGCCAGCGCGATCGCACGCCTTTGCGGTGTAGCACGCTGGCGTCCGGTCCAGAAGACAACCATCGCCAGGCTGCACACGATCGCCGAGCCGGCGAGACGCCCTTCGGGGTGCGTGAGTGCGTGCAGCGCGATCAGCGTGAGTGCGGGAACCCCAGCGAGCAGGTGAGCCCCGCTCGGATGTCGCCTCCGACTCGAGATCACGAATGCCAGCAAACAGAGCATGGCGAACGCACCACCGACGACGCGAAACCATCTCACATTCGCTTTCAGCGTATGCCACTGGTGCACGAAGGACAGCCTTGGCCTGACGGGCGTCTCATAGCGTGAGGGATCATACCAGTACGGGAACGAGACATTGGATTCGCCCGCGTACAGGAGGACGCCTGGCGCAGCGTCCAGTCGAACGATCCCGGGCCTGCCACGGCGCTCGCGCGATTCGGCCCTGGACTCGGCGACCACCGTTCCGCGCGGATCGCCATTCACGTACCAGCCGTAATTCAGTCGCCCCGTCTCGCCGAAGCTGAACCGACCCTGCGAGACCGACTGGACGAGGACGAGCGGAGCGGACAACACTGCTGCCGTGAGGATGAGGAACGGCGCGTGCCGCCGAGCGGTCGTGCGACCCACGAGCAGCAGGTAGGCGCCGGCGGAAACCGGGATGACGAGGAAGAACACTGCCTTCGTCCAGAATCCGATGGCCAGCGCGATACCGAGGCGCAGCGCTCCCCACTTCGACGGGCGTGCCAGCGCGATCGCGAGCTCCGTCGTCGTCGCCACGAGACAGGCGGCCAGGAGAAGATCGGGAGTCGTCGTCGTCACGAGCGAGAAGCGAACGACCCACCAGACCCACAACGAGCCCGCCGCGGCGAACCGCGCTACGCGCAAGCCGTTGGAGGTGTCATCGTCGTCATTCCCGTCCAGCTGCAGGAGCAGCCGAGCGTAGAGAATGGTGGCCAGTACGGCGATGGCGACGTTCACACCGAGTACCACGCGCAGCTCGGCGGTGATCACGGAGCCGCTCAGCTCGACCGCCGGGAGGTGGGCCATCCGGAACGCGATGCCCAGCAGGACCGGATAGAATGGGCTCCAGTAGCCGTTCGCGAGGGCGGAGAGATCGCCGCGGGCGTACTGCCGGCCGAGCTCCATGTAGCTGATCCCATCAGCGCTGACGGACCCGCTCCACGCGCGGACCTGGAGTCCGACGAGCAGAACGAAAGCCGTGAGCAGCACCGTTGCCACGAAGGCAACTCCGCGCGACGTGATCGCTACGCGCTGCCGGACCGCCGGTCTCCGGGAAGCTCCGGGATGGAGCGGGACGAGATCGCTGGTCCCCACGTCGACGTATGCCCTCTCGCTGCAGAATTGCCGACACTCTTGCACGCAGCTCGGCAAGAATGTTCGGGGCTACGTCGCTCCCGTCAGCTTCGAAGACGCATAGCCCGACAGCGTGTCACGTCGCGCGCTCCATGCGACGAGTGCGAGCCCGATCAGGCCCATCATCCAGGCGAAGACGTCGCCGAAGCGTACGTATGGCGTCGCGCCCGGTCCGCGCGGCACATCGACGACGACCGATTCGTACGTCGTCTTCCCGCTCGGGCGATCGGCGAGGAGGCGGCCGCGTGAGTCGCTCACCGTGAGCAGCCCGTTCGCCGCGGCGCGGACGATCGCGTAGCCCCCCTCGACGCCGCGCAGGACCGCCATGCGCGCGTGCATCCAGCCGTCGGTGGTGAAGTCCCACGCCGGCACGAGCATCAGGCCGAGCGATCCGGCCCGTGCGCCGGCGGCGGCGTCGTCGCGCAGCGTCTGCTGGAAATCCATGTCCTTGCAGATCGCCACCGATTCGCCGGCGTCGAGCAGGCCGGGTCCGCCGCCGATGGTGTAGCCGGATTCCAGTCCCGGGATGTGGTGGCGCTTCGTGTACGTCGCGACGCGTCCGTTCTCGTCGATCGTGAATGCGGCGTTGCGACGCTCGGCGCCCGTCACGTCGAAGCCGGCGACGATGCGCGTGTGCGTCTCGCGCGCCGCGGCGAGGAGTGGAGCGAGCACGGCGTCGCGCTGCTCCATCGGGAGCTTTGCTGATTTCTCGTCGAACACCACGATGCGCGCACCTTGCGACGCCAGACGCCGAACCTCGCGCGATTCGTCAACGGCGACGACACTGGCGGTGCGTGCGTCGTCGTGGTCCCGTGCCGCGGCGGCGACGCGTACCGTGGGGCCCTGAGCCGCCTCGAGGCGCCACATGCCGAACGCGACGTTGACGCACACGAGCGCGACGGGGAGCACGAGCGGCGAGAGGGAGAATCGGCGCAGCGCGAGCGCGACGCCGGCGGCGAAGTAGGCGATGAGGAAGCTCACCACCCACGCGCCGAGCAGCGACGCGCTCTGGATCATCACCGGCGCCGAGATCTGGCTGTACGCCCACGCGCCGAAGGTGCCGTGCGGCGAGAGCGACGCCGACAGCCACTCGAACCCGGTCCACAGCGCGGGGAAGACGAGCGTCGCGGCGAGCATCGGGAGCCGGCGCGCGGCGTAACGCGTCGCCAGCACGACGAGCATGAACGCGATGGCCGGCACGAGCGCAGCGACGAGCACGGGCGCGACGCCCATCACGCGGAGGTAGGGCCAGAGCCACCCCAGCTGGCCGAGCGCGCCGCCCGCGAGCGACGCCAGCGCGACGCGCCGCCACGAGGAGTGTCCGAGCGCCAGCCAGAGCAGCGGCACCGGCGCGATCCACATCAGTGGCCAGGCGTTCGGCGTGCCGAGGGCGAGGACGAAGAGGATCGCACCGGCGATCGCGCAGGCGAGCGCGTTCATGAGAGAAACGACGCGAGACAGCGTCGGATCGAGCGTTGGTACAGCGTGCGGAACTCGGCGACGTCGCCCGCGAGGCGATGCGCGCGATGCAGCGTCACGAGGCCCTGCGCGAGTGCCCAGAAGGTGATCACGATCTCGAGCGGCTCGACGTCGGACGCGATGCGGCCCTCCTGCCGGAGCTGCTCGAGGCGTGGGAGGAACTGTCGTCCCGCGGGGGAGCGACCGGCGGCGAAGTCGTCGGGGAAGCGGCGCGCGCTCCTGGAGGGGAGGAGGAACGCCGCCTCGAAGCGGCGCGGCTCGTCGAGGGCGAACGCGAGGAACTCGTCGCCCGCCGCGGTGAGCCAGTCGAGCGGGTCTGCTGCGTCGATCGCCGCGAGCCGGTCGCTCCACCGGTCGAGCGCCTCGACGACGAGCGCGTCGATGAGGGCGTCCTTGTCGGCGTAGTGCCGGTAGATCGCCATCGGCGTGACGTGCACCTTCGCCGC
>JAEKKK010000264.1 GCA_019510405.1 Gemmatimonadota bacterium | reverse complement strand
TCGCCATCGCCGCCTGCGACCTGGCGGAGGTCATCGGCTCGGCGATCGCGCTCAACCTCCTCTTCCACATCCCGCTTCCGCTCGGCGTCGCCATCACGGCGCTGGACGTCCTGCTCCTGCTCTATCTCCAGAACAAGGGCGTACGCGTCCTCGAGGCGCTCGTCATCACCCTCATCGCCTCCGTTGCCGTCTGCTTCGCCTTCGAGCTGTTCCTCGCACGCCCCGACGTGGGCGGCGTGTTGCGCGGCTTCGTGCCGACCAGCGACATCCTCGCCGACCGCGAGAAGCTCTACATCGCCATCGGCATCCTCGGCGCCACCGTCATGCCGCACAACCTGTATCTGCACTCGTCCATCGTGCAGACGCGAAAGTACGACGAGAACGCCGCGGGCAAGCGCGAGGCGGTGCGCTACGCCTTCGTCGACTCGACGATCGCCCTCTCCTTCGCCCTCTTCATCAACGCGGCGATCCTCATCGTCGCCGCGGCCACCTTCCACACCAGCGGCCACGCCGGGGTGGCCGAGATCCAGGACGCCTACCAGCTCCTCACCCCGCTCCTCGGCGCCGGTGCGAGCGCGGCGTTTGCGCTCGCCCTGCTCGCCTCCGGCCAGAACTCCACCCTGACCGGCACCCTCGCCGGCCAGATCGTGATGGAAGGATTCCTCAACATCCGGATCCGCCCCTGGCTGCGGCGCCTCATCACGCGGCTCATCGCCATCGTGCCCGCCGTCATCGTCGCGATCATCGGAGGCGAGTCGGGGACCGCGCAGCTGCTCATCCTCAGCCAGGTGATCCTGAGCCTGCAGCTATCGTTCGCCGTCTTTCCGCTGGTAATGTTCACCTCCAGCAAGCTGAAGATGGGCGAGTTCGTGAACCCGACCTGGCTCAAGCTGCTCGCCTATGTCGTCGCGATGCTCATCGCGGGCCTCAATGTGTGGCTGCTCGTCCAGACGGTGCAGAGCTGGCTCGCCTGAGCGATATTGTCGCACCGGTGCATCCCACCACTCGGCGCCTCATGTACGCACGCATCCTCGTCCCACTCGAGCACTCGGACTACGACGACGCGATCCTCATGCACGTCGGCGAGCTTGCCCGCATGCACAAGTCGACGGTCGTGTTGATCCACGTCGCCGACGGCTGGGCGGCGCGCAATCAGCAGGGGCTCGCATTGCGCGAGAGCGCCGAGATGCGCGATGACCGCGATTACATCGAGGCGCGCTGCAAGGAGCTCGAGGCGCGCGGGATCCAGGCGGAGTGCATCCTCGCCGGCGGCGATCCCGGCCCCGAGATCGCCGCGGCGGCGGAGCGTGAGGGCTGCGACCTCGTCGCCATGAGCACCCACGGCCACAAGGGCGTGCAGGATCTCCTGCGCGGCAGCGTGGCGAACGAGGTGCGACACCGCGTCAAAGTGCCCGTCCTCATGGTCCGCGGGGCGCCGCGGCGGATCAAGCCCGCGTGAACGCGAGCTCCGCATCGCAGCCGCTCAGCGGTCCGGTCGAGGACTACCTCAAGACGATCTACGGTCTCGAGCGCGGGGCGCAGCCCGCCACGACGAACGAGATCGCCCTCCGACTCGCCATCTCTCCGGCCTCGGTCAGCGGCATGATGCGCCGGCTCGCCGATCAGGGGTTGATCACGCACGAGCCGTATCGCGGCGTGCGTCTCACCGAGGACGGACGCCGCGCCGCGCTGCGCACGCTGCGGCGCCATCGCATCCTCGAGTGCTACCTCACCGAGGTGCTCGGCTATCCGTGGGATCGGGTGCACGACGAGGCCGAGCAGCTGGAGCATGCGGCATCGGAGGAGCTGATCGAGCGGATGGCGTCGGCGCTCGGCGATCCGTCGCACGACCCGCACGGCGCGCCGATCCCGTCGCGCGAGGGGGAAGTGGACGAGCCGACACTGCGGACGCTCGCCGACGCGGCGGTGGGGGAGCAGGTGCGCGTGCGTCAGGTGATGGACAAGGATGCGGAGCGGCTGCGCTATCTGGCCGAGCTCGGCATTCGGCCGGGCGCCCTCGTTCGCATTCTCGAACGTGCGCCCTTTGACGGGCCGATCACCCTCGGCGTGGGCCGCTCCGGTGGCGGCGTGACGCGCGTGATCGGTCCCGCGCTGGCGGAGCAGGTGTTCGTCGAGCCGTTCGGCGCCGACTGAACGTCGCGGATTCGTCGGAACGCGAATTGCCCACCTCGTCCACGCATCCCGAGAATCACTGCGGAGGAGCGTGTGACTGCTCGACCGAATCCTGTGATCGACCCGGAGACGGGGATCCCCGACCTGATCCGGCGCCTCACCGACGATTCCAAGCGCCTCGTCAGCGACGAGGTGCGACTGGCGAAGCTCGAGGCGAAAGACAGCCTGCATCGCGCCGCACGAGGCGGGATCTGGATGGCGCTCGCCCTCGGCGTGACGATCGTGATGCTCGTCGCGCTCACCGTCTTCCTCGTCACGCTCATCGGCCGGCTGGCGAACGGGCACATGTGGCTCGGCGCGCTGATCACGGGAGTGCTGGAGCTGGCCCTGGGTGCCTGGCTGCTCAAACGGGGGCTCTCGACCTACGCCGAGCCCTCGTACACGCTGGCCGAGACGCGCGGCGCACTCACCGACACGGCGCACTGGGCCAACGGCGTTCGGGAGCGCTGAGCGAGATCGCGGGGAACGCGCGCCACGCAGCGAGCGTTCCTTCCGCGTGCGCGTGAATCATCGGTTCGTCTGCCTTCTCCTGCTCGCCGTCGCCGTGCGGGGCGCACCGGCACAGCAGACGCCACGCTCCATTGCGCGTGGCGTCCCGCAGGACGCGCCACGCTCTATCACAATAGACAGTCGCCTTGCCGCCGACGCGAGTCTGCACGTCGGTGATCGCGTCGTCGTCGCGGCCGGCACCGGCGAGCCCGGCGACACCGTCGTCATCGCCGCCATCACCCAGCGCCGCGCCGATCCGGCCGAGATCGCGCGCGGCGAGTATCGCGTCCGCCTGCATCTCGGCCAGTTGCAATCATTGCTCGGCTACGGCGACCGCGTGGACCGCTTCGCCATCGCGACGCCGTCGGCCGGCGCGACCGCGGACGCCGTCGCGCGGATCAACGCGTCGGCGTTCGGCTTCCAGGCGCACCGCTCCGCGGACGTCGCCGTCGAGACCTCGAAGACCTTTGCCGTCGTCTCGCGCTTCCATCGCGCCATCGGGACGATCACCATCGTCGCGAGCGCCATCTTCCTGCTCTGCATCATGCTGCTCAAGGTGGACGAGCGCCGCCGCGACGTCGCCGCCCTCCGCCTGATCGGCTGCACGGAGCGCACGATCGTCGGCAGCGTCGTCCTCGAGGCCGCCGCCATCGCGGTGCTCGGCAGCCTGTTCGGCGTCGTCGTCGGCGGTACGGCGTCGTTCCTCGTCAACCGGCACTACCAGGCGGTGTATCGCACGCCGCTCCGCTTCTCCATCGTGACGGGCGACATCGTGCTCCTCGCCGTCGCGCTCGCGCTCGTCCTCGGCATCGTCGCCGGATGGCTGGCCGCGCGGCGGCTCGTGCGCACGCCACCGCTCGCCCTCTTCGGGCGCTGAGCGATGCTCGCCACGCTCGCCCTTGCCTCGCTCCTGCGCCATCGCACGCGCACGGTGCTCGCGATCCTCGGCGTCGCCGTGTCCGCCGCAATGCTGCTCGACATGGTCATGCTGTCGAGCGGGATGCGCGAGTCCTTCCGCGGCCTGCTGCTCTCCCAGGGATTCCAGCTTCGCCTCTCGCCCCGCGGCACACTCCCCTTCGATACGGAGGCGACGATCCGCGGCGCGGACAGCCTGCTCGCGGTCCTGCGTGCGCGTCCTACCGTCGCCGTCGCGAGTCCGGTGCTCGGTGGCCAGCTCCACTTTCCATCGCGCGGCGCCACCGTCACGGCGAGTGCGCTCGGCGTGGAGCCGGCGGTGCAGGGCGACTACGAGCTCGTTGCCGGACGCCAGCCGACCGCGGCGAACGAGATCGTCGCCAACGACGCGACGCTGCGCGCCATCGGCCACTCGCTCGGCGACACGGTGCACGCCGCGGCCGGCTACGATCCGCAGCTTCGCACCTACTCGGGCGAGCGCACCCTGCGCATCGTCGGCCGCGTGCGATTCATCTACCTCGCCCTCGACCAGCGCGCCGTCGCCCTCCCGATCGGTACACTGCGCGCGATGGGCGGTCCCGCGTCCGCGGACCGCATCTCGCTGGCGATGGTCAAGCTCCGCCCCGGCGCCGACGTCGAGCGCGAACGCGCCGCGCTGCATGCGCTGCTGCCGAGGGTGACCGTGACTTCCACGGCGCAGGCGCTCGAGCAGGTCGATCAGCGCCTCAGCTACTTCCGGCAGCTCGCGGTCATCCTCGGCAGCGTCAGTCTCATCGTCGGGTTTCTCCTCGTCACCACGCTGGTGACCGTCTCGGTCAACGAGCGCATCGGAGAGATCGCCGTCATGCGGGCCATCGGCGTGCATCGGTGGCGCATCGTCGGGCAGATCCTGCTCGAGTCGTCGGCGCTCATGGTGATCGCCGCGCCGCTCGGCCTCGCGCTGGGACTCGTCACCGCGCGCTGGCTCGACTCGATCCTCGCACGGTTCCCCGGTCTGCCCGAGCGCATCGACTTCTTCCTCTTCCAGCCGCGTGCGGCGTGGACCGCGCTCGGGCTGCTCGTCATCAGCGGCATCCTCGCCGGCGTCTATCCGTCATGGCGCAGCGCGTCGCTGCCGATCGCCGTGACGCTGCGCCAGGAGGCGGTGGGATGACGGCGATCGTCGAGGTGCGCGATCTCGCGCGCGAGTACCGCATGGGCGACGAGCGCGTGCCCGCTCTCAGAGGGGTCACCTTCACCGTACACCAGCCGGAGTACGTCGCCATCGTCGGCCCATCCGGCTGCGGAAAGAGCACGCTGCTCAATCTGCTCGGTGTGATCGACCGGCCGACGTCGGGCACCGTGAGCATCGCGGGAGAGCGCGTCGACCAGCTCGACGATGCGCGCGCGACGGAGTTCCGGCTGAGGCGCATCGGGTTCGTCTTCCAGCGCTTCTACCTGCTGCAGGCGCTCTCTGCCCGTGAGAACGTCGAGCTGCCCCTGGCCGAGGCGGGGATGTCCACGCGCGAGCGACGCGCCCGCGCGCTCGAGCTGCTCGAGTACGTCGGGCTCGGCCGGCGCGAGCGACATCGCCCGTCGCAGCTCTCCGGCGGCGAGCAGCAGCGCGTCGCCATCGCGCGCGCGCTCGCCAATCGCCCCGCGCTGTTGCTCGCCGACGAGCCCACCGGCGAGCTCGATGCGCGGACCGGCGCCGAGATGATCGCGCTGTTCGAGCGCCTCAATCGGGATGGCACCACCATCGTCGTCGTCACGCATGACGAGGATCTCGCGCGTGCGGCGAAGCGCGTCATCCACATGCGCGACGGCACCATCGTCGACGACGTGCGCGTCGATCCCGCCGACCGGCGCGTCGAGCCGGTGGGGCTCGCCCCCGAGCCGCACGAGCGATGATCCGCCTGCTCGCGCTCCGTCACCTCACGCTCAAGCCTTGGCGGAGCGTCTTCCTCCTGCTCGGCTTCAGCATGGGCGTCGCCGTGATGATCGTGCTCCTCTCCATCGGTGAGGCGCTGCTCGATCAGTCGCGGGACGAACGGCTCGTTGGCGGGGGGACGATCACCGTGCTCCCCGAAGGTGTGGACGTCGAAGTCCTGAAGACGGGTGGCCTCGGCGGGATGTTCTTCTCGATCGACCACGCGCGCTTCATCTATCGCCAGCTCCTCGCCGCGCCTCGGTTGCACGACGTCGTTTCAGCTGTGGCGCCGCAGATCGAAGGGAAGTTGTTGTACCTCCGGACCGCCGATGGCAAGGAGCGCACGGTGCGGGCGTCGGCAGACGTGCCTTCACTCACCGCGGCCGTCGGCGCCGCGCCGACGCTGCTCGCCGGCGCGTGGACCGACGACTCGCTCGACCGGCGCTGGCGATCGCCCACCGCGGCGGAGCTCCACCACGACATCGATCACTTCCATCTGCCTCCTGCCGAAGCGGCGGGTGATCCGACATGGGCGGAGTGGCACTACTTCAACGTGATCACGCCCGATCGGCGACAGTGGGCGTTCATCACCTACATGCTCGCCGGTGCCGTGGGCGACAGCGCGGGGCAGTGGGGCGGACAACTGCTCGTCACGCTACACGAGCAGGGACGCACCGCGCGGCGCTTCACGAGCACTGTGCCGGCGCGCGACGTCCGCTTCTCCACGACCGACGCTGATCTCCGCATCGGCGAGTCCCGCGTGGACGTGCTCAGCGACGGACGCTACGCGCTGCGCGGCACCGCACGCGAAGAGCGCACGGGGACGCCGGTGAAGCTCGATCTCGTCGTCGCTCCCGCGGAAGGCGCGTACTTCCCCGGGGCGTCGCTCGCGAGCGGCATCGTCAGCGGCTACGTCGTCGCGGGGCTCCGCGCAGACGCCACCGGCTCGATCTGCGTCGGCACGTCGTGTACGCGCTACGCGGCCGCGCAGGCCTACCACGATCACAACTGGGGCGTGTGGCGCGGTGTCACCTGGCAGTGGGGCGCGGCGCGCGTGGGCGACTACACCTTCCTCTACGGCCGCGTGGAGTCGTCGGACAGCACGACGACGCCGCCTTCCCTCGTCGTCTATCTCGTCGACCAACAGGGATTCCTCGCCCTCTTCCGTCCGCGCGACATCCGCTACGTCGATGGACGAACGACCCGCGTCGGCGGGACCGAGATCCGCACGCCATCGAGCGCGGAGATGCTCGACGTTCGCGGATCCGACACGCTGCATATCGAGCTCGCGATCGAGGATGCGACCGCGACCGACACGCGCGCGCCGGGCGTCGAGCGCGGCGACGGGCTCGCCAGCCGAGCGATCGCGCGCCCGTACTTCGTCCAGATGAAGGGGACCGCGACGATTTCAGGGCGTATACGAGGAACCCCGCTCGCGGGACGCGGAGCGGGGTTCTTCGAAACTTACCGCTGAGCCGTTGCCGGCGGCGGTAAGGCTAGACCGTCACTGGTTGTTCAGGCGACGGTTGGAGTCGGTTGCGTCCGGTCCCGGGCGCGACGCGGGATTGCCATCCACGCGGTCCTTCAGGTCGTCGACCGCATTGGCGACTTTGTTGCCGGCTCGCTCGGTGCCGGCCACGGCGCGATCGCCCGCGTTCCGCATGGCGCCGCCGGCCTCGTGCATCGCGTCGTCCGTGCGAGCGGCTGCACTGCCGACCGTCGAGCGTCCGCGATTGAACCCCTCGTTCGCGTAGCCGCGCACCGTCGACCATTCGCCGTAGCGGCGCGTCGTGTCCGCGTTCCACCCGTGCTGGAGGTCGCGCTCCACGTCGTTCCATTCGCGGCCCGAATAGTCGGGGTTGTTTGCCGCGATGTGGCCGAGGTGATACGCTGGCCGCACGTCCTCGTAGCTGCGGTCGGCAAGCCGGTTCGACGACGACTCGTAGTGCGACCGGTAGTAATCGTCGTCGGCCGTCGTCATCGCACTGGCCGCTTCCGTGACGGCGCGTCCAGTCCACCAGCCTCCCACGGCGCCGGCGATCCCACCGATCAACGTCCCGATCGGGCCCGCTGCCGTACCGATCGCCGCGCCGGCGAGCATCCCGCCGATGCCGCCTACGCCTTCTCCCACCTGATCGGCAACACTCGGGTGACTGTCGTGCTTGCCGAGCGCCTGGTCCTTGGCGCGTTCGAGCCGGCCGTCCGTCGAGTCGTTGAGGTCTTTGTGGTCCATAGGTGATCTCCCATTCAGAGTGGTCGAGCTTGGCCGACGACCAAAGCAAGATCGGGACCTGACAAAGGTTTCATCCAGTCATCCCGAGCGAGCGGAGCGAGTCGAGGGAGCTGCACTTCCGACGACGCATTGCCAGCCTGAGCCGTGCCTCAGGCGCAACCAACCAGTTGCGACACACGCAATGCGCTCCGCAAGGCAACATCGGCGCGTCTGCGTGGTATTCACTAATGCGTCGTCGAGTCATGAGGACCGCACGCCCTGGCGTTTCACGTCCGGTGCACGTGCGCACTGCTCGATCGGCAACACGAGTTGCGGGACCGCCTCGCCCGCAGCCAATCGGGACTCGACGTGCCCAAGGTCTCACGCCGCACTGCCGCTTTCCGAGGAATCGACAGCGAGTGGGCGGCACAATTGCAAAGATGGAGTGGCATGTCGCCCACACGCACAAGAACCCGGACTCCCATGCGACGGCGCCGTTCGCCTCGCGAGCTGCGCCGCGCCGCGCCGCTATTCGCCGCGCTCGGCGACAACGTCCGGCTCGGACTCGTCAACCGTCTCTGCGCGCGTGGACCGATGTCCACCATGCGCCTGAGCGAGGGAAGCGGTGTCACCCGTCAGGCGGTGAGCAAACATCTCGAGGTGCTCGAAGCGGCCGGCGTCGTCCGCAGCATGCGGGTCGGCCGCGAGCGGCTCTGGGAGGTGGACGCGTCCGAGCTCCGGCACGCGCAGGACTGGCTCGGTTCCATCTCGCGCGACTGGACAGGCGCACTCAAGGCGTACGTCGGCTGAGTCGCGCTTGACAGCGCGGCGGCCCGCGCGCCCATTCTCCAAACATGAGCGCGCGCATTCGCCTCGGCACCCAGGGCTGGAACTACGACGCGTGGGTCGGACCGTTCTATCCGTCCGGCACCCGACCGGCCGACTATCTCTCCGTGTATGCCCGCGCCTTCGACACGGTCGAGGTGGACTCCACCTTCTACGCCGTGCCCGCGGCAAAGACGGTACGCGGCTGGTATGACCGGACGCCGCCAGGGTTCACCTTCTCCCTCAAGCTGCCGCAGGAGATCACCCACGAGCGGCGGCTGCGCGACGCGGACGACGTCGCGCTCCAGTTCTACGACCGCGCGCGGGAGCTCGGCGAGAAGCTCGGGCCCATCCTCATCCAGCTCGGCCCCGACTTCGGTCCGGTCGAGCTCCCCGCACTGGCAGCGATGCTCCCGCGACTGCCGCGCGACATGCGTTTCGCCGTCGAGTTCCGCCAGCGCGGATGGATCAACGACGGCGTGCTCGCCCTCCTCGCCGAGCACGACGTCGCGCTCACCCTGTCCGATGCGCGCTGGATCCCGCGCAAGCAGATGCTCGCCCTCGCGACGAGGCCGACGACCGACTTCGTGTACGTCAGATGGATGGGCCCCGATCGCGACATCATCGACTACTCGCGCATCCAGGTCGATCGCACCCAGGAGCTCGAGGCGTGGGCCGGCGTCCTCTGGCCGCTGGCCGATCTGCAGGTGAAGGTGTACGGCTACGTGAACAATCATTTCGCCGGACATTCCCCTGAGAGCGCGCGCGTGCTGCAGCGGCTGCTCGGCATCCCGCCGGTCGACCCATCGACGCTCGGGGAACAGATGTCACTCTTCTGAGATCTGCGATGACGTCCACCGCTCGCCCTGCGCCCGCCTCCGTCTACTCTCCCGCCCATGCGAACTCGGTCGTGCTCGACTGGGCATGGCACGCCTACGCCGTGGTCGCAGCGGC
>JAEKKK010000263.1 GCA_019510405.1 Gemmatimonadota bacterium | reverse complement strand
GCCGCAGACGAGAAGCGGCGAGATTTCCGTCTCGCGAGCCCCGGCGGTGCTCGCCGAGCATGCCGGCGGCGTGAATGCGATGCTCGTCGGGCCGGGTATGCAGAGCGCGCGGGCGGCGCATGCTCTGCTCGCACCGCTCGTCGGCCGATTGCGCGACGACGCGACGTTGATCCTCGACGCCGCGGCACTGCTCGCCCTGCGCGCGGATCAGTCGCTGCTCGCGCCACTCGGCGGGCGCGCCGTGCTGACGCCGCACGCCGGGGAGATGGCATCGCTGCTCGGCGTGGAGAAGGACGCCGTGGAGGCCTCGCCCGCGGAGCTCGCGCTCGGCGCCGCCGGGCAGTTCGGCGCGGTGGTCGTGCTCAAGGGGGCGACGAGCTGGATCGCCACGCCGGAGGGAGCGGTGTATCGCTACGATGGCGGCAACGTCGGGCTCGCGACCTCCGGCTCGGGCGACACGCTGGCAGGCATCGTCGCGGGGCTCGCGGCGCGCGGTGCGCCGCCGCTCAACGCGGTCGTGTGGGGAGTCCACCTGCACGGGAGCGCGGGACGTGCGCTCGCTCGGCGCATGGGGCAGATCGGCTTTCTCGCGCGCGAGCTACTTGCGGAGATTCCGCCGCTGCTTCGCCGGCGCCGCTGATCTCGCCGGGCGGCTCGACTTCGCCGGCGCGCGCGACTTCGCCGTAGTCCGCGATTTCGCCGTGGTCCGCGACTTCGCGGGCGGGGGTGCGTCGAGCGCGGCGACGAGCTTCTTCGGGGCGGTGAGACGATAGGCGTCGCGCAGCAGGTCGTCGACGATCTCCCAGTCCGCGCCACGATCGATGTACGCGCCGACCCAGCCGCTCTTCCCCACGTACGGCGGAACGAAGTACCGCCTCGGATCGGCACGCACGAGCATGTCCTGGGTCACGTGCGCGGACTTGATCCACACGCCCTCACGCCCGTCGCCGTGATGGGTGCCGGCGCTCGCGTGCATGGCGAACAGCTTGTTCTTCACGCGAAACGTCGGCTCACCCCAGGCCTCGACCTCGTGCGCCTCGGGAAGGGCGAGACAGAGCTTCCTGAGGCGCGCGAGTGGCGAGCGTGCGGCGGGCACGTGTCAGCGCAGGCCGATCGCCGAGGCGATCGAGTCGCCGACGTTGTCGAGGGCGTCGAAGGTGGAGCGCACGACGCGGGTGAAGAAGTTGCGCGCGGCGATGACGTCGTCGTCGTCCCAGCGGCGTGGCGGCACCGGCGCCGCCGCGGCGAGCGCGGTGGACGGCAGGTGCGGCGGCGGCACGAGCGCGCCGCTCGGCTGGGGCTCGGGAATGCGCTCGTCGTCGATCATGAGTCGCCTCGCAATCAGCTGATGCGGTAGTCACGCTCGGACTCGCGCGCCGGCGTGGGAGCGCGGCGCGTGACGAGCCAGAGCAGCCAGAGGAGAAGGGGCGGGCCGCAGAGCCAGAGCACGACGCTCATGACCGATGCGGAGCCCACCCAGTGCACGCCGGCGCCGTTGACGCTGACGTTGAACGCCCCATCGCCCATCCCGGCGCTGACGTTGCCGTGCTCGTTCGGCGAGTTCATCACGCGCAGGGCCGCGACGATTCCGGACCCGAGCTTCACGGCGACGAGCACGATCCAGTAGATCGCCCACGCGGCGAGCAGGTGCTTCGCCCGCCACCGACTCAATGAGAACGCCATCGCCACCTCCTCGTGTTTTCCACTACGGCGTGTGCGACGACACGTTTCAGGGCGTCGTCGCGCTCACGCCCAGCTCAGATCGTGCTTGGAGAGCGGCAGCGAACGCACTCGCTTGCCGGTCGCGGCGTGGATCGCGCTGCAGAGCGCCGGCACGGCCGGCGGCAGCGCGGGCTCGCCGAGCCCGGTGGGCGGATACTCGCTGACGAGGAAGTGCACCTCGATCGGTGCCGCCTGCGCCATGCGAATGAGCGGGAACTCGGTGAAGTTGTTCTGCACGACGCGGCCGCGCTCGATCGTGATCTCCTGCGCGAGCGCCTCGGAGATGCCGTCGAGCACGGAGCCCTGCACCTGATTCTCGGCGTTGCTCGGGTTGATGATCTGGCTGCCGATGTCGCCCGCGACCCAGACCTTGTCCACCTTCACCTTGCCGGCGCGGCTCACCGTCGCCTGCACGACTTCGGCGAAGTAGCCGCGATGACTGAAGTGGAAGGCGACTCCCATGCCCGTGCCCTTCGGCAGCTTGTCGCGCGACGCCCAGCCGGACTTGTCGCGCACGAGCTCGAGGACGCCGCGCATGCGCGACGCAACGAGCGCGCCCTGCGGCGTCTCGGCCGGATCGGCGAGCAGGTCGAGGCGGAACTGGAGGGGGTCCTTTCCCGCGGCTTCCGCCAGCTCGTCGATGAAGCTCTGCGTGGCGAAGGCGATGCCGTTGCTGCCCGGCGCGCGCAGATAGCCCGTCGGGACATGCTGCTGCATGATCGACGCGTCGAGCACGAAGTTGGGGACGAAGCGCGCCGGGAACTCGCCGCCTCCGATCCCCGCGCCGGCGCCGAAGGGCGGCGGCGACTTCCCGTCGGCGGGCGCGGCGAACTTCTCGGCGTCGCCGAAGGCGACGAAGTGGTTCTTCCACGCGACGATCTTGCCGCTCGCGTCCACTGCACCGGTGAAGTTGTGGAAGCCGGCGGCGCGATAGAAGTCGTGGTGCATGTCGTCCTCGCGCGTCCACAGCAGCTTCACCGGCGTGCCGGTCTCCTTCGCGATGCGCGCTGCTTCGACGACGAAGTCGTTCATGAGCCGCCGACCGAAACCGCCGCCCCCACGCGTGAGGTGGATCGTGATGTTGCTCTCGTCGATGCCGAGTGCCTTCGAGACGAGACCGCGCGCCGGTGCGGGAAGCTGCGTCGGCGCCCAGATCTCCATCTTGCCGTCGGCGAAGCGCGCCGTGGCGTTCTGCGGCTCGAGGTTGGCGTGCGAGATGTACGGGTAGTAGTACTCGGCGCGCACGACCTTCGCCGCGCTCTTCAGCCCGGCGTCGACGTCGCCGTCCTTGCGGAGCGAGCGTTGCGGCGGCTGCTTGGCCAGCTTCGCGGCAGTCGCCGAGATCTCGTCGCTGCTCAGCGTCGCGTGGGGTCCTTCGTTCCACTCGACCTGCAGCTTCTTTCGCGCCGACCGTGCGAGCCACCAGCTGTCGGCGACGATGGCGACACCGCCGAGCAATCCCGTCGGATCGGTACCGACGCCTTCGACGACGAAGGCGTGGCGCACGCCGGGCTCGCGCTTGATCACGTCGAGATTCGCGCTCTTCACCGAGCCGCCGAACACGGGGCACTTCTCGTACACGGCGTAGAGCATTCCCGGCAGCGTGACGTCGATGCCGTAGAGCGGCTTGCCGGTGACGATGGAGTGGTTGTCGACGCCGCGCACCTTCGTGCCGACGATGTGGAAGTTCTTCGGGTCCTTGAGTGCGACCGTCGCCAGATCGGGCGCCGGCATCGTCGCGGCCTTGTCGAGCAGCTCGACGTAGCGAAGCTTGCGGCCGCTCGACTTGTGGACGACGGTGGCGGACGACGTCTCGCACTCCGTGGCGGGGACACCCCACGTGGACGCGGCAGCGGCGACGAGCATCGCGCGCGCGGCGGCGCCGACGCGGCGCATCGGCAGATAGTGGTTCGGCGTGGCCGTGCTGCCGCCCGCGACCTGGCCGGTGTACTTCACCGTATCGAGGTCACCCTGCACCACCTTCACGTCGTTCCAGTCGACGTCGAGCTCCTCGGCGATGAGCATCGGGAGCATCGTCTTGATCCCCTGACCCACCTCGGGATTCTGCCCGACGATGGTGACCGAGCCGTCGGGGGCGAGACGGATGAAGGCATTAGGGACGAACTCGTTGTTGCTCCCGCGCCCGACGTCGGCGGCGAAGAGCTGCGCGGCGCCGGTGGCGTCGAGCACGGTGCCGAGGAGGAGACCGCCGCCCACGAGGGAGGAGACGCGGAGAAACTGCCGGCGGTCGACGCGTGCGTTGATGGTCACGGATCGTCGCCTCAGTTGCGGGGAGTGCCGGCCTGGCGGGGCCGGCTCGAGGTGGCCGCCGGTGCGGCGGGCGTGGCGGCCGACGCAGCTGCCGCCGTGTGGATCGCCTCGCGGATGCGGAGGTACGTCGCGCACCGACAGAGGTTGCCGTGCATCGCCGTGGTGATGTCGGCGTCGGAGGGCGACGGGTTCTTCTGCAGAAGCGCGGCGGCGGACATGATCTGGCCGGCCTGGCAGTAGCCGCACTGCGGGACGTCGATCTCGTCCCACGCGCGCTGCACGGGATGCGAGCCGTCGCTCGAGAGCCCTTCGATGGTGGTGATCTCCGCTCCCTGCAGCGAGGAGACGGGGAGCTGGCAGGAGCGCACGGCGGCGCCCTTGTAGTGCACGGTACATGCGCCACACTGGCCCACGCCGCAGCCGTACTTGGTGCCCTTGAGGTCGAGCACGTCGCGCAGCACCCAGAGGAGGGGCATGTCGGACGGCGCGTCCACGGTGGTGGGCTTGCCGTTCACCTTGAGGGAGACCTTCATCGGGGGAGAGGTAGGCGGTTGGGCGGAGTGGGTGTGCGATGGAGATTGCGTCCACGTCGCGCGGGGCGCAACGGCGAGCGAACGACAGCGGCGAGCGGCGAGTGCTCAGATGAGCCCAGCGGCGAGCGGACGGCGGCGAGCGGACAGCTGTCAGCGAAAGCGGGCGCGACGCGCCTGCGGTGGCTACGGTCCGGGCCGGCGAGACGTTGGGCGGCGAGGTGCACACATCGAGAGGGTCGGATTCCTCGAAGGGCGGTACGAGCTCGTACCATCCTCGAGGAGTCCGACCCTCTCCTACCTCCGTATGACGACGGGGTCAGACCCCACCAGGTCTGAGCCCATCAGCTCTGACCCCACCTGGTCCCCGGGATGACGAATGGGGTCAGAGTCGGTTGACTCTGACCCCGTTTACTCTGACCCCGTTTACTCTGACCCCCGCTTACTCTGACCCTTACCAGTGGACGAGGTTGTCCTGGTCGATGGTGAGCTTGGCGGGATCCACCTTGATCTCGGGGAGCGGTGCCTCGGTCGCCTCGAAGTGGAAGGCGGAGACGCGGTGCTGGAGGTCCTCGATCAGCGAGTTGAGCTGCTGCATCGCCGCGGCGATGGACTGATTGCCGCGCACCGCGTTGTGGGTGACCTGCGAGATGGTCTCGATGTTCTCGCTGATGTGCGCGGTGGTGGAGGACTGCTCCTCGCTCGAGGCGCGCACCTGCTGGATGCAGGCGAGCATCCGCTCGGCGTTGCCGATGATCGTGTCGAGCGCGGTGCCGGCCTTGTCGACCAGCTCCTTGCCGCGCTCCACCTGGCCGCCGACGCGCGACATCGCGGCCACGGCGCTCTCGACCTCGCGCTGATTGTTCTCGATCACCCGGGCGATCTGGTTCGTCGCCTGGGCGGTGCGCTCGGCGAGGCGCTGCACTTCCTGTGCGACGACAGCGAAGGTCTTCCCGTGGCGTCCCGCGCGCGCTGCCTCGATCGCGGCGTTGAGGGAGAGGAGCTCCGTCTGGTCGGCGATCTGCTCGATGACCCGGGTGATCGCGCCGATCTGCTCGCTGCTGCGGCCGAGTGCCTCGACCGTGCGGGCGGAGATGCCGACCGTGTCCACGATCTCGTCCATGCCGGCGAAGGTGTCGCGGACGATGCGGCCGCCCTCGTGCGCTTCGGTGCCGGAACGCTGAGCGATCTCCGACGCCTCGGTGATGCTGCTCGCGCTGCCCGACACCGTCTGCGCCATCTGCTGCGCCGCGGACGAGACGAGCAGCGTCTGGCTGATCTGCTCTTCGGCGCCGCGCGTCAACTCGTTGGTGTCCGACTGGATCTTCCAGACCGTGTGCACCGTCGAGTCGAGCACGTCGCGCACCTGCTGCACCATCGAGCGGATGTTGGCGACGGCGCGATTCACGCCGCCACGCAGGCGGCCGATCGCGTCATCCTTCTCCACGGTGAGGGAGACGGAGAGGTCACCCTCGGAGAAGCGCTCCATCGCCTCGAGCACCTCGAGGACGTTCTTCTCCAGGTACTGCTGCGAGCGCCGGTCCCGCTCGGCCGCTTCGGCGAGCGTCGCGTTCATGTGCTCGAGGCTCTCGCGCCGTTCGCGCTGGACGCGGAGACCGTAGCGCACCGCGTACGCGGCGGCGAGGAGGAGGATCGTGCGGAACCACCACGAGGCCCAGAAGGGCGGCACGACTTTGATCTCGAGCGACGCACCCTGCTCGTTCCACACGCCGTCGTTGTTCGTGCCCTTCACGCGGAAGGTGTACGTGCCCGCCGGCAGGTTGGTGTACGACGCCGAACGCTTGTTGCCGACCTCGTTCCACTCCTTGTCGAGCCCCTCGAGCTTGTAGGCGTACTGGTTCTTGTCCGGGGCGACGTAGTCGAGCGCGGCGAATTCGAGGGTGAAGACGCCCTGGTTGTGGTGCAGGACGAGACGGTTCGTCGTCGTGATGCTCTGCTCGAGCGGCGAACCCTTCGCGCCGATGGCGACCGGCTTGTTGAAGAGCTGGAAGCCGGTGATCGCCACCGGCGGCACGTGCGCGTTCTGGGTGATGCGATCGGGCGCGAGCTCGTTGAATCCCTGGCTGCCGCCGAAGAAGACCGCACCATCGCGGGCGCGGTAGTACGAAGCGAAGTTGAACTCACTCCCCTGCAGGCCATCCGCGACCGTATATGCCTTGACCTTCTTCGACGCCGGGTCGAAGCGCACGATGCCGCGGTCGCCGCTCAGCCAGAGCTGCCCTGCGGCGTCGGGGACGATGCCGTTGATCGTGGAGCCCGGGAGCCCGTCGTTCTCGGTGAAGTGCTCGAACTTGCCGGAGCGCCGATCGAGGCGATCGAGCCCGTTCCCCGTACCGATCCAGATCGTGCCCGGCTCCGTCTCGACGATCGCGTTGATCTGCGGCGCGCTCACGCCGTCCTTGCCGACGGCGAAGGGACGCTTGTTCCCCGAGCGGGGATCGTACTCGAACATGCTGCCGCCCGTCGTGCCGATGAGCATGGCGCCGTCGGACAGCTGGGTGACGACGCGGATCTGGCTCTCGCCCTTCTTGCCGAAGAGGATCGGCGCGCTGAACGCGCCGGTGTTCGGATCGAGACGCTGGAGGCCCTTGCTGTAGGTGCCGACCCAGATCTGCCCCGCGCGATCGGCGTAGACGGCGAAGGCGTTGTCGTCCGCCATGCCGCTGTTCTTGGGCGTGAACGCGGTGAAGCGACCGGTCTGGGGATTGAGGCGACTGACCCCACCTGCCCACGTCGCGATCCAGATCCCGCCGGTCTTGTCTTCCGTCAGCGAGAGAACGGCGTCGGAGTTCAGGTTGCTCGTCGTCGTGGAGTAGCGCTGGAACTTGCCGGTCGCGCGATCGAAGTGATTGAGCCCACCACCATCGGTCGCGACCCACATGCCGCCCTTCGAATCCTCGAGGAAGGCCATCACCGAGTTGTAGCTCAGGCTCGTCGCGTCCCCCGCGATGGAGCGGAAGCGGCGGATGGCGCTGCCGTTGGCGCGCGAGATGTTGACGCCACCGGCGAAGGTGCCGACCCAGAGCGTGCCGCTCGGATCCTTGAAGAGCGACCAGATCGAGTTGCTGTTCAATCCCGAAGGATTGTTCGCGTCGAACTTGTTGTGTTGGAACTTCCGCGTGGCGAAATCGAAGTAGTCGAGCCCACCGTTCTCGGTACCGACCCACATGCCGCGCGCGCCGTCGAGCAGGATCGAGTGCACCGCGTTGATGGCGAGGCTCTGCGGATCTTCATTGTCGTGCTGGAAGAGCGCGATGGCGCCCGTCCCCCGATTGATCCGGGCGACGCCGCCATCCATCATCGCCATGTAGATGTTGCCGTCGGCGTCCTCGACGAACTGGCGGACGTCCTTGCCCTTGAGCAGCGTGGGGGAGTCGGAGTTCTCGGGGTCGATCGTCCAGACGCGGACGGAACCGGTCTGCGGGTTGTATTCCCGCGCACCGCTCCCCTTGCCGCCGAGCCAGAGGTGGTGGCTGCTGTCCTCGAAGAGGCCCTGGATGTCGATGCCGACGAGCTGCTCGGAGGCCGGGGTCGCGCGATGGGTGGTGCGATCGAACTTGTAGAGCCCGCGCGCCGTGCCGACGTAGAGCGTACCCTGCGCCTCGAGGACAGCGCCGACGGCGAGGGTGTCGCCCGGTACGATGAGAAAGTTCTGGAAGGTGTCGTGCTCGCGGTCGTACCGGCTGAGCCCCTTGGTGGTGCCGACCCAGAGGATCTTCTGGGTGTCCTCGTACAGCGTCAACGCGTCGTTGTCGACGATGCTCGTCGAGTCGTCGGTGCGATGGCGATACGTGGTGAAGGTGTAGCCGTCGTAGCGGTCGATGCCCTTCTTGGTGCCGAGCCAGACGAAGCCCCGACTGTCCTGCAGGATGGCCTGGACGAGGGAGCTGGAGAGTCCCTGGTCAGGGGTGATCTGACGGAACTGGAGCTTCTGCGCGGAGGCAGTCGACGCGGCGATCGCGAGTGCAGCTGTCGCGAGCCCGATGCGCACGGCGAGGGTGCGGAGGCGCGGGTGGCTCGGCGACGCGCCAGCGGCGGCGCGGGGGGCGAATCTGCGAGGCGACATTAATTCGGAGTAGGCGACAACTATCGACGCCTCAGCTCGCCGGGATGCAACAGCGGGGATGCGGAGAAGCGGGGATGCGGGGATGAGGAACGGCCTCGGGAAGCTGCTGCCTCCCGAGGCCGCGTCGTTTCGCATTCCCGCATCCCCTCATCCCCTCATCCCCTCATTTCCGCGACCTCGGCGCCCGCCCCCTCCAGGAGCTCCGCCAGGATGCTTCGATGGCAGTGGGTCGGGTCCGCGCAGTAGCAGCCGACCGAGAAGTCCGTCGTCCTCGACATCGTGGCCAGGAGCTCGATCAGGTGGCGGGCGGCGGGGGTGGCCATCTCGCGGCGGTAGATGCGGTCGTAACGCCGCCAGCGGGCCGGGGTCCAGGGATCGGCCAGCGCCCACGAGACCACCTGCGCACTGGGCGCGAGCTCGGGGAGCCAGACGTCATAGAAGTCGCGCCGCGCGAAGTCCGTCTTCTTCACCCCGCGTGGTGGGCGGCGGACGGTCCCGAGTCGAAGTCCTTCGCCGGCGACGCGGGGGGTGCCAAGTCTGACGATGCGAATGGCCATGAGAGCGACGACGCGAAGGGCCCGTGATGGCGTTCGTGCGAGCGGCGACTACTATCCGTCGCCTGGGTCAAAATCCGTGCAAAGTCCCCGCACATGCTCATGATCTCCTTCCACTCGCTGGCTCGTCGCCGTGACATGGGGCGCGTGGGTCGCGCCCTGTTCATCGCCGCGCTGATCGGCGCGGCCGACGCCGCGCCGATCAGCGCGCAATCGACCCCGAACGCCGGTGCGGGCGCCCCGCCCTTCCCCGTGAGCATCCGTGTGGACGCGAGCCGGCCGCTCGGTGAGCTGAAGCCGATCTGGCGGTTCTTCGGCGCGGACGAGCCGAACTACGCCA
>JAEKKK010000262.1 GCA_019510405.1 Gemmatimonadota bacterium | reverse complement strand
TGCTGCCGCGCGGTTCCGTACACCTTCATAGATCGCGTCGGGGTCGAAGGGATCACGGTCGGCCCCGGGCGGTGCCCCTGGATCACCATCGCCGCCATCGAGCCCCGCTTCGGCGTACAACGTCCGATACGCCTCCCGCACGTCGCTCGGCAGGGTCTTGCTCGAGCCGTCGTCCTCCCGGTTGGCGAGGAGGATGGTGCGAATGGCCTCGCGCGCTCTCGGCGTGTCGGCGATGCTCGCGGCAAACTGCGCGACCTGTGCGTCGATGTCCGGTTCGTCGTCCGCGCCGAGCAGCCCGCCGCCCTGATCGCCGGGTTGCTTCTCGTCGCCGAAGGGGAGGCTGGGCCAGTGCAGCCCGACGACGATCGCGCGGAATCCGGGGCGCGCGGTGTGCGCCACCTCGCGATCGGGCGACCGGGCCATCTCGCCCACCCAGCGATCGTACTGCTCGATCGCCGCCGGAATGTCGCCCTGCCAGCCGTGGCTGGCGAAGAAGACGTCGGTGATCGCTTCGTTGGGGTCGGCGATCTTGTTGCGCACGACGTCGCTCAGGAGGATGCCGTTCGCCTCCGGCCGCTCCCTGCCGCTCTCGTCGTACGAGAGGAGGTAGTACTGCGCGTCGGCGCCGGCGATGCTGCGGATGGGCATGTGCTGCTCCTCTGCTCAGATCGTGAGTCCCGGCTGGATGCGCGTGTCGGCGTCGCAGTAGAGGCTGTACAGGAGGCCGAGCGGGTTGCCGTGCTTCGTGTGGAACTCGCGGCGCAGGTCGAGGAAGATGTCGCCCAGCGACTCGCCGTTCAGGAAGCGCGGGAAGAAGCGCAGCGCCCATTCGGTGGCGAACACCGCCGGCGTCTTGCACTCGGTGCCCACGACGCCCCGCGCACCCTTCGCCATGAAGTACGGGATGAAGCCGTCATAGAACTCCGGACGGAGCTCGGCCGACTCGCACGCGTTGATGAACACGAGCGGATTGCCGGGCAGCGGCTTCGTCGTCGGCGACTCGCGATACAGGTCGCCGAGGGTGACGCGCTCGCCGCCGGTGAGCAGGAACGCCGCGTTGCGGATCCCGCCGGGATCGTCGGGCGCGTTCGTGACGGCGTGACAGTACAGATACATCAGCTGGTCGCGCGCGCCGTCGCGCAGGGCGCCGAGCAGCTCGGCGCGGGTGCGCCGCGGGGCGACGGTGAGGTGCGGACCGGCCGACGTCGCGCACGTGTCCCAGTACGCGAGCTGCCGCGCTACACCATCCAGCTTGAGCTGGCCGCCATCGATGTCTTCGTTGACGTTCACGCTCACCGCGAGCGACGGGCTCCCGCTGTCGATCACGGTGTCGTCGACGAGCATCCCGGTCTGCAGCGGGATCTGCTCGACGACGTGCCGCATGCCGAGGAACAGCTCGGGATCGATCGTCGCCCCCTCGGCGGCGTCGCCGAAGTACAGCAGCCCCCACGGCACGGGGAATCGCGTCGCGACGACCTGGAAGTCGAGCGAGGAGCCGGCCTTCGTCGCCTGCTTCTTCAGCAGCTCGCCGACGTTCTGCACGTCGGCACCCGCGGCGGGACCATAGAAGATGCGCTGGAACAGATCCGCCCCCGCGACCGCGAGCGTGCGCAGCGCGCGATCGCGCGAGGCATCGTCGACCGCGATCCCGGTCTGGAAGACGAGCGCCGCGCCATCCCGCTGCGAGACCACGCTCATCATCGCGTCGCGCGCCGACCCGATCGCGTCGGCGATCTCCGTCTCGCTCACGGGCAACACGACGCTCGTGTGCGTCGGTCCGCGCACGATGCAGTCATAGCCGCCCTTCGCCGAGGGGGTAATCGTCATGCCAAGCTCGCGTCGCGTCATGTTCGACGCGGCGGTGAGGGGCCGCCCCAACACTGCCACGCTCTCCGGTGCGGCGTGCGCAGCGCCGACCGAGTAGGTGATCTCGAGCTGCATGACGAAGTTGCCTTCCTTGTGCGCGCTCACGGTGAGCGCACACCGCCCTTCCCGCTTCGGCGTCACGTCGAAGCGTGCCTTGCCCTTCGACGGACCGCGACGCGGGAGCTTCAGCGGCAGGGAATCCTGAGAGATGTCGAAATCGTTGCTGGTGACCTGAACGGTGAGCGTGATGATCTGCTCGTTTTCCTCGAACAGCAGAGGTGCGGCCACCATCGGTCCACTACCCGCACCGGCAATCTTCTGGAGATCGACGGAGACCTCGAGCACGTATGAATTGGCCAGCTCGAGCGGCGTGTCCGCTTCGCGATCGGCGAGCTTCGCGTTCAGGTAGCGCGTTTCCGGCTGCTCCGGCGCGTCTGGCTCGGGCGGTGGCGGAGGTGTCGCGGCCTCAGCGCCGCCGGGCTGCGGCTCCATGCCGAGCAACCCGCCATCGTCGCGCTGCATCGGTGGCTTTGCACGGCTGCCGTGATACGCGGGCGCCTGCTCGTCCGAGCCGACCGCACCACCGACGCTCTCCACGGGCGACTCGATCGTGACGTGGGTCCGCGTCTTCTCGCTGGATACGCCGGCTTCCGCTCTTGGCGCTGGCGCTGGTGGTGGCGGCGGTGGTGGTGGCGAAGGCATCGCTCGTCGCAACGCACCAGCCATGGCGCGCAGCCTCCCGCCGATGCCTGGTGCGGCCGCGGCGCGCGGCGGGACGATCGACGCCGGCGCGGGTGCCGGCGGCGGAGGGCCGTGCCGCGCCGCGTGCTTCTGCGGTGGAGCAGACGCCTTTGCGGCGAACATCCGGTCCAGCTCCGACCGCGCGATCTCGCGGTGCAGGTCGCGATCCGCCGGCGCGAGTGCACTCAACAGCGTGACGAATCTGAGCTTGACCGCCGACAGCTCGTCGCGATCGAGCTCCGCGGGGAAGCGGAGTGGATCGTGATACAGCGCGTCGGCCCACGATGGCGGACGAGTGTGCGACGCGGGAGCGCGACGTACGAGCTCCTCGAGAAGCTCGCGATACGCGACGCGGAACGCGTCGGCGCCGGGTGGCTCGTGGCTCACGGGACGTCTCTCTGCGTGGACCTGCGATGGTCGCTGGCGCCGTCATCGGCGCGAACGAAGCTATCGTGATCCAGGGGATCTGCCAGAGCGGAACGCCCCGCGGCCAGGACCTCGACGTGAGCGCGAGCTATCCCTTCGTCAGCGGCTCGATCAACGACGTCGCGCTCACCCCTTCCGCTTCCGCCTGGAAGTTCAACACGACGCGGTGGCTGAGCACCGGGAGCGCCATCGCCGCGACGTCTTCCAGATCCGGCATCGCGCGTCCGTCCATCGCGGCGCGTGCCTTCGCGCCGAGGATGAGATACTGCGACGCGCGCGGTCCGGCACCCCAGCTCACGTACTTCTTCACGTTCGCCGACGCTTCCGGAGCATCGGGCCGCGTGGAGCGTGCGAGCTTCACCGCGTACGACACCACGCTCGGCGCCGCCGGCAGACGACGCACGAGATGCAGCAGATCACTGAGCTGCGCCGCGGTCAGCACTGGCGTCACCTCGACGTCGACGTCCGTCGTCGTCTCGGCCACGATCCGCTCTTCTTCCTCGCGCGTCGGGTAGCCCACCGTGAGCTGCACCATGAACCGGTCGAGCTGCGCTTCGGGGAGCGGGTAGGTGCCTTCCTGCTCGATCGGGTTCTGCGTCGCGAGCACGACGAACGGCTCGGGCAGGTGATGTGTCTTCCCCGCGGCCGTTACCGCGTGCTCCTGCATCGCCTGCAGCAGCGCCGCCTGCGTCTTCGGCGGCGCGCGGTTGATCTCGTCCGCGAGCACGACGTTTCCGAACACCGGGCCTTGCACGAACTTGAAGAACCGTCGTCCCGTCGCGTGATCTTCCTCGAGGAGCTCCGTGCCCGTGATGTCGCTCGGCATGAGGTCCGGGGTGAACTGCACGCGCGAGAACTGGAGGTCGAGCGCCTGTGCAACGGTGTGCACGAGGAGCGTCTTCGCGAGACCCGGCACACCGACGAGCAGTGCGTGTCCGCCCGCGAGGATCGTCGCGACGAGGTTGTCCACCACCTCGCGCTGTCCGACGATGCGGCGCGCGATCTGTGCGTTCAGCGCGGCGCGAGCCTGCGCGAGCTGGTCGAGCAGCTCCACGTCGCGCGAGTCGTCGCGTGCGGGGCGTACGTTTGCGGTCGTCGTCACGTGCTGGATTTCCCTCTCGAGTGCGGGGATTCCCTGCAAGCTAGCGCGGTACGCTCGGCGTGGAAGCCGAACGCGCGCGCGGGGTGTTCTGCCTGAACACCCCGCGCACTTCGCTTTGTTCGATCCTGCTACCGCAAGATCAGGGCACGATGACGGTCGTGTACGCTTCCGCTCGCGGCGTTTTGGATGCGAGCATCGCGTGAAACAGGTAGAGCCCCTTCGCCGACGGCTTCCATGAAGCCGTGTACACGAGCGCGCCGTTGCCTGGCACTGTCTCGTCCTGGATCGCGCCGAGGAAGGTCTGATTGGCCGACCACGTCCACACGTTCTTCCCGCTCGTCGAGTCGATCGCGACGATGTCGAAGCGCTGGCTGCTCGGGAAGGTGATGCGGATCGGACCGCCGGAGGGATTCTTCACCGTGAAGACGAGGTGTACCAGCGAGTCGACCGACGCGGTGAGCGATGCGGGGAGATCGGTGCCCGGCTGCACGACGACTGGTGGTGTGGGTGTCGGCCCGTTCGGATCGGTGGGCGGCACGCTGCACGTCGTGTCGCACGCGGTGACGGATGTCTCCTGGTGCGTGCCGGCGACCGTCTGTGCCCCCATCGCGATCGTGTGCGTGACTGCCGTCTTGTTCGCGGCCACGTACACCGACGGCTCGACGGTGCCATCGAACTTCACGGCGATGTCGGCGAGCACGCACGTCGCGCTGTAGCCGCGCGGGCGCAGCACGCCCAGCGGCGGGAAGTAGTCCGGCTCGGGGCAGGCCGTCGTGGACTTCGTCACGGTGAAGCGCTGCGCGCCGCTCGTTCCGAAGTACATGATGCCCGTGCCGTCCATGTAGATGAGCGACGCCGTCGGTGCCCACAGGGCGAGCGATGTGCTGTCCCTGATGCTACCAATGCGCTCGTCGTCCGACGACGACGAGAGCTGGACGATGTGCGTCGGGTTGTCCCGGTCCCACGCGATGAGGCTGCGCTGCACGATGCGCATCTCCGGGGCGAAGCACTGGGCGTTCGGCGGGCACGGGTTCGTCACCGATTCGATGCTCATCGCCGTCGCGAGGAAGCTTCTGCTCGCGCCGTCGATCGTGAGCGTGATCGGCGTGATGCGCCCCCCCATGCGCAGGATGCCGGCAATGCTGCCGTAGGCGGTGCCGACCTCGGTGTTACCGCCGTTGCGCGCCACGGAGTCCGCGAGCTGCGAGAAGGTCTGTGCGACCGCCGCGGCGTCGGTCTGCAGCGGCCGTGCGGTGCTGTCGCCGCCGCAGGCGATGAGCGCTACGGCGCAGCAGAGTGCGAGACGAGTGCGATCGGTCATGGCTGACCTGTGTCGAGACCGGAAACATGAACGCCGCCCGGGAGACCCGAGCGGCGTGGGAGACCCTTCGCACCGCACAACCCGCGGCGCGTCGGGGCGGTCACACGATCACTTCACCTCGAACGGCACGCGCTCCTGCACGGGGAAGTTGGTGCTTCGCAGCTTGGCCACCGCGACGTAGCTGCCCGGTGCGAGATCGAGCGTGGTCTGCTCGGTGATGTGCATCGTCTCGCCGCCGTCGATCGTGCGGTTCTGCACCGACTGCGTGAACATGCGTCCCTCGCCCCAGCGATACACCTCGCGGCCGACGCTGTCGAGCACGATGAAGTCGTGCGTCTGACCGTCGGGGAAGGTGAGCTCGACGTCCTTCTTCGTCGGATTCGCGACGTCCAGCGCGAAGCGGATCGACTTGTGCTCGACGCTGATCGTGAACTTGGGATCGACGCGCACCTGTTGCTCTTTCTTCGGTGTCTTCTTCACCGCGGGTGCGGCGACTGGCGGCGCGATGTTGACGGACACGAGCGACGCCTCGGAGTGCGATCGCGGACCGCACGCGAATGCGACTGCCCCGAGGCAGAGGAGGGGGATCAGCAGGTTACGGACGTTCATCACAGGACCGATGGGGGCTCGGTGCCGGTGGGCGGGCGGGCATCGCTCACGAACCGACGGGCAGCCAAGTTATCAACACCCAGACGAACAAGCAACACGAATTGTCACATAGAAGTTGTGATCCTGTCTACACTTGCGAGCACCACACACATCTTCGGGCGGTGTTCGGTTTGGGGGTGTGAATCGCTTGCGAAAAATTTCACAAGCGCTAGATTCTCCCGCGATGAGTAAGGCGCCTGGTGGGGGACCGTCCGCCGGACCGCCCGGCGGGAGAGAGGCGAGCAGCGGGCCTTCGGCCTCCGAATTCGCCGGGGTGGGGCTGCAGTTCGCCGCCTCGATCGTCCTCTTCCTGTTCGCCGGCCAATGGGTCGACCGGAAGCTCGGGACGGCTCCCTGGTTTCTCATCATCGGCGTGTTCTTCGGGGCGGGGGCCGGCTTCCACAGCCTGTACCGGAAGCTGATGGCGGCTCAGGCGCGGGAGGAGGCGGAACGCAAGGCGCGTCGCGACGGGGCGCCTCTCCCGTGAGCGAGAAGTCGGTGGGGCGCGGGGTGGCTCTCTATTTACTGGCGAGCGTCATCGTCGTCGGACTCGCGGGCGCGGTGTTCGCCGCCATCTACTCGGCTCCGGCCGAGCGGCGCACGATCGCCGTCAGTGCGCTAGTGGCGCTCGTAGTACAGCTGGTCGCGTTCGCTTTCGCCCGCCTGCTGGCCGACAAGGGCAACGCGATCGCCGGATGGGTACTGGGGGCCGTGGTCTGCTTCGCGGCCCTGATTGTATACGGATTCGTTTGCCGGTCGCTCGGGCTGCCGCCGAACGCGGCGCTGCTGAGTCTTGCGACTTTCTTCTTTCTGACCGAACTGATCGAGCCGCCGTTCCTGACCATATGAAGATCGGGACTTTCGTCATCGCGCTGCTGCTCTCGAGCACGCCGCTCGCCGCCCAGGCTGCCGCCGTCGATTCCGCCGCAGCGTTCGCTGCCCGTCAGACGGCGAGAGAGGTCCAGGGTACCGCCCGCGGGGAAGCGAATCACGCGGGGGGCGAGCACGAGGCCTGCGGTCCGCACGTGCCCGGTGACATCATCACCCCGCACATCACCGACTCCCGCTGCATCGAGTATCCGAAGGACGGATGGAGGATCTGGGAGCCCGCGGAGTATGTGCTGCCGCAATGGGCACCGATCCACATCGGCTCCTTCGCGATCGACATCTCACCGACGAAGCACGTCGTGATGCTGTTCCTGGCGGCATTGCTCGTGAGCGTGGTCCTCATCACCGCCGCGCGTGCACACGTGCGCCATACGCACGAGACCGGGCGTCCCAGGGGATTCGCTGCGGGCATCGAGGCGATGGTGCTCTATGTCCGGCAGGAAGTCGCGCTGCCCAATCTGGGCCATCACGGTGAGAAGTACGCGCCGTTCATCATGGCGCTCTTCTTCTTCATCCTGTTCGCCAACCTGCTCGGCCTCATCCCGTACGGCTCGACGGCGACGGGCAACGTCTCGGTGACCGCGACGCTGGCCATCATCACGTTCTTCGTCGTGGAGATCGCGGGTATTCGTGCGCAGGGGCCCGGCTATCTCAACACGATCTTCTACTGGAACAAGGATCTGCACCCGGTGATCCGCGTGGCGATGTTCATCATCATGTCGCCGATCGAGGTTGTCGGTAAGATCGCAAAGCCGTTCGCGCTCACGGTCCGATTGCTCGCCAACATGACGGCGGGACACATCGTCGTGCTGGCGTTGATCGGCCTGATCTTCACCTTCAAGAGCTACGTGATCGGGATCGCGCCCGCTGCGATGGCTGTCGCGATCATGATGCTCGAGCTGTTCGTCGCTTTCCTGCAGGCGTTCATCTTCTCGCTGCTGGCGGCGGTGTTTATCGGCCAGATTCGCGAAGCAGCGCACTGATTAGCACGGCGCGCGGGGTTCGCCCTTCCGCGCGCCACGTACCCGGCCGAGCGGTCGGGGAAGTCCGTTGAGACCCGGGTCTCGGTGACGGACGGCGGTGATGGGATGCCGCGGGGCGCTGACGTTTTCACGAGAAGCACGACTTTGGAGATAGCACCATGACGCACACGATCCTTCCCATGCTCCAGGCGGCCGCTGATGCGGGCGTCGCGAGCCCGCGCGGCATGATGGCCGTCGGCGCCGGTCTCGGCGCTGGTCTCGCGGTGATCGGCGCCGGTATCGGCATCGGCCGCATCGGCGGCCAGGCCGTCGAGGGCATGGCGCGCCAGCCGGAAGCGGCCGGCCGCATCCAGACCGCCGCGCTGATTCTCGCCGCGCTCATCGAGGGCGTCGCGCTGTTCGGCGCCGTCATCGCGTTCCTCATCCAGGGCAAGATCTGATTTCGTTCGGTGCGCCGCCGCCCCGGGGCGGCGGCGCACTGTTCCCCCACTTCGATCCTTCGATGCGTACCCTGTTCCGTTCGCTCGTGATCACCGCCCTCGCTGCCGTGCCCGCGCTCGCGCAGGAAGCCGGCGCTTCGAGCAAGGTCGATCTGCTGTCGCCCAACTACGGGCTGATGTTCTGGACGCTGATCATCTTCGCCGTCCTCTTCTTCGTGCTCGCCAAGTTCGCGTTCGGCCCCATCACGAAGGCCGTCGAGGCGCGCGAGCAGGCGCTCGAAGACGCGATCGAGTCGGCGAAGCGCGACCGCGAGGAGGCGGCTCGCCTGCTCGCCGAGCAGCGCGCGGCACTCGATGCCACTCGCGGTGAGGCGCAGAAGCTGATCGCCGATGCGCGCGTCGCCGCCGAGCGCGTGCGCGCCGAGCTGATCGAGCAGGCGCACACCGAGCAGACCAACATGCTCGATCGCGCGCGCAGGGAGATCGAGGCCGAGAAGGCAGGCGCCATCGCGCAGCTCCGCCGCGAGGCGGTGGACCTGGCGATCGCCGGCGCGGGCCGCGTGATCGATCGGAACCTCGATCAGGCCGCGAACCGCCAGCTCGTCGAAAGCTTCCTCGCGAGCGTGACGCCGGCCGCCGTGAGCGCGAGCCGCTGACGATGCGCGACACCACGATCGCGCGGAACTACGCCGAGACGCTGCTCGTCCTCGCGACGCGCGCCGAGGATCTGCGCGGCTGGGGGAAGATGTTGAGCGACGTCGCGAGCGCGATGGGCGAGAACCCGACGCTCCGCCTCTTCCTCGAGTCGCCGCGCATCTCGGCCGCGCAGAAGAGCGAGGTGCTTGCGAAGGCGTTCCAGGATCGGATGCCGCGGCTCATGCTGCGCTTCCTCCAGACGCTCGTGCAGCACCGCCGGCAGATGCTGATCCCGGCGATCGCCGAGGAGTACTACAACCTCGTGGACGCCGCCGAGGGTCGGATCCACGCGCGTGTGACCGTTGCGCGCGAGACCGACGAGGCGGGCCGCGCCTCGATCGCTGGCCAGCTCTCGCGCATGTTCGGCAAGGAGGTCGTGCCGCACATCAACGTGGATCCGGCGATCATGGGTGGCGTGGTCGTGCACGTCGGCGACACGGTGCTCGACGGCTCGGTGCGGAAGCGGCTCGCGACTCTCCGCCGGAGAATGCTGACGG
>JAEKKK010000261.1 GCA_019510405.1 Gemmatimonadota bacterium | reverse complement strand
TAGAAGCCGATCTCGAACGCGACGAACAGCATCATCGCGCCGGCGAGCACCGACGGCTCGCGCTCGGCGAAATGGACGATCACCGCGACGAGCAGCCCGACGCCGATGAACGCGAGGTAGTGGAAGACGGTGTAGGCCGCCACGAACACCGCCGTCCCCTCACTGCCATGCGGGCCGAGGATTCCCACGAGGCCGCGTCCGAGCGCCGCCGGCGTGGCGAACGGGTGGCCGTAGATCGTGTCGACGACGAGGAACCAGAGCGCGACGGCCGTAGCTCCGAGAATCCCCGCGACGATTCCATCCCGAGCGATCGTGTGGCGCATGTCCAACCTCCGGCGAGCGGTGTATTCAGTGCATCCCTTTCAGGTAGACGGCATGAGTGACGAAGTTCCGCCCAGGGGGCCAAGGGCCCAGAGTCGTCACCTTCCTCTGTTCAGATAGTCTGTAAGGCTGCACGTTGGACACCACGGGCGCGAACCGGCGCCCACAGGAGGCGAGAAACCGCCGAGGTCGCCAGATGGCCGTCACCCTTCCCTCACTGCCGCGTGCGCGCGATCTCCGCGCCGCGCTTCCTACCTCGCCGTCGGTGCCGGTGCGCGAGCGCCTGCTCTCGCTCGACGTATTTCGCGGCATCACCGTCGCCGGCATGCTGCTGGTGAACGACCCCGGCACCTGGGAAGCGATCTATCCCCCGCTCGAGCACGCGAAGTGGAATGGCTGGACGCCGACCGACCTCGTCTTCCCCTTCTTCCTCTTCATCGTCGGCATCACGACCTACCTGTCGCTCGGCGCGCGCCGCGCCCGGGGGGACAGCGAGCAGGCGATCCGCGCCCAGATCATCCGACGCGGCGCGCTGATCTTCCTGTTCGGGCTCCTGATCAACGGGTTCCCGTACTTCACCTGGGGCTCGGTTCCCGGTGTCGCGGATCCGACGCTGCTCCAGCGGATGGGCGACCGCCTGCTGCACTGGAGAATGCTGGGCGTGCTGCAGCGCATCGGGATCGCCTACACCGTCGCCGCGCTGCTGACGCTGCGGACGACCGTTCGCCAGCAGATCATCATCCTCGCGTCGATCCTCTTCGGCTACTGGATCGTGATGACGGTGCTCCCCGTCCCGGGCGAAGGGACGATCGGCGCGCTCTTGCTCGACGAGCCGTCGCGCACGATGGCGGCGTGGGTCGACCGGCTCGTGCTCGACTGGAGCCGCATCGGACTCGGGAACCATCTCTGGGGCTCGAGCGTGACATGGGATCCGGAAGGCGTCCTCTCGACGGTGCCGGCGATCGGCACGGCGATGCTCGGCAACCTGGCCGGCCGATGGATCGGCGAGAAGCGCCCTCTGACCGAGCGCCTGGCGGGCATGTTCAGCGTCGGCGCGCTGGGGATGATGACCGGCCTCATGTGGCACTGGTCGTTCCCGATCAACAAGAGTCTCTGGACGAGCTCCTACGTGCTGTTCTCCGCCGGCATGGCTGCGGTGGCGCTGGCGACGGTGATGTGGATCGTCGACTTCAATCGCGTGCGGCGGTTCACCAAGCCGTTCGTCGTCTACGGCACCAACCCGATCGTCGCCTTCGTCGGGTCGGCCGTGATGGCGCGCTGCATCTACTCGATCTTCAAGGTGAACTATGACGGCGCACGGATCCCGCTGCAGGAAGGGATCTACCGGACGCTGTTCGCCTCGTGGCTCTCACCGGTCAACGCATCACTCGCATTCGCCGTAGCCTTCGTGATCTTCTGGTACGGAGTGCTGTATCTGCTGCATCGGCGTGGTATCATCCTGAAGGTATGATTCGGGACGTGCCCGCTCATTGACCCATCGTCGAATCGCGAGGCGGCGTGCGCGCCGCCTCGTTTCGAATTGGCCTGGTGCGGTCGCGCTTGGAACGCGCCTTGCCACCCCTCGCACATCGCAATGCACTTCTTCACTCCTGGCGTGCGTCCCACGCGCGTCGCGGTCCTGACGTTCGCCGTCGTCGCCCAGCTGGCGACATCGGGTGGCGAGTCGCTGCTCGCCGGCCGAGCGCCACTTCCGGCCGCTGCCGCCGCGCAGTCCTCGACCCGCTCGCGCGCACGCGGCAAGGCGCCGGTCAGGCGCGCGTCGCGACGCGCACGCGCGGGCGCCGCCGCACCGACGGCATCGAGCGCCTGGACGTCGCCCCATGGCGCCGCGGCACTCCAGAGCGATCTCGCCGGCATGATCGCGCGGAACGTCCGCAGCGGGAAGTTCGGCGCGATGGTGGTGTCGCTCACGCGTGGCGACACGCTGTTCGCGCAGAACGCGGGGGAGATGATGCAGCCCGCGTCGACGATGAAGCTCTTCTCCACCGCGGTCGCACTGGATCGGTTCGGCCCGGAGCACCGCTTCTCCACCGACGTGCTGCGCGACGGAGCCGTCGGCGCCGACGGCACGGTGAACGGGAACATCTATCTGCGCGCCGACGGCGACCCGTCGATGTCGGCGCGTTTCTACAGGGATCCCAATCTCCCGATGGCGACGCTGGCCCGCTCGGTCGCCGCCGCGGGGGTGAAGCACGTCAAGGGCGATCTCGTGTACGACGCTTCCGCGTTCGACGATCAGAAGATCCCCGACGGCTGGAAGACCACCTACCTCGGCGCGGCGTACGCCGCGCGGGTCTCGGCGCTCTCGCTCAACGAGAATCTCGTCTGGGTGGTCGTGCAGCCGAACGGAAAGACGGCCGCCGTGACACTCGAACCTGCGACGACCGCCATCCCCGTGCGCAGCACCGTGCGACTGGTCGGCGGGCGCGGCGGACGGATCATCGCGCGGCGCGCGGCGGACGGCGGCATCGACGTGAGCGGCTCGATCGGCTCGAGCAGCGGGCCGCTCCGCTACTCGCTCGTCGTCGACGATCCCGCCCTCTTCACCGCCGGCGCGCTGCGCGCCGGGCTGCAGAACGCCGGCATCACGGTCGACGGCACGATCAAGCCGGGCAAGACGCCGGGCACCGCGGAGAAGGTCGCGTCATTCGACTCGCCGCCACTCTCGCAGATCGTTTCCGAGATGAACCGCGAGAGCATCAACATCGTGGCGGAGCTGCTCTTCCGCGACGCGTCGCGCGCATCGGCGTCGAACGGGACGGCCACGGCCGAGACCGGGCTCACGAACCTGCGCGAGTTCCTGCAGAAGAAGGTCGGGGTGGATCCGCAGTGGGTGAAGGTGTCGGACGGGTCGGGGCTCTCGACGCTCGACTACCTCACGCCGCGCGTCATGATCGACCTGCTCAGCTACGCGCACCGCGGCCCATGGTCGTCGGCGTTCCACGGCTCGCTCCCCGTCGCGGGCGAATCGGAGCTGCTGCGCCGCCGCATGCGCTCGACCCCGGCGCAGGGGAACCTGCACGCCAAGACGGGCACGACGAACACGGTCATCGCCCTCGGCGGCTACGTGACGTCGAAGAGCGGCGAGATCATCGCCTTCTCGTTCATCTACAACGGCAACGACCGCTGGAACGCGAAGGCGACGATGGACGGCATGGGCGCCACGCTCGCCAACTTCGTGCGGGAATGAGGGGATGCGGAAATGCGGGAATGCGGAACGGCCTCGGAGAGCAGAAGCTTCCCGAGGCCGTTTCGCATCCCCTCATCCCCGCGTTCCCGCATCCCCGGTCTCTTTCAGCTCGATCCCGCGAGCGTGCAGCTCGGCGATGTACTCCTTGGCCGGCATGCATTCGTCCGGGGTCCACACCCCCGGTGGCCGGACCTCCCCGCGCGCCTGCATCTGGCCGGTGATCGAGAGCGAGTATCCCGTCGTGCGCATCATCGCGCTGATGCCGTGCTTCTCGTCGTAGCGGTCGACGAGATCGAATCGACGCTCGGCCGGCCGGCCACCCTTGCTCCCTCGCACGATGACGCGCAGTGCGAGGAGGTCCTTCCCCTTCGGCTTCGTGAGCTTCGGCCCCACGACCGAGACGAACAGATCGTGTGGCGAGACCATCGCACCCTTCACCTCGACTGGCTCCGTGTCGAGTAGGCCGAGCTCGCGAATCGTCTGCATGATCTCGGCATGTCCCGGGTAGCGGAGTGTCTTGTACTCCATCTCGGGAATCTTCCCCTCGTAGCGAAACGCCATCGTGGAGAGACCACCCGCCGTGTGGAATGCCTCGAGGGTACCTACGGGCTCGGGGAACTGGATCGGCTCGCGTTCGGAGAGCGCGGTGACCTGCGTGCGCTGGCCTTCGCGCAGCACCCAGGAGCGCGTCGTGTAGTAGTCGAGCACCCCCTCGAGCGAGTAGACGATCTGATAGTTGAGCGGCGGCTCGGGTTCCTGCGGCAAGCCGCCGACGTAGATCCGCACCGAGTCCACCGAGTCGAGCTGATGGATGCCGTACTCGGCCAGGATGTTGACCATCCCCGGCGCGACACCGCAGTCGGGCACTACCGTGACTCCCTTCGCCACGGCGCGGTCGGCGAGCTCCTTCTGCTGGAAGACGATCTCCGTGTTGCCGCCGAGGTCGCAGAAGTGCACGCCAGCCTCGACCGCGCACTCCGCGAGCGCCAGATTGAAGTAGTACGGGATCGCGCTCATCACGGCGTCCGACTCGCGCATCAGGGCGAGCACGGCTTCGCGATCGCGCACGTCGAGCGTGGTGGGGATGAGTCGCGGCCCGGAAAGCGGCTTGAGGAAGTCGGGCAGGTGGTCGAAGCGAAGATCAGCGAGCCGGACCTGGCTCACCTCGGGATTCTGGAGCAGATCGTACGCACACGCCGAACCCTGCAGTCCCGCTCGAAGTACGAGCATCCGCATCGAACGTTTTCTCCCTTTCTGGTCGTGACGAAGCGAGAAATGTAATCTCGCGGCCGTGGATCGGTCCGCTCGGCGCGCACGATCCTGGCATTATGGCCCGCCCATGACACCATCATTCTCAATGACCGGTCCGGATACCGCCTGGCAGCAGCACCTGATCGACGACAAGGCGGGGATCCGCGCGCTCCTCGAGCGCACGCATCGGATCGCCGTGCTGGGCATCAAGACGGCCGAGTCGGGACAGCCGGCGTATTACGTGCCCGAGTACGCGAAACGCGCTGGATACGAGATCGTGCCGGTCCCGGTCTATTATCCCGAGGTGACCGAGATCCTCGGCGAGCCGGTGTATCGCACGGTGTCGGCTGTACCGGGCGAGGTGGATATGGTCAACGTGTTCCGTCGCGCACGCGACATCGACGCGCACGTCGACGACATCCTCGCGAAGCGACCGGCGTCGGTGTGGTTCCAGCTCGGCATTCGCAACGACGCCGCAGCGGAGCGCTTCGCGCGCGCCGGGATCGACGTCGTCCAGGACCGCTGCCTGCTCGTCGAGCTCGGCGCGATCGGCAAGTGATCGATTTCGCTCGCTGAGCGCGAGCTTCAGCGCACGATCAGGACACCGTGTGCCGGATCGAGCTGCCACCAGCGCGGCGCGAGCTCGCGCAATGCAACGGGCAATGACCTGACGCGACCGGGCGCGAGCAGCACGCGCACGTCGGTCGGGGTTCGCAGCAGGGGATAGCGGCGCCCCACCGCGGCGGCCGCGGCGCGTGGGTTCGCGTGCAGCCGCATCGAGCCATTGGCGACGTCCACCTCGGGGGCGAGGGCATCGATCGTCTCCAGGCCGACGATCGGCTTCGCGCTCGCCGCGCTGTCCAAGCCGATCATGCGCGGCACGACGTCGGCCCACACCGTATCGCCCGACCGGCGCACGACGGCGAATCGCAGGATCGCATCGTCGCGCGATGGCGCACGTACGTCGACCGTCGTGTCGTGCGCGCCGGCGAGCTCGCGATCGCGCCAACCGATCAGTGCCCGGATAGGTGTGGCCACGGCTCGCGCCGTCTCCGTCTCCAGGCCGAACTCGACCGCCTCGTCCACCAGTACGAGGCCGGTGCGCAGTCCACCCTTCATCGCCAGATAGCGTCCGAGCCGAGCACGCGCCTCGGGGTCGCGCGGGCGCGCGCGCACATCCGCGTAGAACACGTCCTCGGCGTCCGTCCATCGGCCGGCGTCGAGCAAGGCGTCGGCGCGGTTGGCCGGCAACGCGCTCTGGGCGCTCGCCCGTTCGGCGAGTCCGCCGAGGAGCGACGCCGAGAGCGCAGCGAGGAACAGCACGCGAGGATGCACGTCTTACAGACGCGCGATACGGGCGAGGAGTAAGCTGTCCGGGTCGAAGGAGAGCGACTTCGGCTTCCGTTCGAAGTGCCCGGGGATCGGCAGCGTGGCTCGCGCCTCGGCGGGGACGTCGACGGACAGTCGATGCGCCACGTTGCCGGCGTCGGTGACGACGACCGTGAGGGGGAAGGCATACGGCCCCGGCGCGGCGTCCTGCTGCACGAAGAGGGAGACGCTGCCGGTGGACTGGTCGAACGCCCATCCGATCGCTGGCTTCGCGAAGCCCGGGCGCCGCAGCCACTGATCGAAGTACTGTCCGAGCGAGCGGCCCGACGCCTGCTCGAGCTCACGGCGAAGATCGTCGCTCAGCGCGGTGGAGTCCCGGTACCTGGCGTAGTACGACCGCAGCCCGCGGAAGAACGCACTGTCGCCGAGCTGTTGGTGCAGCATGTAGAGCACCCACGCGCCCTTGTCGTAGCTGTTCGCGTTGAGCAGGGCGAGATAGTTGGTCTGCGCGGTGTCGAGCACCGGCCGCGACGCGACGTCACGATCGGCGAGAATCTTCTCGCGCATCGCGGCCATCTGGCGGCGGAATGCGGTGTCGCCGTGCGCACGCTGCGCCCAGAGCGCGGCGAAATAGTTGGCGAACCCTTCGGAGAGCCAGAGGTGCGCCCACTCGCGCTCCGTCACCGCGTCGCCGAACCACTGATGCGCCGTCTCGTGCGCGATGAGGCCGTCGCTCACGCGCTGCGTCGGAAACAGCTTGCCGTCGTAGAAGATGTTGCTCGCGTTCTCCATCCCGCCGAAGCGGGTGTTGGACTGCAGATGCGCGAGCTTCTCGTACGGGAAGGGACCGACGAGCTCCTGGAACATCGCCACGATCGGCCCGGCGGACTGGAACGCGCCCGGCAGCCAGCTCGTGTTCTCGGGGAGCACGTACACCGACTGCTGCACGCACTGCGCGCGATCGCCGTTGCGGCACGCCGTCTCGCCGAGGTCGTAGCGCACGAGCGGGCCCGCGCCGATCACCATCAGCGATGGCGGGATCGGCCGGCCTTCGCGCCACTTCGTCTCCGTACGCCCCGCGCCGACCGGCTTCGTGCCGAGCAACACGCCGTTCGCCACCACGGTGCGTCCCGTCGGCGCGCGGACCGTCCACGACACCGTCGCCTTGTCGCTCGGATGATCGACCGTGGGCAGCCACTGACGCGTGCGATCCGGCCAGTTGTCGCCGAACCAGGTCCATCGTCCGCGCGCATCCTTGCGCACCACGAGGCCGTCGTGCACCGGGCCGTCGTACACGACGCGCACGCGCACCGTGTCGCCCTTCGCGCCCGCAAGGGGCACGTCGAGCGCGTTGGCCGAGTGCGTCGCGGTGACGCGCCGGCCATCGACGGCCACGCTGCGCACCGTCAGCGAGTCGATGAGGTCGAGCCGCAGCACGGCGAGCGACGGCGCGCGGCGCGCCGACACGGTCACGTCGCCGCGCAGGAACAAGCCGCTGTCGGGAAGCTCGAGATGGACGTCGTAGTCGAGCACGTCGACGCCCGGCCGATACGACGATCCGGTCAGCGAGGGCAGTGTCGTCTGTGCTCGCGCGGCGCGCGGGAGCGACGCCAGCGCGCTGCAGGCGAGCGTCGCGACGAGCACCCGGCGTACGGTCACGGAGCGCTCTGTACGACGCGGTAGATCGCGCCGCCCTGATCGTCCGAGACGAGCACCGCACCGTCCGCCGCGACGAGCACGTCCACCGGACGTCCCCAGCGACTGCCGTCGGGGCGCTGCCACCCTGTGATGAAGTCCTCCACCTCTCCCGGCTTCCCGCCGGCGACGTGCACGCGCACGACCTTGGCGCCGGTCGGCGTGTCGCGATTCCACGAGCCGTGATACGCGACGAGCAGGTCGCTGCGGTACGCCGCCGGCAGGCGCGTGGCCCGCGCGAGGAAGCTCATGCCGAGCGGCGCGGAATGCGCCTGCAGCTTCGCCGCGGGCGCGATGGTGCGCGCACAGCGCGCCGCGTCGTTGTACTCCGGGTTCGGCACGCGATCGCCGTAGCAGTACGGCCAGCCATAATCGCCGCCGTCGGTGAGGATGTTGATCTCCTCGGGCGGCAGGTCCTCGTGCTCAGGCGTGAGGTTGTCGCGTTCGTTCTGCGACGCCCAGAGCGCGCCCGTCGTGGGCTCGACCGCGAGTCCGACCGCGTTGCGCAGCCCCGAGGCGTACACGCGCTTCCCCGATCCGTCCTCGTTGAACCGCAGCACCGCCGCGCGATCGCTCGACTGCTCGACGCACAGGTTGCACGTCGAGCCGACCGCGACGTACATCGCGCTGTCGGCGCCGAAGACGATCGTGCGCGTCCAGTGGCCGCCGCCTCCCGAAAACCGGTTCACGTAGACGGGGCTTCCCGTCGCGCGCCCGTCCGGGCCGAGCGCGACCCGCACCACGCCGTCCGTCGCCGCGACGTACAGCGCGCCCTTGTGAAAGGCGAGCCCGTGCGGCTGCGCGAGCCCGGACACGACGACCTCGACGCTGTCCGCGATGCCGTCCTTGTTCGCGTCCGGGAGGCGCACGACACGCCCGCTGCCGGGCTGGCTCGCGTACACGACACCATCCGGAGAGAGGGCCATGAAGCGCACGCCGCCCACCCCTTTGGCGAAATACGTGATCGCGATTCCCGCCGGCGCGCTCAACTTCCCGTCGAGCGTCGAAGCGCGCGCCGTCGTGTCACCGCCCGCGGGCGACGGCGAGACGGGCGCTGCATCGCTCGAGCCCGAGCCGCAGGCACCGATCGCGGCGCCGAGCATCAGCACTACTCCGAGTGGCCGCGCCAAACGCGAGCCCAGTGCACGTGACTGCGTCATGCTTTTCTCCCCTCGGTCCGCGCTCAGCGGCCGAAGAATCGCCCGAGGCGGCTCCCCTCGTCGGTGTCCACCTTCGCCGCGGCCGCGAGCGCGGTCGCGAACTCCGGGGCAGTCTGATAGCGATCGTTGGGATCGCGCTGCATCGCCTTGCCAAGCACCCGCTCCACCGCCTCCAGCCCGAGCGACGGCGCCGCCTGTCGGAGCGGCACGGGCTCGCTGCGCAGGCGCGCGATCATCATCTCCTGCTGCGTTCGCCCGCTGAACGGCAGCTTCGCGGTCAGCATCTCGTACGTCATGAGCGCGAGCGAATACACGTCGGTGCGCGGATCGAGCGGCCGGCCGCGCAACTGCTCCGGGCTCATGAACTCCGGCGTCCCGAGGATGATTCCGGTCGCCGTCAGCTTCTGGAGCTCCGCGTCGGCGCGCCGCTCCTTGGCCAGCCCGAAGTCCATCACCACGGCGCGCTCCGATCCGTCGGGCTGCCGGCAGATCATCACGTTCTCCGGCTTGAGGTCGCGGTGCACGATCTTGAGCTCATGTGCAACGTGCAGTCCCGCGGCGATGTCGCGCACGTGGCTCACGACCTCGGCGATCGGCAAGGTACCCAGCCGGTTGTTCCGATCAGAGAGCACCTCGCCCTCGACGTACGGCATGACCACGTACACGAGCCCGTCCTGCGTCTCG
>JAEKKK010000321.1 GCA_019510405.1 Gemmatimonadota bacterium | reverse complement strand
GACGAGGAGACGCGGCGCAAGCACATCGCGCAGTTCTTCAGCTTCCCGGTGCCGTGCGTCTTCGTCACGAAGGGGCTCGCGCTCCCGGCCGACGTCGTCGAGGAGGCGGCGCGCGCGGACGTGGCGATCCTCCGCTCCGCGCTGAAGACCCACGAGTTCTACAATCGCATCAAGCCGTGGCTGGACGACGCGTTCGCGCCGCAGACGACGATCCACGGCTCGCTGGCCGACGTGTACGGTGTCGGGCTGCTGTTCATCGGCCAGAGCGGCATCGGCAAGTCGGAGTGCGTGCTCGATCTCGTCGAGCGCGGGCATCGCATCGTCGCCGACGATCTCGTCTTCGTGCGCCGCCGCGCGGGCGACATCCTCATCGGCCGCGGCCACGAGCTGCAGCGGCACTACATGGAGATCCGCGGTCTCGGTCTCGTGGACATCCCGGCGATCTTCGGCATCCGCTCCGTCCGGCAGCAGAAGCGCATCGAGGTGGTGGTGCAGCTGGAGGAGTGGCGCCACGACGCCGTCGTCGACCGCACGGGGCTGGACGGCGAGACGACGGACATCCTCGGCGTGCCGATTCCGCGCATCACGATTCCCCTCAACCCGGGGAAGAACATCACCGTCATTGCGGAGGTGATCGCGATGCATCATCTCCTCAAGTGGAGCGGCATCGATCCCGCCGAGCGCTTCAACGAGGCGTTGATCAAGCAGATGCGCGACAAGTCCGAGATCACTCGCTACCTGCGTGAGGACCATGAGTGAGTCCACCGCGAAGCATGCGCTCGTGGCCGGTCACGGCGACTTCGCCGCGGGCCTGATCTCCGCCGTCGAGGCGGTGACCGGGCGCGGCGATCGGCTCGATCCCATCGAGGTGAAGGGGTTGTGCGGCGAGGACATCCAGCTCCTCCTCCGCGAGCGGCTCAAGGTCAACGGCGCGACGATCATCTTCACCGACCTGCAGGCCGGCAGCTGCACCATGGCGGCGCGCCGGCTCCTCCGTGAGATGCCCGGCGTGCTGCTCGTCTCCGGCGCGAACCTCCCCATGCTGCTGGATTTCGTCATGTCGAGCGCCGAACCGCAGGAGGCGGCCCGCGCCGCGGTGGAGCGCGCCCGCGCCGCCATCTCCGTCTACGAGGCGCCGAAGTGACACTCGTCCTCAACCGGATCGACGACCGCCTGATTCACGGCCAGGTCGTCGTCGGGTGGGGCCAGCCGCTCGACGTGCGCTTCATCGTGCTCGTCGACGACGCGGTCGCGTCGAGCGATTGGGAGCGGGAGCTCTATCGCATGGGCGTGCCGCCCGAGATGGAGCTCCGCTTCCACTCGGCCGCCGAGGCCGCGCCGCTGCTCGACGCCTATCGCACCGATTCGCATCCGGGCATCCTGCTCACCGGCGACATCGCCACGATGCGCGAGCTCGTGCTCCACGGCGGTGTGCGCGAGGTCAACATCGGCGGCATTCACCACCGCGTGGGACGCCGGCAGTATCTGCGCTACGTCTTCCTCACCACCGAAGAGCAGCAGGCGCTGCGCGAGGTCGCGTCGCTCGGCGCGCTCGTGACGGCACAGGACGTTCCCGCCGCGCGCGCCGTACCGCTGGAAGAGATGCTCGCCCACGAGGCGGATCTGTGAGGGAGCTGCTCCCCCTCTCCATGCTCGGCGGGCTCCTCGGGCTCGACGTCGTCTGCTTCCCGCAGATGATGATCTCGCGTCCGCTCGTCGGCGCGACCGTGGCCGGCGCGTTCGTCGGTGACACGTACACCGGGCTCCTCGTCGGTGCGACGCTCGAGCTGATCGCTCTCGCCACGCTGCCCTTCGGCGCCTCGCGCTACCCCGAGTGGGGCTCGGCCGCCGTCGTCGGCGGCGCGATCGCCGCCGCGCTGCACGCCGAGCCGGCGGGCACCGTGACGGTCGGTGTGCTCGCCACCCTCGCCACCGCGTGGGTGGGTGGCTGGACGCTCGTGAAGCTGCGCGTCTGGAATGCCTGGCTGGCGCGCCGGAAGCGCGGTGCGCTCGAGCACGGGTCGCGCGGCGCGGTGGTGGGGCTCCAGCTGGCCGGGCTCACCTCGGACCTCGCGCGGGCGATGCTGCTCACGGCCGTCGCCTACGGTCTGATCTTTCCCGTCGCCCGCGCCACCGTGGCGCTCTGGTCGTTCGACGAGCATCTCTCGCGCGCCGTGACGGTCGGCGCGGCGAGCGCAGTGGCGGCGGCGGCGGCGTGGACCATCTTCCATTCCGCCCGCGGCGCCCGGTGGTACTTTGCCGGCGGCCTGCTGATCGGACTCCTGATCCTGGCGATGCGATGACGGCTCCCGCTGCCGCGACGCACGGCGTACCGAGCCCGGATCCCACACCGCGGGTCTCCGCGATGACGTGGGTGAGCGTGTTCGTGCGCACGCTCGCGATCCAGGGCTCGTGGAACTACGAAACCCTGCTCGGCAATGGCGTGGGCTTCGTCCTCGAGCCCGTGCTGCGCCAGCTGCCCGGCGGCGTGCACAGCGATGCCTTCAAGGCGGCGATGGCGCGCGAGAGCGCCTACTTCGGCAGTGTCGGCGACCGCCTCGTGTGGGCCGGCCTCCTGCCGTTCTCGTCGCTCGTCGCGCTCATCGCGTTCGGCGTCGGCGCCGGCCCGTTCGCCGTCCTCGCGATCTTTCTCGTGATGTACAACGTCGGACATTTCGGGCTGCGTATCTGGGGTCTCCGAGTGGGCTGGACGCGCGGGCTGGCGGTGGCCGGCGCGCTCGCCAATCCCGTGCTGCGCAACGGTCCGGCCTACATCGCGCGCGCCGCGGCGGCGGTCGCCGGGATCGCGATCCCACTCACCGTGGCCCGCGTCGTCGGACCGACCTGTCGTCCGCTGCTGGAGGGGGCGCTGCTCGCCGGCGCGCTGATCGCCGTCGGGCTGGTCCGTGTCCACGGCCGCGTCGAAGGATGGAAGCTCGTGCTCGTGCTCATCGCTCTCTTCGCCCTCGTCTCCGTCTCGGTGGCTCGCTGATGGTCGAACGAACCGTGCAGATCCTCAACAAGAACGGGCTGCATGCTCGCCCCGCGGCGGAGATCGTGAAGATCGCCGCCAAGTACACGAGTGAGATCACCCTCGCGCGGGACGGCACGGAAGTGAACGGCAAGAGCATCATGGGCGTCATGATGCTCGCGGCCGAATGCGGCGCGTCGGTGCTCCTCCGTGCGAGCGGCGCCGACGAGGAGCAGGCCGTCGAGGCGATCGCCGCGCTGATCGCCAACAAGTTCGGGGAGCGGTAGTGGAGCGACAGATCAGGGGGATCCCCGCCTCGCCCGGCATCGTCGTCGGCCACGCGCATCTGCTGCGCTGGGAGGTGCCGGACGTCCGCCATCGCATCGTTCCCGACGAGGCGATCCCCGCCGAGATCGACCGCTTGCACCGCGCGCTCGAGCGCGCCCGCGAGCGGCTGCGTCAGGTCCGCGCGCGCGTGGAGGCGTCTGCCGGTCCTGAAGAAGCCGCCATCTTCGATGTCCAGCTCTCCATCCTCGACGACGCGGAGCTCACGCGCGGCGTCGAAGAGCTCATTCGCCAGAACATGGGCGCGGAGAAGGCGTTCGACGTCATCATGCTCGAGTGGCGCAACCGCTTCGCGCGCCACGCCGCCGCGATGCTGCGCGAGCGCGTCGGTGACGTGACCGACGTGCACATCCGCGTGCTGTCGCTGCTGCTCGATCTGCCCGACCGCGATCCGGTCACGCTCCCGCCAGGCTCCAACGCCATCCTCGTCACGCACGACCTGACGCCCAGCCTGACGGTACAACTGGATCGCTCGACCATCGCCGCGATCGCCACCGACGCGGGGACGCGCACGGCGCACGTGGCGATCCTCGCGCGCTCGCTCGGGCTCCCGGCGGTCGTCGGCCTACGTACCGCGACCGCCGAGCTGCAGGGCGGGGAACGCGTCGTCCTCGACGGCGGCACCGGCATGCTCGCGATCAACCCGACGGACGAGGAGATCGCCGCGTATCACGAGCGCCAGCGCGAGGAGGCGGTGGCCGAGGCGGCGCTCGCCGATCTGGCCGCGCTCGAGGCAATCACGCTCGACGGGGTGCGCATCACACTGCGCGCGAACGTCGACATCCCCGAGGACGCCGAAGCGGCCGCACGCAGTGGCGCGGAGGGCGTGGGGCTGATGCGCACCGAGTTTCTCGTCGTCGGCCGCCCGAACATGCCGGACGAGGACGAGCAGTATCGCGCGTACCGTCGCGTCCTCGAGGCGTTCGAGGGACATCCGGTGATCATCCGCACCTTCGACATCGGCGGCGACAAGCTCCCGATGGGCGGCTTTCCCAGCGAGCCGAACCCGTTCCTCGGCTGGCGCGCGATCCGCATGTGCCTCGACCAGCCGGAGATGTTCCGCACGCAGCTCCGTGCGCTGCTCCGCGCGTCGATGCACGGCAACCTGCGGATCATGCTCCCGCTCATCGTCACGCTCGACGAGGTGCCTGCCGCGCGGCGCCTGCTCGACGAGTCGGCGCGCGAGCTCACCGACCGCGGCATCCCGCATCGCGTGGACATCCCGCTCGGCGTCATGATCGAGACGCCCGCCGCCGCCGTCGCCGGCGACACGCTCACGCGCGACGTCGATTTCTTCAGCATCGGGACGAACGATCTCGTGCAGTACACGCTGGCCGTGGATCGGGGCAACGCCAACCTCGCGCCGCGCTACACGCCGCTTCATCCCGCCGTCCTGCGTCTCATCCAGCGCACGGTGGAAGTGGCGACGCTGGCCGACATCGATGTCGCCGTCTGCGGCGAGATGGCGTCGCAGCCGCTCATGGCGTTCGCCCTGCTCGGACTCGGCGTGCGGCAGTTGAGCGTCGCGCCGCGCTCCGTGCCCCTCGTGAAGCGCATCGTGCGCAGCGTGACCGCATCCCACGCGAAGCTCGCCGCCTCTGCCGCGCTTCGCGCGCTCACCGCGGACGACGCGCGCGAGGAGCTGGCGCGTCGTCTCGCCGACGTCGTCGGCGATGCGCCATTCCTCTATGACGGGTTGCCCGGTGCACGCTGAGTCGTTTTCTTTCGCGTGACCGTCTTGGATGGTCCCGGGCCCGGCAGCATGGTGTCGGGCCTTCTTTCTTCCTCT
>JAEKKK010000260.1 GCA_019510405.1 Gemmatimonadota bacterium | reverse complement strand
TGCTCATGCGCACGCGTCTCCTTGGCACCCTCCTCGCCGCGACGCCGCTCGTCGCCGCGCTCGCCTTCCGCGCGCCACCGGTCACCGTGTGGCTCGCCGGCGACTCGACCATGGCGCAGAAGCAGCCCGACAAGCGCCCCGAGACGGGCTGGGGCGAAGCGCTCCAGCCCTGCTTCGACTCGAGCGAGGTCCGGATCGCGAATCGCGCCATGAACGGGCGCAGCACGCGGTCGTTCGTCGCCGAGGGGCGATGGAAGGCGATCGTCGACAGCGTGCAGCCGGGCGACTACGTGTTCATCCAGTTCGGCCACAACGACGAGAAGGTGGGCACGAACAACTACTCGTCGCCGGACGACTACCGCCGCAACCTCGTGCAGTTTGTCGATGAGGTGCGCGCGAAGCGGGCGCAGCCCGTGCTGTTCACGCCGGTCGTACGGCGGAAGTTCGACGGCGCGAAGCTGGTCGAGACGCACGGCATGTATCCTGACGCGGCGCGTGCCGCGGCGCGCGAGCGCGGCGTGCCGCTGGTGGACATGGAGCACGCGAGCGCGCAGCTCGTGCAGCAGCTCGGCGCCGATTCGTCGCGCACGCTCTGGCTGCACCTCGAGGCGGGCGCGAACCCGAACTACCCGAACGGCGTGCACGACGACACCCACTTCAATCCCATCGGCGCGCGCACGATGGCCGGACTCGCCATCGATGCGATGCGTGCGTTGAAGCTCGGACTCGCGGCGCGGCTGCGCAGCTGCCCGGCGCGGCCATGACGACGATCCCGGTGTGGGTGACTGAACGGCGCCGCCCGCGCGTCGTCATCGTCGGCGGCGGCTTCGGCGGACTCTATGCGGCGCGCGCGCTGAAGCGTACGGCCGTCGACGTCCTGCTGCTCGACCGCACCAACCACCATCTCTTCCAGCCGCTGCTCTACCAGGTGGCGACCGCGACGCTCGCGCCGACGGACATCACGGCGCCGATCCGCTGGCTGCTGCGCAAGCAGGCGAACGCGATGGTGCTGATGGAGGGGGTGACGAACATCGACGTCGAGCGCCGCGTGGTGGTGACGAGCGCGGGGCGGGAGCATGCATACGACTACCTCATCCTCGCCGCGGGCGCGCGCCACGCCTACTTCAACCATCCGGAGTGGGAGTCGCTCGCGCCCGGTCTCAAGAGCATCGACGACGCGATCGAGCTGCGCCGCCGCATCCTCACCGCGTTCGAGCGCGCCGAGGCGACCGATGACCCGGAGGAGCGCGCGGCATGGCTCACCTTCGTCATCGTCGGCGGTGGACCGACGGGAGTGGAGCTGGCCGGCATGCTCCCGACGATCGCGCGGCATGCGCTGGTGCACGACTTCCGCCGGATCCATCCGTCGGAGAGTCGCGTGATCCTGCTCGAAGGGGGATCGAAGATCCTGCCCGCGTATCCCGACGCGCTGAGCGAGCACGCGCGCCGCGACCTGACGAACCTCGGCGTCGACGTGCGCACGGGGACGCTCGTCTCCGACATCGGCCCGCACCACGTCGCGGCGGGGGAGGAGCGCATCCACGCGCACACGATCCTCTGGGCGGCGGGGAATGCGGCATCGCCGCTCGGCAAGGATCTGCACACCAAACAGGACCGGGCGGGACGCGTACTCGTCGAGCCGGACCTGAGCATCCCTGGCCACCGCGAGGTGTTCGTGGTCGGTGACCTCGCTGCCGTCGTGTCGAAGGGAAAGCCGGTGCCGGGCGTCGCGCCCGCCGCGATGCAGATGGGCACCGCGGCGGCGAAGAGCATCCGGCGCGACCTCGAGCATCGCGACCGTGAGCCGTTCGTCTACCGCAACAAGGGCGACCTCGCGACGATCGGCCGCTACCGCGCGATCGCCGACTTCGGCCGGCTGCGGGTCACGGGTGTGCTCGCGTGGTGGCTCTGGCTCTTCGTCCACATCATGTATCTCGCCGGCTTCCGCAATCGCGCGAGCGTGCTGATCGAGTGGGCGTACTCGTACTTCACGTATGAGCGCGGCACGCGATTGATCACGGGTGGGGGTTCGGGCGGAGTGTCGAAGCAGGAGCCGGTGCCGGGGAACTGGTGATTGTGCGGGGATGAGGAGATGGGGAGATGCGGGGATGCGAGACGGCCTCGGGAGGCAAAAGCCTCCGAGGCGATGTCGTTCCGCATCTCCTCATCCCCGCATCTCCGCATCCCCGCTCATTGACGCTCTCTCCCCCGCGAGCAACCTTACTCCAGCCGACGCCGGCTGAATTCCCGCCTGTAGTGCCCGGCTCCATGCCGCACCCCGAAATCCTCCCGAACGCCGAGCAGGAATACGCTCGACTCGACGCCCTGCTCGAGGCGGTGCCGCTTGCGGTGGCCGTGTTCGACGGGCAGCTCGTGCTGGCCGCGACGAATGCGCGCTATCGCGATCTCACCGGGGTGGACGTCAGCCAGGCGGTCGGCCGGTCGGTGTACGACGCGTTCCCCAACGCGCTGGCCGACCTGACCGAGCAGGTGGACATTGCGGCCGGAGGGGTGCCGGTCGTCGCCGTGCGCGTCCCCTTCCAGTATCGCGGCGGGCGGCGGCTGGTGGAGGCGACCTTCTCGCCATTGCTCGATGCGCGCGGCGGGCGCGGGCTTCTCTTCGCCGGCAGCGACATCACGGAGCGTGAAGGACTCCGTGAAGACCTCGCGCGCAGCGTCGCGCAGCTCGAGTCGATCTTCGACGTGCTTCCCGACTCGGTGCGCGTCGTCGACGCCGAGGGGGGCACCGTGCGCTCGAACGCGCAGGCGCAGCAGGAGCACGCGTCGGCCAACCCGCAGACGCTGCGCGAGCTCTGGCAGCTCGACCGGCCGCGTACGCTCGGTGGCACGACACTGTTCGTGCACGAGCATCCGACTGCGCGCGCCCTGCGTGGCGAGCGCGTGCGCGGAGAGACGCTCGAGGTGCGGCGCGGGACGGGCGGCGAGCCGGCGGTGATCGAGGTGAACTCGAATCCGCTCTACGATCCGCACAAGCGCGTGCGCGGCGCGGTCACGGTGGAGCGCGACGTGACCGAGCGTACCCGACTGCAGCAGCGCGTGCAGACGGAAGCGGAGCGGCTCGAGCGGATGGTGCAGGAACGCACGCGTGAGCTGCTCGCGCTCCAGGAAGCGGCGGCGCGCGACCGGCGCCTTGCCGCAATCGGCCAGCTTGCCGCTGGTGTGATGCACGACGTGAACAACGCGCTCAATCCGATCATGGCCGCGGCGTATCTTCTGGAGATGAACGCCGAGAATCCCGCCGCGGTGCGCGACTACGCGGTGCGCATCGCGCGCGCGGCGGAGACTGGTGCGGCCACGGCGGCGCGCGTCGGGCGGTTCATTCGCCAGGAGCCCTTGCTCGGCGCGCGCGAGGACGTCGTCGATCTGACGGTGATGGTGGAGGAAGTCGTCGCCATGACGCGCCCCCTCTGGCAGGAGCGCGCGAAGGGTGGCGTCATCCGGCTCGAGCAGTACCTGATCCAGGGGGCGACGGTGCGCGGCATCGCCGGCGAGCTGCGCGAAGCGCTGTTGAACCTGGTGCAGAACGCGCTCGATGCGATGGCCGGCGGCGGCACGCTGCGCATCGAGACCACGCTCACGGCGACGGAAGCGAGCGTGTCGGTGAAGGACACCGGCGTCGGGATGTCGGCCGAGGTGCGGGAGCGCGCCTTCGAGCCCTTCTTCACGACGAAGGGGGTGAACGGCACCGGGCTCGGGCTGGCCGAGGTGTATGGAATCGCGCGGCGGCATCGCGGCCGCGCCGAGATCGAGTCCGCGCCGGGCGAAGGGACGACCGTGCGCCTTGTGTTTCCGCCCGCGCGCCCGGAGTCGAGCACGCCGGTGGCGCAGCGGTCGGAGCGTCCCGCGCGCCGTGTCCTCCTCGTCGAGGACCACGTGGACAGCCGCGAGTTCATGCAGTCGCTCCTCGAGAGTGACGGCCACACGGTGGAAGCGGTTTCGTCTCTGGAGGAAGCGCGGGCGCGGCTCAGCGATCTGCAGGCTCAGATCGACGTGCTCGTCACCGACATCGGGCTCCCCGATGGGAGCGGTTGGGACCTCGTCGCGTTCGCGCGCGATAAACGTCCGGCGCTGCGCATCGGCGTGGTGACGGGGTGGGAGCCGCGCAACGAGCAGGATCCCGCGTGTGACTTCACGCTGCGCAAGCCGGTCGGTGCAACGGATTTGCTCGCGCAGATTGCGGGAGATGGGTGACGCTGCCCAGATTCCCTCGCTGCTGAAAATCTTTCCTCGAAACTCTCGCAATGCCCGACACCGGCTCCATCCGCATCCTCATCGCCGAAGACGACGACAACGCGCGCCACCTGCTCGTGGAGCTGCTGAATTCCATGGGGCACGTGGTTGTCGCGGAAGTCACGGGCGGCCATGACGCGATCGAGGCGGCGAAGGACGTCGTGCCGGACGTCGTGCTGCTCGACGTGCACATGCCGGACGGGTCGGGGATCGAGGCGGCGGAGCAGATCGCGGCCCAGGTGCCGGGCGTCGCCGTCGTGCTGTTCAGCGGCGACCAGACGCTGAGCCTGACCGAGCGCGAGGTGACGGCCACGGCGGCGATCGCCTTCCTGCCGAAGCCGACCCCGCCGCGCGTGCTCGACTCGACGCTCCGGCTCGCGGTGAGCCGCGCGCGCGAGATCACCAACGCGAAGAAGGACGCCGCCGCGGCGCGCGGTGCGCTGGAGAACCGCAAGACGATCGAGCGCGCGAAGGGGATCCTGATGCGGCGCACGGGGTCGTCGGAGCAGGAGGCGTATCGCATCCTCCAGCGGACGAGCCAGGACCGCTCCGTCCCGATGGTCGAGATCGCGCGCGCCGTGCTGGCGAGCGAGCCCGGGCTCCAGGAGAACGCGAAGGAGAAGTGAAGGGCGCCGTTCGCGGCGCCGGCGGCGTCGCCTTCGCTGGTCTTCTCGCGCTGGGCTGCGCGCCGCCGGCCGCGCGAGCGCCGCTTCCCTCGGCGACGACCAGTGCCGCTGCATCCGTACTGAACGCATCGCGCCCGTCGCTGTTCATCGCGGGGAACTCGACCGCGGCGCGCGGGGCCGGCGACAGGCAGCAGGGATGGGGCGTGCCCTTCGCCGCGTACTTCGACACGAGCCATGTGAACGTCGTCAACCGCGCGCGCGGGGGACGGAGCAGCCGCACCTTCATCACGGAAGGGTTGTGGGACAGGCTCCTCGCCGACCTCAAGCCGGGCGACGTCGTGCTGATCGAATTCGGGCACAACGACGGCGGCGCGATCAACGACACCCTGCGGGCGCGCGGGTCGCTGCCCGGACTCGGAGACGACTCGGTCGCGATCGACAACCTGATCACGAAGCGGCACGAGGTGGTGCACAGCTTCGGCTGGTACATGCGGAAGATGATCGCCGACGTGAAGGCGAAGGGCGCGACGCCGATCGTGCTCTCCCTGTCGGTGCGCAATCTCTGGAAGGACGGCCAGATCGAGCGGGGGTCGGGGAAGTACAGCCTGTGGTCGGCGCAGATCGCGCGCGACGCCGGGGTGAAGTTCATCGACCTCACCGACCTCGTTGCCGATTCCCTCCAGCGCCTCGGCGCCGAGCGCACGAAGGCGATGTACGTGCAGGACTACGTGCACTTCAACCTCGAGGGCGCCGACCTGCACGCGCGCACCGTGGTTGCGGGTATGAAGGCACTGCGCCCGAGCGCAGTGCCTCGCGGCTGGCTCTCGGCGAAGGGCGACTCGGTGCGACCGGATCCGCTCGTCGGCCTCGGCCTGTCGTGGCCGAGTGATCGGACGCGGCCGACGCTCTACCTCGTCGGCAACTCCACCGTGCGCAACGGCCGCGGCGACGGCGCCGGTGGACAGTGGGGGTGGGGGGACTTCGTCGCGCCACTGTTCGACACGACGCGCATCAACGTCGTCAACCGAGCGGTGGGTGGATTGAGCGCGCGCACGTTCATCTCGCAGGGCTACTGGGAGCGCGTGCTCACCCTGCTCAAGCCGGGCGACTTCGTGATGATGGAGTTCGGGCACAACGACGCGAGCCCGGTGAACGACACCCTCCGCGCACGCGGCGTGCTGCCGGGGATCGGTGGCGATTCCGTGGTGATCGACAACCTGATCACGAAGCAGAAGGGCGAGGTGGTGTACAGCTTCGGCGCGTATCTGCGGAAGTTCGTGCGCGACACGCGCGCACGCGGGGCGACGCCGATCATCAACTCGCTCACGCCGCGCAAGTTCTGGTCGAACGGGCGGATCACGAGAAACCGGAACAGCTTCGCCGACTGGGCGGAGCAGACGGCGCGCGCGGAGCGGGTGCCGTTCGTGAACCTGACCGAGATCGCGTCACGCGTGATGGACACGATGCCTCCCGCCCGAGTGGACTCTCTCTTCGGCGACGCGAACCTGCACTCGAGTGCGCGGGGCGCGGCACTGAATGCGCGCGCTGTGGTGGACGGGCTGCGTGCGCTCGGCGACGACGATCCGCTGCGGGAGTACCTGCGGCCCTAGCCGTTCACGGATCCGAGGGGCGTCGTCTCTCTCATCCGTTTGAAACCCTCCGTTCTTGATGCCAGTCCCGGGGCTCCCAACGGCTTTCTGACCCAAGCCGTCAGTGCTTGACAGACAACCCGGAGCGGGTAATAGTTAAGAACATGCTTAACTATCCGCAGCTCGACCTCGTCTTCCAGGCGCTCGCCGATCCCACGCGGCGGGACATGGTCGAACGGCTGGGCCGAGGGCCACAGTCGGTGAGCGAGCTGGCGGCGCCGCTCGACATGTCGCTGCCGGCCGTGCTCCAGCACCTCCAGGTGCTCGAGGCGAGCGGGCTCGTGTCGTCGGAGAAGACAGGGCGGGTGCGGATGTGCCGGATCGAGCCGAAGGTGATGGAAACGGCGGAGAGCTGGTTCGCGAAGCGGCGAGAGATATGGGAGCGCCGACTCGATCGGCTCGGCGAATTCCTGGTCGAGGAAGAGACTCAACGACGCAAGGCAAGGAGAAAACGATGAGCGAGAAGACGATGAGCGAGCGGAACACCCAGCACGACACCTTCACGATCGAGCGGCGCTATCCCGTGCCGCCACGGCGCGTGTTCGACGCGTTCGCCGATCAGACGAAGAAGGCAAAGTGGTTCGGGTGCATCGACGGATGGGAGATCGCCGAGCACACGATCGACTTCCGTGTCGGCGGGCGCGAGGTGTGGCGCGGTGGGCCGCCGAAGGGGACGCAGCACCGCAACGACACGGTGTATCACGACATCGTTCCGAACGAGCGGATCGTGTGGAGCTACACGATGCACGTCGACGATCGGCCGATCTCCGTGTCGCTCACGACGCTGGAGCTGCATCCCGCCGGCAGCGGCACGCACCTCCGCTTCGTCGAGCAGGGCGTGTTCCTCGACGACTACGACGGCGCGGCTGATCGCGTGCGCGGCACGAACGATCTGCTGGACAACCTCGACCGCGCGCTGCGCCAGGAGTGATGCGATGACGAAGACACCACTGATCCTTGGCCTCGCCCTGCTGGCGGCGACGCGACCCGTCGCCGCACAGAGTGAGACGATTGCGTCGACTCCCTCAACGCAGAATCGACCGATGACGCAGCCCTCGAAGCCGATCCATGCTGGCTACGCGAACGTGAACGGCCTCCGCATGTACTATGAGCTCCATGGGACGACGGGTGTCCCACTCGTGCTGATCCACGGCGGCGGCTCGACGATCACGACATCGTGGGGGCGCGTGCTCCCGCTTCTCGCGCGCACCCACCGCGTGATTGCGGTGGAGATGCAGGCGCACGGCCACACGCGCGACATCGACCGTCCTTTCACCTTCACACAGGACGCCGACGACATCGCCACGCTACTGGACACGCTCCACGTCGCACAGGCCGACATCATGGGGTTCAGCAACGGCGGCACGACCGCGCTCCAGGTGGGAATCCGGCATCCGAGCAAGGTGCGGCGCCTGATCATCGCCTCGTCGAACTACCGACGCGACGGCATGATCGACGGCTTCTGGGAAGGGATGCAGAAGGGCACCTTCGCCGACATGCCGCAGATCTTCAAGGACGAGTTGCGGAAGATCGACCCCAGCGAGGCGGCCGCACACGCGCTGTTCGACCGGGACAGCAAGCGGATGCTGGCGTTCACGGACATCCCGGATCAGGAGATCAGATCGATCCAGGCTCCGGCGCTCGTCCTGGACGGCGACCGCGACGTCGTGACGGTCGAGCACGCGGTCGCGCTGTCGCGCCTGCTCCCGCACGGGCGGCTCAGCATCCTGCCAGGTGAGCATGGCGAGTACTTCGGGGAGATCTCGCACCCGGTGAACGACCGCGTGCTGCGAGGGTTCGTGGATCTCGTGGATGAGTTCCTCGCGGCTGAGCGTTAGCGCTGCTAAGGGCCCGGAGGATACCTGACCGTCAAGCGGTTCTAGGGCGACGGAGGGCTGAGCGTGCCGCCATCGAGCACTACATGCTCCCAGCGCTCCGGGCGATTGACGGCGCCGAAGATCGCGCCGGCGAAGCCGCCGAGCATTCCTCCCTTCACAGCATACTGCGATCCCGTCTGCCGCGCGTGGTCCGGATGCGCCGGTATCGACAGGCGGCCAGCGAGTGCGCCGAGCAGCATCCCCGCGAACGCTCCGCGGACGACACTGACCTTGCGGCGCGTCGCCCCCTCACTGATGTCAACCTGCGTGATGAACTGTCTCGGCAGCCGTGTATCCGCGCCGAGATCCGTGTGGACGGTGACCGCCGTAGAGTCGACGGCGATGACTCGCCCAACCACCTGGGGGCGTTCCGCGAGTGTGGGGGTCATGAGACGCACACGCGCGCCGACGGCGGGGCGCGATGCCGATTGGGCGCCAAGAGAGAGCGGAACAGCAGCGACGAGGAGCGACAGCGTGAGGATGGAGAGCCTGTGCACTGACGGCGAAGCTCGGGTGAGAGGTCGGACGGAAGAGGTTCCGTTGACGCGCTGCCGCGGTGGAAGGGGTCGCGGCGACGCTCGGTCGATCTAGGCCGCTGCGGCTTTGGCGTCCGTACGCGCGTAGCTGTCCATGCCGGCGCCGAGATACAGCGTGAACAGCACGAACGCCGCCGAGACGAGGAAAGGCAGACCGGTGCTCTTGTCGTAGAGATACCCGAAGAGGATCGGGAAGACGACGCGTGCCAGGCCGCCGAACGTCTGCTGCACGCCCATGTACAGGCCGCGCTCCTTGCTCGAGATGACGCGCGAGAGCAGCGCGGTCACGCACGGGAAGGTGAATGCGGTGCCGAGGGGGAGGAACCCGACGGCGATGGCGAGCGGGACGTACGGGAGCAGGGCCACGGCACTCGGCGGCAGCACGCCACCGAGCATCTGCGCCACCGCCGCGGGGTCGGCGAGGGGGCGGATGATCGAGAGGAGCGCGATGCCGGTCGCCAGCAGGATCTGCCCAATGCGCGATAGCTTGGCCTCGCCGTACCGGTCGACCATGCGGCCGAGGATGAGCGCACGCGTCACGACGCTCAGCGCGCCGATGTAGGCGAAGAAATAGCCGATCGTGTCGCCGGTGACGCCGAAGCGCGCCGACAGCAGCAGCGCCAGCATCGACGTCACGCCCTGGAACGCCCCGATGGCGATGGCGTAGATCCAGATGAGCCGCGAGGCCGGTGCGGCGGAGTGGCTGACGACGTGCGCGATCGCTTCGCGCGAGCGGGCGCGTTGGCCGG
>JAEKKK010000259.1 GCA_019510405.1 Gemmatimonadota bacterium | reverse complement strand
CGGCGCGCAGTCCCTCAGTATGCTCCTTGAGCTGCTGGATCACCGCGTCGAGCCGATCGTGATAGTCGCCGTGCACGCGCGTGAAGACGCGGTCCGGCGTGGCGTCGCGACGGGCCTCGAGCGTCTCGAGCCAGCTCTCGTACTTCCGGCGCTCGGCCATCAGCGTCTCGACCGTCGAGAGTGCCGAGTCGTCCGTGCTGACGCCGCCGTCGGCGTGATGCTCCTGCCTTTCGTCCTTCATTCGTCCTCTCCTGCCACGAGTCGAGCACCTTCCGCATCCCAGCCTGCACGAGCGGCCTCGCGCGCCCGCCGCAGCGCCGCCACGTCCTCGTCCCGCAGCCGCACCGGCGGGCCGATCATCGCCGCCGCGTGCAGAATGCGCGCGGCATGCTCCAGGCTCTCCATCCGCTGATGCGCCAGCCGGAGCGATGGACCGACCGTCGTCGCGCCGTGGCTCGCCAGCAGAAACGCATCGTGCTCCGCCAGGTAAGGCGCCATCGCGTCACCGAGGGCAGGCGTACCGGGAAGCGCGAACGGCACGAGCGGTACGCTGCCGAGGTGGAAGATAACTTCGGGCAACACGGCGTCCATGAAATCGCGACCGGCGACGCCGAAAGCGGTCGCGACCGGCGGATGCGCGTGCACCACCGCGCGCACGTCCGGCCGTGCGCGGTAGATGCACAGATGCATCCCTACTTCGGACGAGGCGGAACGTCCCGGCGTCACCGGCGCGCCCTCGGGCGTGAGCTCGACCAGGCTCTCCGGGGTGACGTCCACCTTGGAGAGGCCGGCGGGGGTGACGAGGATGTGCCCGCTACGGAGGCGTACACTGACGTTGCCGTCCTGCCCGGCGATCAGCCCTCGCTCGTACAGCCGCCGGCAGACGGTGGCGATCTCCTCGGCGATCCGCGCCCGCGACACGGCCGGCGCTACGAGCTCCGGCGATGGATGACGCGACCGTCCACCACGGTGAGCGCCACGAGGCCGCGCAGCTCGCGGCCGGCGTAGGGCGTGTTGCGCCCCTTGGAAGCGAACTTCGTCGCGTCCACGGTCCACACCGCGTCCGGATCGAACACGGTGACGTCGGCGATCGCGCCTTTGCGCAGGGTGCCGCCCGGCAACTTGAAGAGCCGCGCCGGTGCGCACGACATCCGCTCGACGAGCAGCGGCAGAGCGACGATGCCGGAATGCACCAACCAGGTGAGGTTCACCGCGAGCGCGGTTTCGAGGCCGATGATCCCGTTGGGCGCATCGGCGAACTCGCGCTCCTTCTCGTCGTAGTGGTGCGGTGCGTGGTCCGTCGCGATCACGTCGATCGTGCCGTCCTTCACCGCGGCCTGCAGCGCCTCGACGTCCGCCGCCGTGCGCAGCGGCGGATTCATCTTGGCGTTGGTGTCGTAGCCCTCGACCGCCTCTTCCGTGAGCGAGAGGTGATGCGGGCAGACCTCGGCGGTGACGTTGATGCCGCGCTCCTTCCCCCAGCGAATCAGCTCCACCGACCCGCGCGTGCTCATGTGACAGAGGTGGATGTGGCCACCGGTCAGTCGCGCGAGCAGCATGTCGCGGATGGCCATGATCTCCTCGGCCTCCGCGGGGATGCCGCGCAATCCGAGGCGCGCGCTGGTGATCCCCTCGTTCATCGCGCCCCCCGCGGCGAGCGTCGGCTCCTCGCAGTGGTCGGCGACGGGGATGCCGAAGGTGCGCGCGTACTCGAGCGCGGTGCGCATGAGCTGCGCGCTGACCACCGGCTTGCCGTCGTCGCTCACCGCGACGGCGCCCGCGCCCACCATCTCGCCGAACTCGGCGAGCGTCTCCCCCTTCTCGCCGATCGAGATCGCGCCGATCGGATAGACGCGCGCCGCCGCCGCGCGGCGCGCCTGGCTGAGGATGAAGCCCACCGCGGCCTGGTTGTCCGTCACCGGGTCGGTGTTGGGCATCGCGCACACCGCGGTGAATCCACCCGCTGCCGCCGCGCGCGCGCCGGAGGCGATCGTCTCGACCTCCTCGCGGCCGGGTTCGCGGAGATGGCAGTGCACGTCGATGAAGACGGGACTGACTACGCGTCCCGCGCAGTCGATCGTCTCCAGCTCGTTGCCGTCGCGACGCACCTCGCCGAGCCGCCCGACGGCTTCGACGACACCCTCCGAGAGGAGCACGTCGCCGGTCTCGTCGAGCTGCTGCGACGGATCGAGGATGCGGCCGCCGCGCAGGAGGATCATCGGAGCGCCCGTGCGGTTCATCGTCCGCCTCCGCCCTTCGCCGCTTCGGCCAGCTCGGGCTTGCCGCCCGCGAGGAGATAGAGCACCGCCATGCGTACGGCCACGCCGTTCGTCACCTGGTTGAGGATCACGCTGTGCGGGCCGTCGGCGACGTCGGAGTCGATCTCGACGCCGCGGTTCATCGGGCCCGGGTGGAGGATGAGCAGGTCCTTCGGCGCGCGCTCGAGGCGCTCGCGCGAGATGCCGAAGACGCGGTTGTACTCGCGCAGCGACGGGATGTAGCCGGCCTGCATGCGCTCGAGCTGCAGGCGCAGCACGTTGAGCGCGTCGGCCCACTGGATCGCATCCTCGACGCGCTTGAAGACGGTGACGCCCATCTCCTCGATCGCATTCGGAAGGAGGGAGCGCGGGCCGCAGACGCCGACCTCGGCGCCCATCTTCTTGAGGCCCCAGATGTTCGAGCGGGCGACCCGCGAGTGCAGCACGTCGCCGCAGATGCAGATCTTGAGGCCCTCGAGCCTCTTGAACCGGTCGCGGAGGGTGAGCAGATCGAGGAGCCCCTGTGTCGGGTGCTCGTGCGTCCCGTCGCCCGCGTTGATCACGTTCGACCCGATGCGCTCGGCGAGGAACTGGGCCGCGCCCGACGCGCCGTGGCGGATGACGACCATGTCGATCCGCATCGCTTCGAGATTGCGCGCCGTGTCGACCAGCGTCTCGCCCTTGGAGACGCTGGAGCCGGAGGCGGCGACGCTCACCGTGTCAGCCGAGAGACGCTTCTCGGCGAACTCGAAGGAGACGCGGGTGCGCGTCGAGGCCTCGAAGAACAGATTCACGATCGTCGAGCCGCGGAGCGTGGGCACCTTCTTGATCGCCCGCTCGCTGATCTCCTTGAACGGCTCGGCGGTGTCGAGAATGAGTCGAATCTGATCTCCCGAGAGGTGCTCGAGGCCGAGCAGATCCTTCCCGAGCGATCCCGTCACGGCTTGTCCGCGCCGGCCACGATCACTGCATCCCGCTCGTCGAGCTCCGAGACGAAGACGTCGACGCGCTCGCCTGGGGCGACGTCGAGCGTCTTCCCGACGACGTCCGGCTGGATGGGGAGCTCGCGTCCGCCGCGATCGATCAGGACGGCCAAAGCGATTCGCTTCGGCCGGCCGAAGTCGGCCAGCTCGTCGAGCGCCGCGCGCACGGTGCGACCTGTGTACAACACGTCGTCGACGATGACGACGTGCTTGCCGTCGACCGCCCACGGAAGATTCGTCGGCCCCACCACGGGCCGCGGACCGACGGTCTGCAGGTCGTCGCGGTAGAGCGTGATGTCCAGCGCACCGCTCGGCACGTCGGCCTTCTCGCGGTCGCGGATGCTGGACACGATGCGCGCCGCGAGCTGCACACCGCGGCGCTGGATTCCAACGATGATGAGGTCGTCCGTGCCGTCGTTCAGCTCGACGATCTCGTCGGCCATCCGACGCAGCGTGCGGTCGATGGCGCGCGCGTCCAGGACGATGGTCTGGCGGTCGGTCATGAGGGGGCAATATGGTCGTCCGCCCGTCAAAGTTGAAGCGGGCAGGTACGCGCGATGCAAACCGAAGGTCGAGCGTTGCAGCGAATGCCGCCGTCGTCGAGGAGGAATGCGGTGATCGTAACCAGACCAGGCGCGACGGCAGCTCGGATCATCGCCGGCGTCCTCGCCCTCGCCGGCTGCCGGGGCGATGTGACGCGGCCGCGTGAGATCGCACCCATCCGGAAAGTGGTGCCGACGGCGAGGCCGTATCCACCCCGCTACGCACGGCCAGCCTCGGACACGGGCGCGCGCGCGCGGCAATCACCCGACAGTACGAAGGCGCCCAAGCCGAGCGTCCGGGTCACATGGCCCGATACGGCCGTGCGGAAGCCGAGCGCCCCCCATTAGCGCGCCGCTCGGGCTGGCATTCACCCCTCGTAAAAGCATGAAGCCCCGCACGCAGTCGCGGCGCAGGGCTTCACGGTTTGCCAGCGGACGGGGTGGGATTCGAACCCACGGTACGCTTTCACGTACACACACTTTCCAGGCGTGCGCCTTAAACCACTCGGCCACCCGTCCAACGAGCGATTGTCGTCCAGCGAAATCAAACGCGCTGGCGGCGCATCCGCCGACCCAGCGCGCTGAGGTGCATCAGGTCAACAACGAGCGGACAGGGTGAGATTCGAACTCACGGTACCGTTGCCGGTACGCCGGTTTTCGAGACCGGTGCTTTCAACCACTCAGCCACCTGTCCGGGGCAGCCGGAAAATTTAGCCCGCGCCCGGAGGGGTGTCAACGAAGTCGGTACGCCGGCGCGCAGCGAAGAAATCGCGCAGCAGCGCACCGCATTCGTCTTCCAGTACGCCGCCAGCGACCTCGGGCCTGTGATTGAGCCGCGGGTGCCTCAGCAGGTCGCCGATGGAGCCGGCCATCCCCGCCTTGGGATCCCATGCGCCGATGACGACGCGTGACACGCGGCCGAGCACGATGGCGCCCGCACACATGGCGCACGGCTCGAGGGTGACGTAGAGCGTACATCCCTCGAGCCGCCAGCTTCCGAGCGCCGCACTCGCGGCCCGGATCGTGAGCAGCTCCGCGTGTGCGGTCGGGTCCTGGTCGCGCACGGTACGGTTCGACGCACGCGCGAGCACGGCGTCGCCCTGGACGACGATCGCGCCGACGGGGACGTCCCCCGATGCAGCGGCGGACCGCGCTTCCTCCAGCGCGGCCCGCATCCACTGCTCGTCCGACGTGCGCGGTGCCGTCACACGCCCGCAGCCACGGGTGCCTCCGACGCGGACTCGCTCGGCGACGTGGCGCGCTCGAACACGAACGCGCCGTTGTCGCCCTCCTTCACCACGATGCGATCGCCCTCGTGGAACTTGCCCTCGAGGATCTGCAGCGCGAGCGGGTTCTGGATCATTCGTTGGATCGCCCGCTTGAGCGGACGCGCACCAAAGGCCGGGTCGTACCCTTCCTCGGCGAGCATCCGCCGCGCGCCCGGCGTCATCTCGAGCGTGAGCTTGCGATCGGCCAGCAGCTTCTCGAACCGCTCGAGCTGCAGACCGACGATGTGCTCGATCTGCTCCGTGCCGAGTGGCCGGAAGATGATGATGTCGTCGACGCGGTTGAGGAACTCCGGCTTGAAGTGCGAGCGCATCGCCTGGGTGACCTGCGTCTCCACGAGCGCCCAATCTGCTGCCGCGTGCTCGAGGATGTACTGGCTGCCGATGTTCGACGTCATGATGATCACGGTGTTCCGGAAATCCACCGTGCGGCCCTGCGAATCGGTGAGCCGGCCGTCGTCGAGGATCTGGAGCAGGATGTTGAAGACGTCAGGATGCGCCTTCTCGATCTCGTCGAACAGGATGACGGAATACGGGCGACGACGCACGGCTTCCGTGAGCTGGCCCCCTTCCTCGTAGCCGACGTAGCCCGGCGGCGCACCGATCAGCCGCGCGACGGCGTGCTTCTCCATGTACTCGGACATGTCGATGCGCACCATCGACTGCTCGTCGTCGAAGAGGAACTCGGCGAGCGCGCGCGCGGTCTCCGTCTTTCCGACGCCGGTCGGTCCGAGGAAGATGAACGAGCCGATCGGGCGATTCGGATCCTGAAGCCCAGCACGCGAGCGGCGGACGGCGTTGGCGACGGCATGCACCGCTTCGTCCTGTCCCACGACGCGGTGCGCGAGCTCCTGATCGAGCTTGGTGAGCCGCTCGCGCTCGCCCTCCATCATCCGCGTGACGGGGATGCCCGTCCAGCGCGCGACGACTTCGGCGATGTCCTCCGCACCCACTTCCTCCTTGAGGAACTGCGGCCGGCCGTCGGCGCTCGCGAGCTTCGACTCGGCGTCCTTCATCTCGCGCTCGAGCTGCGGGATGCGGCCGTAGGAGATCTCGGCGGCCTTCGCGAGATCGCCGACGCGCGACGCCTGCTCCGCCTCGACGCGTGCCTGGTCGATCTGCTGCTTGATCTTGCCCACGGCGCCGAGGGTGTCCTTCTCCTGCTGCCACTGCGCCTTCATCGCCGAGGACTTCTCCTTCAGCTCGGCCAGCTCGCGCTCGAGATTCTCTCTCCTTTCGACGGAGGCAGGGTCCTTTTCCTTCTTGAGCGCGGTGCGCTCGATCTCGAGCTGCATGATGCGACGCTCCACCTCGTCGATCTCCTGCGGCATCGAGTCGATCTCGATTCTCAGGCGGCTCGCCGCCTCATCGAGCAGGTCGATCGCCTTGTCGGGGAGGAAGCGGTCGCCGATGTAGCGGTGCGAGAGCGTCGCCGCGGCAATGACCGCGCCGTCGGTGACGCGCACGCCGTGGTGCGCCTCGTAGCGCTCCTTGAGTCCGCGCAGGATAGCGATGGTGCTCTCGACCGTCGGCTCGCCGACGTAGACGGGCTGGAAGCGCCGCTCGAGCGCGGCGTCCTTCTCGACGTGCTTGCGATACTCGTCGAGGGTGGTCGCGCCGACGACGCGCAGCTCGCCGCGGGCGAGCATCGGCTTGAGCATCTGTCCCGCGTCCATCGAGCCTTCGGCCTTACCGGCGCCGACGAGGGTGTGCAGCTCGTCGATGAAGACGACGAACTGATTGGGATCTTCCGTCAGCTCCTTGAGCACGGCCTTCAGCCGCTCCTCGAACTCGCCGCGGAACTTGGCGCCGGCGATCAGGGCGCCGAGGTCGAGCGAGAGGAGCCGCTTGTTCTTGAGGCTCTCCGGCACGTCGCCGTTGACGATGCGCTGCGCGAGCCCCTCGACGATGGCCGTCTTTCCGACGCCCGGCTCACCGATGAGCACCGGATTGTTCTTCGTGCGGCGCGAGAGCACCTGCACGACGCGACGAATCTCCTCGTCGCGCCCAATGACGGGATCGAGCTTGCCCTGGCGGGCAGCATCGGTGAGGTCGCGCGTGTACTTCTGCAGCGACTGATACTGGTTCTCGGGCGTCTGGTCGGTGACGCGGTGCGAGCCGCGCACTGCTTCGATGGCCTCGAGCAGCGCCTTGTGCGACACCTTCGCGTCGGACAGCAGGGCGCGCGTCTCACCGCCCTTCGATGCGGCGAGTGCGAGGAGCAGGTGCTCGGTGGAGACGTATTCGTCCCCGAGGTTCTTCGCCTCCTTCTCCGCCTGGTCGAAGACAGCGGTGAGCTCGCGCGAGAGCGTGGGCTGCGCGTCGCTCTGTCTGGGGTAGCGCGCCATCTCGCGCTGGAGCGCCTCGCGCAGCGCGGCGACGCTCGCGCCGAGCTTCTGGAGGACGGGGACGACGATGCTCTCGTCCTGCCCCAGCAGCACGCTGAGCAGGTGAGTGTCGTAGACGACGGGGTTGCCGAGTCGGCGTGCCTCAGCGATCGCGTCGTTGAGCGCCTCGCCCGACTTCACGGTCAGCCGATCGGGATTGATCATCTCAGGAATCTATCGTTCAGGTTGTTTCGTGACGGACACGATGGATGGGACGTGCGGAGCACCATCTAGTGGGCAACGGCGGTGCCGCACTAGTTGCGCCGCGCTGGCAGCCGGAGGTGCCGAAGCGGCGTCGCGTACCGCCCCGGGCTGCCGAACCGGCGCGAGTTTGAAAGTGCAGATCCCTCGACTCGCTCCGCTCGCTCGGGATGACAGAGCGGATATACGAAGCGCCCGGGCGATCGCCTGGGCGCTTCGTTCGATCGGGGACATCAGGCCGTCATTCCTTGGCGATGATCATCTTCTTCGCAGACCGCTCGCCGTCCACGATCAGCTCGTAGATGTAGATGCCCGAGGCGGCCTGACGGCCGGTGCCCTGGACGCGCCCATCCCAGAACGCCACGAAGTTGCCGAAGGGCAGCTTCAGGTTCTCCGCCGCCTGCCCCGGGCCCTCCACGACGGGCACGGCGACGAGCTGCGCGAGGACGTTGTAGATGTGCACGGATACGACGTGCTCCGCCGTCCCATCGGCGCACTCGATGCCGAATGGGATGCGGGTCTCCGGTTTGAAGGGATTCGGAAAGTTCTGTCCGAGGCTCCCTGCCTTACGCCCTCGGGGCTGTTGCTGCTCAGGTTGCGAGTCCGACTGCCCCGACGCTGACTTTGGCGTCAAGCACCAAAGGGCGAGCACGAGCGTAAGTGCTGCCCAGCGGTGGTACATGGCTGCTCCATTTGACTAGACAGGATCCCTGGTACTGCTCCTGTGACGGGTGAGGTCGAGGCGCCGAGACACGGTCATGGACGTCAACGACGCATGTTTAGAAAAGACCGCGACTTACGACAGATAAGGCTCACATCAATTCGCTAGTTCCGTGCCCCGCCTGCGGCGGCCCTGGTCGTTCCGTACGGTATACCCCACACGATCGCAATATTCCAGGAAGGGGATGAGGAACTTCCGCGAAAGGCCGACGAACTCCCTGAGCTCGGCAGGTCCATAGTCCTGTCCAACAGACATTCCGGCCAGGACCCGAGTCACAAGCTGCGTGACCGTCGATCGGACGAAATAGCGGTTAGCCTCGACGGCGACCAGATCCCCCTGGCGAGCCAGCAGGCGGCTCACCGAGGCGACCTCGGAGGGGGGCGCGCGGAGCCCGTCGGCCAGTTCCTCGACCGTCGGGGGCTCGGCACCCGCGGCGGTCAGCTTCGCGATGATGTGCTCGGCCAGCGTCCGCTGTCGGTCGGAGAGCCGCGCGCTGAAGTCGGCGAGGCGAACGTCGCCCTGCTCGGCGACGAGCTCGCCCGCTGCGACGAGCTCCTCGAGCACGCTGTCGACGACGGCGTCGGCGACGCGAATCCTGGTGCGAAGCCACTGACGCGGTGCGCCGGGGTCGAGCGGATGCGCGGCGTGATATTCGGCGAGGGTGGCCCGGATGCGCTCCGTGACGAGTGCCCGCGTGCTCGGCGCATAGAGCCGGTCCTCGACGCGCCACGCGTCGGAGGATTCGAGCAGCGCGGCCAGCTCGCCGCCGCTGACGCCAAGGCGGACCGGAAGCTCGGCGACGTCGAGCCCCGACAGCGCCGCTTCGCGCAGGAAGTGGTCGAGCGCGTCCGACACCGAGTCAGCACGGCTCGCCCACGCACGCGCGCGCTGGGGCGCCAGCGGATCGGTGACGACGCCGCCGCCGACGGTGCCGAGCGGCGATCCGCCGCGAAGCACGAAGCGGTCGCCGGTGCGCGCGACCACCGGCTCGTCGACGACGATGCGCGCCGGCCGATGCGCGCCGGGTGAGAGTGCGCCGCCCGTCGCGACGACGCGCGCGCCCACCTCACTCGTGCCGAGATGCAGGCGGAGCTGGGAACGCGGGCCGACCGGCCGAGCGACGTCGTCGAGCAATGCGACGTCGGCGCGGAGCACGGTGGAGGGGCGCCACGCATCGCCAGCGACGAGGACCGCGCCGCGCCCGACCCGCGCGAGCTCGACGCCCGCGAGCGCGATGGCGGCGCGCTCACCGGCGTGGATGCGCTCGACCGCATGCCCGTGCGCCTGCAGTCCCCGCACGCGCACGGTGTCGCCGGACGGGAAGAGGCGAAGGGTCGCAT
>JAEKKK010000258.1 GCA_019510405.1 Gemmatimonadota bacterium | reverse complement strand
TGGCTCGCGCACATCCAGCAGCAAGGGCGCATCGCCGCGCTCGAGCCGAGCGGCCAGCGCGGTCGGCGTGATCTCGTCGACGGCCGCGTCTCCGGCCGGTTCAGCGGCATGCCGGGCCAGGCCGCAGAACACGTCATAGTCGATGAGCGACGTGATCTCGTGTCGGCCGCAGGCGACGCAGTCGGGATCCTTCTGCAGGTCGATGGTCCGGAATCGCATGCGTAGTGTATCGACGAGCAGCAGCCGCCCGACCAGCGTCTCGCCGATCCCCGTGATCAGCTTGATCGTCTCGGCAGCCTGAATGATTCCGATCAGCCCTGGCACCACGCCCAACACGCCGCTGTCGACGCAATTCTGTACCAGCGCCGGTGGTGGCGGCTCGCGGAAGAGACAGCGGTAACAGGGACCGTCGCCCGCCGCGAAGACCGAGGCCTGGCCCTCGAATCTGAGGACGCTTCCCGAGACGTCAGGTTTCCTCAGCAGGACGCATGCGTCGTTGACGAGGTAGCGCGTCGCGAAGTTGTCGCTCCCGTCGATGATCACATCGTAGTCGGCGAGGAGCTCCATCGCATTGCTGCTCGTGAGGCGTGTGCGATACGCCGTGACGTCGACGTGCGGGTTCAGCGCGTGAATGCGCGCCTCGGCCGAGGCGACCTTGGCCCGGTCGACGTCACGGGTGTCGTGGATCACCTGCCGCTGCAGATTGCTCAACTCCACCGAATCGGCGTCGACGATGCCGAGGTGCCCGATGCCGGCGGCAGCGAGATAGAGCGCGGCGGGGGCACCGAGCCCCCCTGCACCGACGAGCAGCACGCGGGAGGCCTTGAGCCGTCGCTGCCCCTCTTCCCCTACTTCGGGAAGAATCAGATGGCGGTGATAGCGCTGCTGCTCGTCGGAGGTGAGCAGCGGGGCGAGTGGGCTGGAGATGGACATACAGTCTCGCGGGCGTCGGCGAGACTATAAGCCCGCGATCCGGCGCTCGGTTCGTTCGCGAACCGGGCTTACTGCAGTGGCGCGGTCTGCGACACCTCGTCTAATGAGGGGACGAGGAGGAGGTCGTCGCCGGTCCGGTCCAGGCGCTCGAAGAGACGCTGTGACGGTGTCACGAACAGCGTGCTCCCCGACCGCTCGACGAGTCCTTCGCCGGTCAATCGGCCGAGCACGAGCGAGACGGATTCGCGTGTCGCTCCCACGAGCTCGCAGAGGAGCCGATAGCGCGAGCTGCACAACTCGATGCGCCCGTCGCTGGTGAGAAAGCTGTCGTGCGTCGCCAGACGGCGGAGCGCCGCAACGAGCCGCTGCTCGACCGAGAGCGTCGTCAGTTCGCGAAGTTTCTCGAGGAGTGCGGTCCGCTCCGCCATGATCTGGCCGATGACCATGAGCGCGCGGTTTGGCTGTTCGCGTACGAAGGCGCGCAGGTTGGCCGAGCTCAGAAAGAGTGTTTCCGTTTCCTCGTCGGCGCGCGCGTCGGTTGCGTATTGCCCATGCTGCGAGAGGCCCTCCGCGCCGAACGTTTCACCCGGCGTGGCGACCCAGGGGACGAACCCGCGGCCAGCGCGGACCCGGCTGCGAAGGACGACCCGCCCGCGCGTGACGATGAACACCCCGTCCGCGCTCGTGCCTCGCTCATAGATCTGAAAGCCTGCGGGCCACGACGCGCGTGCGGCGTAGCCCTGCAGTGCGATGCGCTCGCTTTCGGACAGGCGCGCGATTGCCATGCCTGTGCCTTCGTCTCGGGTCACCAACGTAGCCTCCCCACACGTTCTGGCTTTCGCGGCGACGCAATTGGCAGGCCGGAGGGTTCGCGCGAGCTCAACCGCAGAGGCAATCCGGGGGAAACATCTGATGGAGCTGACGCGCCTTTGCGCGGGCGCGCGAGGGCCCGGTGCGCGTGCGTCAACGCGCGAGTGGCGTCGTCGAACCGGCGCGCGAGATCCGAAAGCTCGTCTGCCACGAGACGCTCGTCGCCCGCGCGAATCGCTTCGTTGACCGATGGGAACGTCATGTTCGCATAGCCGTTGTTCTCGTCCGCGACGTAGATAAGGTTGCGATACCACGGCCGACTACGCAAACCAGCCGGCCGCGTCAGTGCGCGCTCCACGTCACGGAGTGCGGCGTTCGTCTCGTCAAACCGCACCCCGGGGCTGCTCATGGCGAGCATGGAGTCGCGCGCCGCGGCGAAGCTCGTCGCTTCGCGCTCCATGCGGCCGATGGCGCTGCGCAACTCGAGCGTCGGCCCGCTCCATCCTTTCAGCGACTGCACCCGCTCGATGGGCGCCACGTACCGCTGCATCGTGCGGGCAAACTCCACGTAGTCGTACGGCAGCACGTCGGCGTTCGCGAGGCGCAGCAGCATCGCGGCGCCGATCCGGGCCGCCGTCGCATGATACGTGAAGTCAGGGTCGCCAAAGCGGGACATCCAGGCGAAGTCGTCGTACTGCGAGTGATACATCCCCGACTCGCCGCCGAAACCCCAGTCGGCAATCGGGATTCCCAGGTGATTGTAGAAGCCGGCGAAGTCGGAGCCGCCACCCGGGTCGGTCATCGGAGGGGTGGTGGTGTCCACGGCGCCCACGGCGCGCTGCCACTCGGAGAACACGCTGCCTTTGCCATTCGGGTCGGCGACGAGGCGCGCCACGTCGCGCACCACCGCACGCAGCGACGGCGACCCTCCGGCACCGAATCGTGCGCCCTCCACTGCGACATCCTGGTTCAGATACGCGACCGCGCCGCGTGCGAGCCGCAACGAATCGTCCTCGACGTACTCGGTGGATCCGATCAACCCCCACTCTTCGGCATCCCACGTCGCGAAGACGATGGTTCGCTTCGGACGATGCCCGGTACGGACGGCCTCCATGACGGCGCGTGCCGCCTCGAGCACGCTCACGGTGCCACTCACATTGTCGGCCGCGCCGGGCCCCCAGGCATCGCGATGGCCGCCGATGATCACCAGTTCGTCCGGGCGCTCGCTGCCACGAATCACGCCGAAGGTGTCGTAGATCGGCTTCGTACCACTGCTCGCCCGATCGTCGGTGACCTGGATGCGTGCGCGCACCGGCCCGGGGCCAAGGTGATAGCGAAACGGCAACCCACCTTGCCATGCGGTCGGAATCTCTTGCCCCCGCAAGCCGGCGAGCAGCTCGCTCGCATTGGCATACGAGATCGGCACGACGGGGATGTGCGGGATGTCCATCTGCGCCGGTTCCAGGCGCCGCGCGCCACGCGTGCTCGGGTAGCCGGGTGTCGCTGGATCGCCGGCGCCATTCAGCACACTCCCGCGCTGAACTCCATTCCAGTTCCGCATCGGGCCTTCGGGATAGATGTCGCCCCGCACGAAGCCGTCACTCTGCGGATCGCTGTAGATCAGCAGCCCGATCGCGCCATGCCGCTCGGCTTCACGTGCCTTGATGCCGCGAAACGATCGGCCGTACCGCGCCACGGCGATGCGCCCACGCACCGAGACGCCGAGCGAGTCGAGACGCGCATAGTCTTCGATCAATCCGTAGTTCACGAACACGACGTCGCCGGTCACGTCGCCCGCGCCGCTGTATCCGTTCACGGTGAGGTATTGCCGCAGGGCGGAGGTCGAGTCACTCGCCACTGGCGGCTCCTCGAGCGGCAGCTCCTTCTCCGTCGGTGCCGTTCGCCACACGCGTACGCCCGTGGGATACGGCATGAAGGCGTCGTACGTACGGACTTCTGTTTCGAGCCCCATCGCGCGCATCTGCTCGATCACGTAGTCGCGTGTGTGCTGCTGCGCCGGTGAGCCCGCGACGTGGGTCTCCTTCGAGAGCGCCCGTGAGTGCGCGCGCGCGGCGCTCGCACTGGGTCTACCGATGGCGTCCGCTTCCAGCGCTCGCTGCAGCGCCGCGCCCGCGGTGGTGAAGCCCGGCATCGGCGCCGTGCCGTCCTGAGCGCCCACCACGCCGGCGAGTGTCAGCGAGAGTAGCGCGACTTGTGCGAGGCGACTGGAAAGGGATGATTGCATGCGTTGCCGTGAGAAGATCAGTCGAGTTCCGCCATGGCTCGCTCGATCGCCATGCGCAGTTGTGACTCGCGCTCCGCCGCACTGCCGACACTGGGAGCGAGGACGCCGAACAGGCGCAGCATCTCACTCTCGACGAATGGCCCTCGTTCACGAACACCGAGTGCATCGAGCGAACGCTCCGCGAGCACGCGGAGTGCCTGACGCGTCTCCGCGCCGAGCGCCGCCAGCGTCGGTGTGGCTGCAGGAGCGGGCGCCGCGTCCGGCTCGGGCCGGCGCTTCGTGCCCTCGACCATCGCGCTGATCGGTGCGACCGTGACGACGAACGATCCCGGGGTATGTTCGGCGAATCCCTCGACCACGCCTTTGCGCTGGAGCTCGTGGAAGACCCGGATCGCCGCTTCTCGCACGACGGCGATTCCGGTCTCGCTGTTGTTCCCCCGCCCGGTGATCACCAGGAGCTCGGCCGATTCCTGGACCTGATGCTGACGGAGCCATGCATCCAGACGCCGAGCCGCCTCGGCGCCCGTCGGGAGCGACTCGCGCAGGTTCAGTGTGCGCGTCGCGCCGAAGCGGACTTCGTCGAACGCACGCTGCAGCCCCGCCAGCCCGTGAACCCGGCGTGACTCCGCCATCGCGACGTCAGTGGTTCGCGCTGCTGCTCAGGGCGCGCTCGAGCACGTGTCCGTCCAATCGCTCGATCGGCGTCACGCCAAGGATGCGCGCGAGCGTCGGTGCGGCGTCGGCGACGAGCGCCCGCTCGGGATAGCGTCCTGGACGAACGCCTGCCCCGTAGAAGATCACGGGGACGTGCGCATCGTTGTCGTAGGGCGATCGGTAGATCGGGTGGGAGCATGTGGAGCCAGCGTCGGCTCACGGCGTCATTCACCGTGTCGCGTCGCGCGAGGTCGCGCACCCGGTCCGCGCGCGCGATCCCAGGCTGGCGGCGCAACGCGTCGGCGAAGCGCGCGAGCACCGGCTCTGGATCGACGTGCGCGAGCGCGAAAGCCTCGCGATCCACGAGCACGAGCGCACCATCGAACTCGACCGCCGAGCTGTCGACGCCCGAGCGCGCGAGCGTCGTCCGCAGTGTCGCGAATGGCTTCGTGACGTCATAGCGTGGCGGCGGCGTCCGGTGCGCGCGCTGCGCCGTCAGCTCGGGGAATGGCGTCACACCGTGGTCCGCAGTGAGCGCGAAGACGATCGTCGACGAGTCGCGCACCTTGTACAGCGAATCGATGAACGCGCCCAGCGCACGATCCAGCCGGAGGATGTTGTCGTGCTGCTCCCGTGAGTCGGGGCCATAGCGATGGCCGACGTAATCGGTCGCCGACAGTGAGATGGCGAGGACGTCGGTCTGTGGCCCGCGCCCGAGGTTGAGCGCCTGCAGTCCCTCGAGCGCGGCGTCGAGCGTGAGCTGGTCCATCATCGGCGTCCCCGGGAACGCACCTGCCGCGCGTGCCGTGTCAGTCGGCAGCACGTGGGGAAAGGTGTAGTCGCTGCCGCCCGACTCCTGCGCCACGCTGTCCGGCTCGGCGTACTCGCGCGCGGGGAGCAGGAGGTTCCAGGCTTGCCCCGCAAGCCGCTGGGGGACCCGCCGAGCGTTCACCCGGCGGATCCAGTCGGGGAGCGTGTCGGCGTAGTAGCGGCTCGTCGTGAACTGTCCGTTCGAGGTTGCGTACCAGAACACGTTCTGCTTCGCGCGCCCGAGTGGAAGGATCGCGCCACGATCCTTGCGCGAGATGGACAGCGCGCGTGAGCGCGGATCCTTGATCCGCAGCCAGTCGATCAGCACGGAGCCGCGGAACCGGAACGGCGAGGCGCCTGGATCGCGCGACGTGAGGAGAGGTGCCTGTGGATCTTCCACGCCGGCGGCGTTGCGCACGATTCCCGTCGATCTCGGAAAACGTCCGGCCATCGTCACCGAATGGCCCGGCGCCGTTTCCGTGATGGCGTGATCCTGGAAGGCATTCGTGAAGAAGGCGCCTTGCCGGGAGAGGCGTCCGAGTCCTCCGGTGAGCTGTCGCGCCCATCGATCGAAGTAGTCCGGGCGCATCTGATCGACCGTGATGAAGACCACGAGCTGCGGTCGAGGAGCGGCGCGCGGAGGAACTGGCGCTGCCGCCGCACTGCGAAAGAGCGCTCCGGCGATCGCGCACGCGAGGAAGGGAGTGGCTCGCAGGAACCGGCGCTGGGGCATCTATTATTTCCTGATCGGTGGTGCCCGAGACAGGGAGCCGTTCCCTGCCCCGACAGCAGTGCGCCGAAATCTAAGCGGCGTGCGCGCGGGGGATCGACCCCACGACCGCGGCGTCGGCGCGGCCCGTCCGTTCGACGGGCGCATCCGGCGCCTCGGCCTCGATCAGCAGATTGCGCGCGAAGCAGATCTCGTTGCAGGCGAAGCGGCGCGTGCACGCCAGACAATCGCGGCGGATCTTCTCCGGATACCGCGCGCGGTCCACGCGTTCGTAGCCGATGGCGGAGAAGAACTCGGGCTGCAGGGTGAGCGCGAACACGTCGTAGATCCCGCGCATGCGCGCGAGGTCCTCCACGCGCCGCACGATCGCGCGGCCCAGCCCCTGGCCATGCGCATCGCGGGAGACCGCGATCGCGGCGATCTCGGCCACACTCGGGGAGTATTCCTTGAGCGCTCCGCAGGCGAGGATCTCGCCGGCCGGACCCTGGGCGACGATGTAGTCGTCGATGGCCAGCGAGATCATCTCCGGGGTGCGGAGCAGCATCTGTCCTTCCGCGGCGAACGAGTTGTTCAGCCGCGAGATCGCCACTGCGTCCTGCGGACGTGCCCGACGCACGAACACGTCAGGGGCCATCAAAGGACCTCTTCGAGGATCTGCAGCCCGCGGGCGAGCTCCTCCTTGGTCGCGACGAGCGGTGGCAGCAGCCGAACCGTGTACTCGCCGGCGGTGAGGACCAGGAGGCCGTTTGCCTGTGCTTCGCTCACGACGTGCGCGGCGGTGCCCATCACGTCGAGCCCCCAGATGAAGCCCGTTCCGCGTACCTGCCGGATGCGACTCGTCCGATGCGCGATCTCCCCGAGCTCGTGGCCGAACCAGGCGCCGGTCTCGCGCACGTGCGCGAGAAGCGCTGGATCAGACAACCGATCGAGCACGTGCAGCGCGACGGACGCGACGAATGGTCCACCGCCGAACGTCGTCCCATGGTCACCGTACTGCATGGCGCTCGCGATCGGCGCCGTCATCAGCACGGCGCCCATCGGCAGCCCACCAGCCAGCGGCTTCGCGAGCGTGAGGATATCAGGCACCACACCGATCTGTTCGTAGGCGAACAGCGATCCGGTGCGACCCAGTCCGCATTGGATCTCGTCGAAGATGAGCGCGATGTTGCGCGACGCGGTGACGGCGCGGAGCTCGCGGAGGAACCCATGGTCGATCACGCGCACGCCCCCCTCGCCCTGAATCGGCTCGACGATCACCGCCGCCACCGTGTCGGGGTCGAGCGCTGCATCCAGCTCCTTCAGGTCGCGCTCGAAGATCGAGATCCCTGGCGCGAGCGGACGGAAGGGCAGCCGGTAGTTGGGGCGATCAGTGGCCGCGAGCGTCCCGAACAGCCGGCCGTGGAACGCGCCGCGGAGCGCAATGATCTCGTGCTTCGCGTCGCCCTGCGTGCGCGCCCAACGGCGCGCGATCTTGAACGCGCCTTCGTTGGCCTCTGCGCCGGAGTTGCAGAAGAAGACCTTGTCGGCGAACGAGCGCGCGACGAGTGCCGCGGCGAGCCGCTCGCCCGGTGCGGTGTGGTAGAGATTGGACGTGTGGATCAGCCCCTCGGCGGCGGCGTGCAGCGCGGCCTTGAGCCCCGCGTCGTCGTAGCCGAGCGAGTTCACGGCGATGCCACTGCCGAAGTCCAGATACGCCTTCCCTTCCGCATCGTACAGGTACACGCCGCTGCCGCGCACGAGCTCCACCGGCGCGCGCTTGTATGTGCCGAGGATCGCGCTCTCCAACGGAGCCGGGGCCGCGGAGGCAGTGCCCTGCGCGGAGCTCTCGGTCGTCGGCTTCATGGTCGATGCGGTCATGCGCACATGCTCCCCTCACGGGTCAGTACCGTGCCGCGCGTCGCGTCGGCGATCGCGGCGATGTCAGAGATGCGAACGCGTTGCACCCCGCCGTCGAGTGCCGACAGCGCGGCTTGTAGCTTGGCCGCCATGCCACCGCGTGCCGTACCGTCTTCGATCAGGCGGTGGGCATCCTCGGGGCCGAGTGATGCGACCGGCTGCTGCTCGTGCAGGACCCCTGCGACGTCCGACACGAGCAGCAGCTCTTCGGCGTCGAGCGCGGCGGCGATCGCCGCCGCGGCGTCGTCGCCGTTCACGTTCAGCGTAGCGCCGAGTGCACGATCCGTCGAGCGGCTCACTGGCGAGACGATCGGCAGCAGCGCGACGCTCATGAGATGGCGCAACAGCTCCACGTTGACACCCGATGGGGTGCCTACGTGACCATAGTTTTCCGGATCGAGAGGATCCGCCATGAGCAGGCTGCCATCCTCCCCGGACAGTCCGACCGCCGTCACGCCGACATCGGTGAGCGACGAGACCAGGCGCTTGTTGGCCGAGCCGGAGAGCGCCATCCGGATGATCTCCAGGTCCAGCGCGCTCGTAACGCGCCGTCCGCCGGCGAACCGTGCTTCCACTCCGTAGAGGCGCTGCAGCGTGCTGACTTCGTCGCCGCCGCCGTGCACCACGACGAGCGACCCGGGGGCAGCGCGATGCGCGGCCGCGAGTGCGGGCGGCAGCGCGGCGTCGAGCTGCGGACGCCCGCCGATCTTGATGACGCGCGTCACGCGGGCAACCCGAGCGTCTCGTCCAGCCCCAGCATCAGGTTGGCGTTCTGCAGTGCCTGGCCGGCAGCGCCCTTGACGAGGTTGTCGATGGCGGAGGTGACGAGCAACGTGGGCGTGCGAGTGCCTGCGATCATCGTGGCGGTCAGCCGCACGACGTTGCGCCGCACGACGTCGTGCAGCGTCGGCTGCTGATCGGCCACTTCGATGAATGGCTCGTCGGCGTATGCCTCGCGGTAGATCGCAAGCGGGTCGTCGGGTGCGGCGGTGAGGGGGATCGTGATCGTCGAGAGGATGCCCCGGGCGACGGGGAGCAGATGCGGCGTGAAGACCAGATCCGCATTCGCGCCGATGGTGCCGAGCGTGGCCGTCATCTCCTTGAGATGCCGGTGCGTGTTGCCGACGCCGTACGCGCGGTAGTCGCCGGCGATTTCGGCGAACAGGTACTCGCGCTTCGGCGTGTTCCCCGCTCCGCTCACCCCGCTGGCGGAGTTCGCGATCACCGTGGCGCCGGGCGCCACGACTCCGGCGCGGACGAGCGGTGCGAGGGCGAGCAGGATCGAGGTGGGATAGCACCCCGGATTGGCGACGACGTCTGCCGAGCGGATCTGCTCGCGCAGCAGCGCGCCATTCTGCCCGGCACGGCCGCGCTGTCGAGGGCGACGTCGTCCGGCCCCTGAAAGGTGACCGTGCGTCCACCGACGCGGATGGTCTGCCCGCGCTGCTCATTCGCGGTCGCGAAGGCGAGCGAGACGCGCGGATGCGAGGCGACGAGAGCGCAAAGCTCGCGGCCCGCGTATCCGCTGGCCCCGAGGACGCCCACCGGGATCGTATTCACGTTATAATGCATAATCATGCATGATTCAGCGGTCAATGGCCTTTCCAGACCCGACCGTGAATGATAGACTGCGCGAGCCTCAAGGAGGAGCGATGACCAGAAAGCACGAGCGGCAGGCGGCGATCCTCGAGCTCGTGGCCAGTCACGTCGTGAGCAGCCAGGAAGAGCTGCGTCAATTGCTTCTGTCGCGGGGGATGGACGTCACCCAGGCGACACTGTCGCGCGACCTGCGCGACCTCCATCTGGCGCGCGTCTCGGAGACAGGGGGAGCGAGGTACGTGTTGCCGGAGTCGCTCGCGGCGGATGATGCTAAGCCGTTGCTCGCCAACCTGTTGCCGCAGCTATTCGCACGAGTCGACGGCGTCGGCGAGCTCATTGTCCTCCATACGGTTGCCAGCGGTGCCCAGCCCATCGCCGAGGCGATCGACCAGGAGGAGTTCGCCGAAGTCCTCGGCACGATCGCCGGCGACGATACGATTCTGATCGTGACGCGTTCCGTCGAGGCTCGACTCGCGCTGACGGGGCGCCTGCGCACCCTGGCCGGGGCTCGTTGAAGCCTGGCCCCTGCCGGCCCCGCGCGCCCAACGGAACACAATGGCTTGACGGGGGTTCTCCTGCTGTGTAAATATGCATGAAGCCTGCATAATTCTCACCCAGGAGCTGCCATGCCGCGCACCATCGTCCTCGCGTATTCCGGGGGGCTCGACACCTCGATCATCGTTCCCTGGCTGCGCGAGAACTACGACGCTCGGGTGATCTGCGTCGCGGCCGATATCGGCCAGGGCGCGGGCGAGTTGCGTGGCGTGCGCGAAAAGGCGCTCGCCTCGGGCGCTGAGGAGTGCTACATCGAGGATCTGCGCGAGGAGTTCGTTCGCGATTTCATCTTCCCGACACTCCGCGCCGGCGCGGTCTACAACCGCAAGTACCTCCTCGGCACGGCGATGGCGCGTCCATTGATCGCCAAGCGGCAGGTCGAGATCGCCCGCCGCGTCAACGCAGATGCGCTCGCGCATGGCTGCACCGGAAAGGGCAACGATCAGGTTCGCTTCGAGATGACCTTCGCCACCCTCGCCCCGGATCTCCCGGTCATCGCGCCGTGGCGCGAGTGGTCGATCCGCAGCCGCGAGGACGCGATCGATTACGCCAACTCGCGTGGTATTCCGATCGCCGCGACCAAAGAGAAGATCTACTCGCGCGATGCCAACCTGTGGCATCTCTCGCACGAAGGCGGCAACCTCGAGGATCCGAATTCGGCTCCCAAGCCGGACATGTTCATGCTCACGATCGAGCCGTCGGATGCCCCCGACGCGCCCGAAGACGTCGTGATCGGCTTCGAGCGTGGCACGCCGGTCAGCGTCAACGGCAAGACGCTCGGTCCCGTCGAGCTCGTGGCGGCACTCAACACGATCGGTGGTCGGCACGGTGTCGGCCGAATCGACCTTGTCGAGGATCGGATGGTCGGGATGAAGTCGCGTGGTGTCTACGAGACGCCGGGCGGCACCCTGCTCTACACGGCGCACTCGGAGCTCGAGCAGCTCGTGCTCGATCGGCGTACGCTGTCGGCAAAGGATCTCATCGCTCCGCGTTACGCCGATCTCGTTTACGAGGGCCGGTGGTGGACCACCGAACGCGAGGCGTACGATGCCTTCGTCAACGCGACGCAGGAGCGTCTGTCCGGAACCGTCACCCTGCGCCTCTACAAGGGCTCGGTGGCCGTGGTCGGGCGGCAGAGCGAGCATGCGCTGTACGATGAGCGGTTCGTCACCTTCGGCGAGGACGACGTGTACCAGCAGAGCGATGCGGCTGGCTTCATCCGGCTCTTCGCGCTCCCGGCACGGGTGCGCGCGATCAAGGATCAGGAGCTCGTTGCCGCACACTCCGCGGGGAACGGCCGACCGTCGCTGCCCGAGCCCGCGTCTTCCGTGCTCGCTGGCGTCTGAGCCGCGAAGGGAGACAGAGAGTCGCATGAACATCGATTTGGGGGCCCCGCCGGCGCCTCAGACCCAAGCCCGCACGCACAAGCTGTGGGGCGGGCGGTTCGGCGCGGGCCCGACGCCGGAGTTCGACGCGCTCAACAACTCCATTGGCGTCGATTTCCGTCTCTGGCCCTACGACATTCGGCTGTCCCAGGCGTGGGCTGTTGCCCTCTGGGGCGCAGGCGTGCTCACGCTGGAGGAGAGCAAGGCGATCGAAACGGGCCTCGAAACCGTGGCGGTGCGGCTGCAGGGTGGTGAGCAGCCGCAGGCGTCGGATGAGGATGTGCACACGTTGATCGATCGTCTGCTGCACGAGGAGATCGGTGACGTCGCCTCGAAGCTGCACACGGGTCGTAGCCGCAACGACCAGGTCTCGACCGCTGCGCGGCTCTGGACGATCGACGTCTGTCAGCAGCTCGACAGCGCCCTGCGCGGACTGCAGCGCACGATGCTCGAGCAGGCCTCGGGCCTCGAGGCGGCGCTGATGCCGTCGTATACCCATCTGCAGCGCGCTATTCCCGTCTCCGCGGCGCACTGGCTGCTCTCGCACTTCTGGCCCCTCGAGCGCGACCGCGCGCGACTCCGCGCGGCCCATCGCTCGGCGGCTGTCTTGCCGCTTGGCTCTGGAGCGGTAGCGGGGTGCGCGTATCCGATCTCGCGCATCCTCATTCAGGGCACGTTGGGCTTCGACGCGCTCTCACCGAACTCCATCGACGCGGTGAGCGATCGCGACTTCATTGCCGAAGTCCTGTTCGCCGCGACGATGATCGGTACCCATCTGTCGCGCCTGGCCGAAGACCTCATCATCTACGGCTCGAGCGAGTTCGGATTCGTGCAGTTTGGCGAGGGCTACACCTCAGGATCGAGCATGATGCCGCAGAAGCGGAACCCGGACGCGCTGGAGCTGGCGCGCGGTTCCGCCGCACGAATGCTGGGCAACCTGACGACGCTGCTCGCAACCCTCAAAGGGCTTCCGTCGAGCTACAACAAGGACCTGCAGGACGACAAGCGCGTGCTCTTCGACGCAACGGACACCTTGCTGCTCGTGCTTCCGGCCGTGTCGGGGGCATTGGCCGAGTGCACGTTCCGGCCGGAGCGCATGCGCGCGGCGCTCTCGAGCAGCATGATGGCGACCGATCTTGCGGACTATCTCGTGCGCAAGGGTGCCACCTTCCGCGAGGCACATGGAGCGGTCGGACGGCTCGTCCGCGAGAGCGAGTCGACCGGGCAGGAGATGCAGACGCTTCCGTTCTCGTCCTTTACCGCAGCTCATCCTCGTTTCTCGGAGGATGTGTACGAGGCACTGAGCGCCGAACGCTCAGTCACGCATCGTGAAGTAGAGGGCGGCACCGGTCCGACTGCCGTACGCGCACAACTCGAGGCCGCTCAGGCGGCGCTCGCTCCGCCACCAACGCCGCGATCCACAAACACCATTCCCTGAAGCAGCGTCGTCTAGCCGGCTGCCTGTGGTGGATCGATCTCGCCGTCGCGCGTGCGCGCAGCCTCGGTGGGGCGCGGCGGTGCGTCACGATCGCCGCCACTCATGGGTGACGTCGAGGCAGGCGTGCTCGCTGGATGGTCCTGAACGATGAACGGTCCTTCGACCGGCATCTCCTCGACCGTCGGCCCCAGCTCGCAGTACACCTGGGGCATGCGTGGATCATGTGCGGCGTACCCAGGACGCGCACCGGCGAATGGCGCGTCGAGCACCTGGAGCGCGCTGACCTCGTGCAGCAGGTAGTTGCGCCAGCCGCCTGCAGGATCGGAGCGGCTGTAGCCCGCGCGGAGCCATCCGCTCAGCATCTCGTGGCCGGCGCTGTTCACACCGAAGCGGTGTGGCTCGACGACGCGGATCAGATCGCCGTACTCGAACATCACGAGCGATCGGCGTCGAATTGCCCCGCAGAGCTGCTCCCGTAGCTCGGCCGCCTCCATCGCTGCTCCTCGAAATGGACCGCGGAGGAATGCGTGCGAGAAATGGACCGTTCCAACGACCAAGCGTGATCGGGACGGTTGAGCTTCGCGGCGCCGTTTCGCTATTGACCAGCGTCAGTGCTGCGCGAAGACGCTCGTCGTGCCCTTGGCGCCGAACGCGATGACGTCGTACCGGTCGTGACGTGCGCCCATCTCCATGCCCGGCGATCCCGCCGGCATTCCCGGGGCGGCAAGCCCGAGTGTTCCCGCCGGCTTCGCCGCGAGCAGCCGCTTCACGTCGGTCGCGGGAACGTGACCTTCGATCACGTATTTTCCGGCGACGGCGGTATGACACGAACGCAACGCGGTCGGCACGCCGAGGCTGTCTTTCAGCGTGTCCATGTCCGCGCGATCATGTACCTCGGGCGCGAACCCGTTGGCCTGCAGATGCGACACCCACTTGGTGCAGCATCCGCAGGAGGGATCCTTGTACACCGTGATGCCGATGGGCGCCGTTTCACCAGCGCTCACGGCGGGACGCAGCGCGAGGAGCACTGCCCCACTCAACGTGGTCGTCGCCGCGCGCGCGATCCACGCGCGGCGCGTCATCTGCGTGTCGTCCATGGTCGGAGCGTCCTGAGTGAAACGTGCCAATTCCGCTGAAGCGGTGCGACTCCTACCCCGGGAAGCTAGTCCGGTTCGCGGATCGCGTCGATTCTCGTCACCGGCGACAGGCGGCCGCGGCGCGCGTATTTCTTTCGGGAGTACAGCTCGGCGTCCGCTCGCTCGAGCGCTTCCCGCAGCGCCAGCATCGGATCGAGCGTGCTGGTGCCGACGGTCACGCTGACGTGGTACGGAAGGTCGGGCTGGGACTGGCTCGCGATCGCGCTCGCAAGCCGAGCGTCGATCTGTCGCGCGGCCGCCTGATCGCCATCACTCAGCAGAGCGACGAATTCGTCGCCGCTCCAGCGCGCAACGATGTCGGCCTCGCGCAGGATGCTCTTGAATGCCGAGGCCACGAGCCGGATGGCGGTATCGCCCGAGGCATGGCCGTGCAGGTCGTTGATTCCCTTGAGATCGTCGAGATCCGCGAACACGAGCACGGGGACACGTCCATGGCGGCGGGCGCGCGCGAGCTCCTGTTCGGCGAACAGCGTGAACCCACGCCGATTGTGCAGGCCGGTCAGCTCGTCGATCAGTGCGAGGGCGTGCAGGTCGCGCTCGTAGCGAAGCTGCGCGCTGATGTCGCGCGCCAACACCACCACCGCCGGCTGGTCGTGATAGACGCATGGGCTCGAGACGATCTCGACGTCCAGGGTTCCTCCACCGGCGGTCCGTAGGCGCCCGCGCACGCGCGGTGCTCGGCCGCCCGCATCGTCGGTGGCCTGCCCGGCCAGCGCGACACGCGTATCCTCGTCGGCGAAATCGTCGATCGGCCGCCCGACAAGGGCTTCCTCGTTCGAGAGGCCGAGCATCTCGGCCGCCGCCGGGTTGGTGAAGAGGATCTTCCCGTTCGCGTGGACGAGCACGGCCTCGGGTGAGAGGGCCAGCAGTTGCCGGTAGCGTGCATCGGTCTCACGCAGCGTGCGGAGGTGTCGCCGCGAGTTGAGACGAACGAGCGCGAGCACCCCCAACGCCGCGGCACCGCCGCCGATCAGTAACCAGAGCAACCAGGCGGGCCACTCCGGCTCCGAGGCCATGACGATCACGTCGTCCATGGTACGCGGCACCAACTGCCAGACCACCTGATCGTCGGGGTTGTCCTGATACGACGTGACGATGCCGGCGATCATCAGGCTATCGTGTGCCTTGATCGAAGTGAGATCGATCTGCGCACCGTGATTCGCTGGCACCCATACCGTCACGGTGCTCGACGCGGGCCTCCGCGCGTCGGTCAGTCGTATCCACCGACCGCCCTCGCTGTGTCCTGACGCCGTGACGCGCCCACTCACGCGTACGAGCTCGCCGGGATGTCGCGCCATGGCTGCCGTATCGATGGCGAGATCGCGCGGAGGTGGTAGTCGCCGCTGACCTGGTACGATCTGGAAGCTCGTGACGAGGAGCTCGCGATCGCCGCGATAGCGTCTGATCGTGCCGGTGGCCAGGACGCTGTCGCCTTCCTTCACGGGCAGCTTCAACGTGCGCGAGAAGACGCGGATTCCACCACTCGCGTCCTGCACCGCGACCTCGAATCCACGCGACTGGAGCTGCCCCGCCCCGACCGTGGCGCGGCCGGCGATCGTCACCGGCGTATTCGTGCCTTCCGTCGCGAGTGCGGCGGCGATGGAGCGGCTGTGCGCGGTCGCCTCTTGCGCGGCTGCCATCGCCGGCGCACCGAGCGCGGAGACCATCGCTAAGACGTGAACGAACCGACGGGTCATGCCGGCGACGAGCTTGGGAGGACCGACGGGGACAGCGGATGCTATCGGGGTCCGACAAGATAGCAGTTCCGCTGCCGAGCGTCGATCACGAGTCGTCGGATGACCTGGGTGCTCCCCTGGTCCGACAGCGGACGCAGAGCGTTTCGGCACCGAGGTCAGTCGCCAATCGGCGAACGAACGAGCCATGCAGGTGCGTGAAGCAGAGAATGCGTCGGCAGCGCACACAGGCGCCGCCTTTCAATAGATCCACGCGGCCGCCGCACTGGTCACAGTCCGTCGCCAGTTCGGTGTCGCGGAAGATGCCGAATTTTGCCATGGTCCTCGTATCGTGCCGTGCAAAGGAGCGCGAAGCGCCATGTCGAGTGCAGGTGATCCACATTATACCCGTGCTGGCGTGGACGTTCATCCAGTGGGCCAGCCCCGCTAGATTGCTCGCGATGAGCCGCGCGGTTCCGTCTCAGCCCGCTCTGCCGATCGACGAGGTGCTGACGCCGCTGCGCGAGGCACTCGCAGCGCAGCCCAACGTGGTACTCCAGGCGCCGCCAGGCGCGGGCAAGACGACGCGCGTGCCACTTGCACTTCGTGACGCCGACTGGTTGGAGGGTCGGCGCATCGTGATGCTGGAGCCAAGACGGCTGGCGGCACGGGCCGCCGCGCGATTCATGGCGGCGTCGCTCGGGGAATCTGTCGGCGGCACCGTCGGCTTTCGAACGCGCGGCGACACTCGCATCGGCCCGCGCACCAGGATCGAGGTCGTCACGGAAGGCGTGTTGACGCGAATGCTGCATCGCGATCCCACGCTCGAGCAGGTGGGTGTCATCCTGTTCGACGAGTTCCACGAGCGCAGCCTGCACGCCGACGTTGGTCTCGCGCTGGCGCTCGAGTCGCAGTCGTTGGTGCGCCCGGATCTTCGTCTGCTCGTGATGTCTGCCACGCTCGACGGCACGGCGGTCGCTGCGCTGTTGGGCGGCGCGGCAACGGTTCGCAGCGAGGGCCGTGCGTTTCCTGTCGTGACGCACTATCGGCCGCGCCGTGTCGATCAACCGGTCGAGGGCGCGGTCGCATCCGCGGTGGCACACGTGCTCGATCAGCACGAGGGGAGCGTGCTCGTGTTTCTTCCCGGCGTGGGTGAGATCCGGCGCACGAAGGCGCTACTCGATCGGATGGCACTGCCCCGCGATGTCCGCGTGCTTCCGCTCTTCGGTGCAATGACGGCAGCGGCACAGGACGAGGCTATCGCCGCCCCAGTCAGCGGATCACGCAAGGTGGTGCTTGCGACGTCGATCGCGGAAACCAGTCTGACGATCGAAGGCGTACGTGTCGTGATCGACGCGGGTTTGTCGCGCATTCCCTCGTTCTCGGCGCGCATCGAGCACGATCGTCCGGAGATGCTGGACGCAGACCTGACGCCTCTGGCATTGGATCTGGCACTGGCGGGCATCGTCGACGCAGGGACGCTACGCTGGCTCGACACGCCCCCTGCTCCGGCGCTGGCGCACGCTCGCGAGTTGCTGCAACAACTTGGTGCACTGTCGCCGGAGTTGCGTGTCACCGAGCATGGCCGGTCCATGGCGCGCCTCGGGACGCATCCACGGTTGGCGCACATGTTGTTGCGCGGTCGCGATCTTGGCCTCGGGGCCACCGCGTGTGCGGTCGCCGCTCTGCTCGAGGAACGCGATGCGGGGCGGGGTGGCCAGGGGCAGGACGTGGATGTGCGTGCTCGCGTGTCTCGCATCGTGTCACACGATCCGGTGTCCGATGTCGATCGCGACGGACTATATCGGATGCGTGCGCAAGCGCAGCGTTGGCGACGCGCGCTCGGTGTGGATGATCAGCGCGCACGTGATGAAGACGTCGGACTGGTGGTCGCACTCGCGTTTCCCGATCGCGTCGCGCAACGACGGGCCGGTGCACGCGAACGCTTCCTGCTGCGCAATGGGTTGGGTGCGGAGTTGCCGGAAGGCTCGGCGCTATCACGCGTCGAATATCTGGCCGTTGCCGAAGTGGACGGCCGTCGCCCGCATGCCGGTATCCTGCTTGCGGCGCCGCTGTCGGCGGGAGAGATCGAGGCGCTGTTCGCTGATCAGATCATCCGTGAGGACGTCGTCGAGTGGAAGGACGGCGAAGGCGTCGTGACAGCGGTGCGGCGGGAGCGGCTGGGCGCCCTGGTGCTGCGCGAATCGGTGCAGGGCGCGGGCAACGAAGGCCTCGTAGCGGAGGCGCTGTTGCGCGGCTTGACGTCGAACCAGAGTCTCGGCTTTCGGTGGCCCGCGGCGGCACAACGCACGCGCGAGCGTCTCGCATTTCTGCACGCACACGTACCGGGCTGGCCCGACGTCGCTGACACGGCGCTCATTGCGTCGGCGCACGATTGGCTGTTGCCGCATCTGACGGGTCTGCGCCGCCGGGATCAGGTGGAAGCGCTCGATCTGTCGGCACTGCTCCTCTCGCGCGTGAGCTGGCAGCAGCGCGCGGAGCTCGATCGACTCGCCCCGGTGTCGGTGGAAGTGCCGAGCGGTTCCAGCATCCGGGTGGATTATTCGGACCCCCTCGCGCCGGTACTCGCGGTGCGGCTGCAGGAATTGTTCGGGCTCACGGAAACGCCGGCCATCGCGGGCGGGGAGGTGCGGCTCACGCTGCACCTCCTCTCGCCGGCCCATCGGCCTGTGCAGGTCACGCGCGACCTCGCGGGGTTCTGGCAGAGCTCCTACTTCGAGGTCCGCCGCGAGCTGCGAGGTCGCTATCCGAAGCACGAGTGGCCGGACGATCCGCTTCGAGCGCTCCCGACTCGCCGCGCCAAGCGACGTAGTTGATGGCAGAGAGTGCGTGCTTTGCGTGGCGGTCGATGATGCCGTCTCGCACGCCGCCCTGGCGCAACGCCGTTATAATTTCCTATTTTGATAGGGCCATTTCAGACCGGTCAGGCTCTGATAAATGTCCTATGGAAATAGGAACTAATTGTGAGACTCTATAGCGTTGCTATTGCGTCGGTTGCGCTAGAGGCGCCTGAGAAGTGGACCGACAATCTGATTGCACACCACCATGTGCCCGGGGTACAGGGCAGGGCGCGTGGCGTCGCCCGCGGCATCTCGTGGCCAGCGCTGGTGCACATCGCCATGATCCGCCAGCTCCACATGCGAATCGGGTGCTCGGTGCGCGATGCCGTGGCGCTCGGCGCCGCGCTTCTGGCCTCCTCCGACGGCAAGTTGGCGACTGGGCCCTATCTGGCCCTCTCTGTCGACCGGGAGCGGTTCGAGCACGACCTGCATCGCCGGCTAGTGGACGCGCTCGAGAGCGCCCCTCGGCCTCAACGCGGGCGGCCGCGTCACCGAACGCGGGCCTGAAGACAGAGATGAGAAAGCGGGGCGGCCTGAGGCCGCCCCGCTTTCCGTCCCTCGGTGAGCCCGATCGGGTCAGGTCTTCGACACGTTCTCGGCTGCGGGTCCCTTGGCGCCCTGGACGATGTCGAACTCCACCGCATCTCCCTCGGCGAGAGACTTGAAGCCGTTACCCTGGATCGCGCTGTAGTGCACGAAGCAGTCTTTCTCGCCGCTATCGGGGGTGATGAAGCCAAAGCCCTTCGCGTCGTTGAACCACTTCACCTTGCCGGTCGTACGCATGTCCCACTCCTGAGAAAACTGATTGTCTAGGGAGCGGAACGCGCCGTACCCCGACAATAGCCAGTGCGGCGGGCGCACCGGTGTCCCGTCGCGATGAACAACGCCGAGCCCTGTATCCCTGGCTCGGCGAGCGCAAACGTAGCAAGCCCAAAAAGAACGGTCAATAGTCGGGGCAGGGGCCTATCCGCCCCCGGAGGATGGAACGGACGCGACTCGCCGGACGATAGTCAGGGCGCCGCCTTCTCGGCCCCGACCACGAAGTACTGGGTCTCGCCGAAGCAGGAGGTCGGAAGCCCGATGTGCTGCTCATAGGTGATCGAAACGCGGGAGCCCATCATCTTGGTGAGGACTGCCGCGAGACTGTCAGATCGAACGGTGAAGGGAAAACGCTCCTGCGCGGCACCAGGAACATTCACCATCGCAAGCTCACCCTCCCACGTCTTACAGATCCACCCCTTGTGGGAGAGCTTCTGGATGTAGCCTGCCCGATCCCCCGTGGAGTATGTGTAGGAGAGGGCGATCGCCGTCCACGCAGCTAGGCCGAGCACGGGTACGAGCAGCACGCCGAGCAGGATCCATGGCCAGCGGCGCCGACGCCGCGGGGAGGGGGCGCCAGCTGCGTCCTGTTGCCCTTCGTCCGTCATATGAATCCTCCGTATGCGCGTGAGGTCGGTGCGGCTTGCCTGGGCGGAAACTACGCCTTCCTCGCACGCGCCACAGGGGCCTTGCCTTAGATTTCATTGTCGCCTTCACCCCGTTTGCTCGTGACCTTCGCCCCACGCAGACCCACCGTTACCGCGTACGTCGGCTCCGTGCCGGTCGGCTCCAGTCATCCGATCGTCGTGCAGTCGATGACGAACACGGATACCGCCGACGCCAGCAGCACCGCGGCGCAGATCGAGAATCTCGTGCGCGCCGGTTCGCAACTGGTTCGGGTGACCGTGAACAACGAGGCGGCGGCGGCAGCCGTGCCGGAGATCGTGGCGCGTCTCGGCGATGCCGGCGTCACCGTGCCGATCGTCGGCGATTTTCACTACAACGGTCACCTGCTGCTGGCGCGTTTTCCCGCCTGCGCGCGCGCGCTGGACAAGTATCGCATCAACCCCGGCAACGTGGGCGGGAAGCGGCGGGACGAAAACTTCCGAACGATCGTGCAGATCGCCGTCGAGCACGGGAAGCCTGTGCGCATCGGCGTGAACTGGGGTTCGCTCGACCAGGATCTGCTGACGGAGATGATGGACGAGAACGCGCGCGCAGCGGCGCCGCGCACTGCGAAGGACGTCTACATCGAGGCCATGCTCGCGACTTGGTCGATGTCTACGAACGCCTCGCGTCGCGCTGCGACTATCCGCTGCACCTCGGGCTGACCGAGGCCGGCATGGGCATGAAGGGGCAGGTGGCCAGTGCGGCGGCGCTCTCCATTCTTCTCGCCAAGGGAATCGGCGATACGATCCGCGTGTCGCTGACGCCGAAACCGAATGGCGATCGGACCGAAGAGGTGCTCGTTGCGCAGCAGATCCTGCAGTCGCTCGGTCTGCGAAGCTTCGCGCCACAGGTGACGGCGTGCCCCGGGTGCGGGCGCACGACGTCGACCTTCTTCCAGCACATGGCCGAAGACATCCAGACTTATATCCGCGAGCAGATGCCGGTCTGGCGACAGACGCATCCTGGCGTGGAGACCATGCACGTCGCCGTGATGGGCTGCGTCGTGAATGGACCGGGCGAGTCGAAGCACGCGAATCTCGGTATCTCGCTGCCAGGCACCTTCGAGGAGCCCAAAGCGCCCGTCTACGTGGACGGGCGCCTGTTCACTACGCTCAAGGGTGAGCACATCGTGCAGGAGTTCCTCGGTATTCTCGAGGAGTACGTAGCGCGCACGTATCCGGCGGCTTCAACGGCCGGCGCGCTCACCGGGGCCGGGGCCAGCGTCACGACCTGAGCAGATCCGGCTCAGCGCGACGACAGACTGCTCGTCCCGACGACGCGCTCCAGCTCCTCGGCCACGAACTGGAGCTCGTCCATGATCGAAGCCTCGAAGCCGACTTCCTGCAGTCGTTCGTAGACGCGCCGGTACCATCGTACCGTCCCCGAACGTCCCGCGTTGAAGCGCGACCAGACCGTGTCGGGATCGAGCGTGCGTTTGAGATCGGCGAGGATGGTGCTGCCGTTGTGAATCTTGTCAGCGGCACAGACCCAGCGCGCGCGCTCCGGCGCGGCTGCGAGTCTGGCGAGATAGTCATCGCGCCGCTCCTCACTCGAGAGCTCGATGCCCTCCTCGTCGACCTGCCGCTCGGTAACCGCAAGTACGGTCTCCAGCACCTCCGGCCCGAATTTGTCCCCGATGCGTTGCTCGAGCGTATTGCGCGTATAGCCGTCGCGCACACAGTCCTCGATCACATCGTGCAGGATGCCGCTCACGACTGTCGTCTCATCCTGTCCATATCGGGTCAGGATGACGGCGACATTCGCCGGATGGGTGAGGTAGGGCAGGCGCGTACCCTTCCGAACCTGTCGATCATGATGCTTCGCCGCGAAGGCGAGCGCGTGATTGATTCGGTCGGAGTAGCCGCGGATCGACATCGGGTCGCGGGAAGGCAGGCAGTCGTCGAACTATGCTCAAACATACCGAGGCGGCGATGGTCCGCACAGCGCGGTCATCGCCAGAGCCTCATCAACGCGAAATCTGGCTGGCGAGCTGAAGGTCGAGCACCGTCAATGCACCGCCCTGGAGCACGATCGCGATACCGGCTCCGGTCATCCCCAGGCGCTGAACCACTCGCCAGCCGATCACGGCGAGCGTGATGCCCACGAGCGCGTAGCCGACATCGAGTCCGATGTTCAGCCAGACCATCCTGTCGAGTTGTGTCGCGCTCGTGAGATCACGAAGAGCCAGCGAACGTAACAGGACAAGCGCGATACCAGATTCGACGGCACCCCAGACCCCGGTTTGAATTCCAAAGTGTTGCAGCAGCGAGGATCGTGAGCGGCCGGCGAGCATCACCACCACGGCAGTGCCGACGAGCAGACTCGCCGCACCCCAGAGGGCTAGCCGGAGGAGATGCGCCCGCTCCGCGGCGAGCAGGGTGTCAGCCCACATAGCGTGGCACTCGGTATTGGAAAGTGAGGCGTCTTTATTACACTATGGTCTTGTAGTGCGGCCTTAGTGTTGTTTTACTGGCGCCAATTCACACGGTGGCGGGGACTTCGGCAGCCGGGCGCGCTTCGGCTGGGCGTACTTCGGAGAGGACGGGATCGGGCGCGTTCCAGAGCACGATACCGCGGATGCGACCACCGGTCCGCTCGATGTCCTCGAGGGCACGCTTCAATTGCGCAATCGGCGTCTGCCCCGCCCGCACACAATACACAACGTCCGGAATCGGGAGCACGCTGGGGAGACCGCTCAGGACCTGTTCTGCCGCACTGACCAGCACAATGGTGTCGTAGCGCCGAGCCAGCCGACTTGCGTCGCTCTGTAGAAGCGCACTGACGGCCTGGAAAGGCGGAGCGTCCGGTCCACTCGGAACGACGTCGATGGCGCTGTCGCGGCCGATCCGGGCGGAGCGGACTGCCTCGGGCCAACTCAGCTTCTGCGTCACGAGGCCGCTCAGCCCCTGACTCGAGCGGAACCGGAGCGCGGCCGCAACCGTCGATGCCCCTGCATCCGTATCGATGAGGAGGGTGCTGCGCGCTTCGTCCGCGGCGATCGTGGCAAAGTTAATGGCTACGATCGCCGATACGGCGGGGTTGTCTCCCGTAATGGTGAGCATCAGCACGTTGGATCCGGCTGTCGCAACGTGGAGATAGATCAGTTGGTGGCCGTCGGCGCCCGGGTCGATATATGGAGGGGCGTTGCGGTCGGACGAGCGTCGGCCGCGTTCCGGTGACCGGGGCAGGGGGCTGATCACGCCAAGGACGCGCACCCCGGTCGCACGCTCCGCCTCGTACGCGTCCGCGATGCGTGGATGCCTGACTTCATCCACGAGGGCGAACCCGAATCCGATTACCGCGCCGAAGATGAGAGCGGCGGCCAGCATCGCGGGGGGCGATGCGCCCAGGTTGGCGAGCTCCCGCGCGCGCTCCTCGCGCGCGTCGAGTTTGACGAGCTCCGCTCGCTCACGCGCGAGCCGCTCGGCAACTCCGGCAGCGGCCGCGCGCGCGGAGGTCGCCTTCCCGATCTGTTCGAGCGTATCCGGGATTCCTCGGGACGCCATGATGTCGGCAACCGTGGGTGCTGCAGGCGTGAGTGCGGCGATCTCCTGGCGCAGGGCGTTACGTCGGGCGGTGGCCATTCCTTCGATGGCTCGCCCCAGCTCGTTCGCACGCGCGGTCAACGCGACGAACACCGGATCGACTCCACCGACCGCGTTGTAACTCTCGCGTTCGCGCTCGATCTCGACGAGTGAATCGAGCAGCTGCCGGACCCTCGCATCGCCGCGCATCGCGGGCGCCTCTGCGAGTGCACGGTACGATCCGAGTAGCGGTGCGTTGTCGGCACGGGTCAACAGCTGCCCAAGCTGCGCGACCTGGGTCGCCAGCGAGTCGCGGCGAGTGCGCATCGAATCGGTGAGGACGACGCCTCCCGCGAGCGAATCGGGGGAGCCTCCTGCCGTCGCGGCAACCAGCTGCGAGATCTGGTTTCGTGCGACGAGCAGCGTCGAGTCGGCGGCACGCACCTGACGCTCTGCCTCGGTAAGGGCCGCGACGGTGGGCTCGGTATCGGGGCGTTGTGTGCTGACTGGCCGAAGCTGCGCCGCTGCACGTCGCGCCTGTTGCGGGACCACGACCAGAGCGACGAGCGAGGCGATGAACGTCAGGATGCTCACCGCGCCGATGAACACCGGCCGGCGGAGCGCATTGCGCGCACGCGCAGCCATCCACGTCGAACGACTGGGACTGGGTGGCTTGGCTCGTTCTCGCGTCGGACGACGGCGCGGACTCATGTGTGGATGATCGCCTCGCTTCGCTCGGCACGCAACGCGTGGCCGCGTCGCAGGACGCGGGCTTCTCTTGCACGACGTGCACCAGCGCTCAGCCGTTGCGAACGACGAACGGGGCAGGTGCGCATGCGCACCTGCCCCGCCACGAATCGAACGGCGCCGATCAGAACTACTGGACCGTGATCGAGCCCTTCATGTTCATCGCCGCGTGCGGCGTGCAGATATAATCGTACTTGCCAGGCGGGACCTTGGCGAAGGAAACGACGTATGCTTCGTTCGGCTGCATCACCATCGGGCCGGCGAGCTCGCCCATCTTCTGGCCGGGCATGTTCGCATCGAGCTGCGCCTTGGCCGCGGCGTCGGTGACGTTCTGGAAGGTGACGTTGTGCGGGCCGCCGGAGACCATGACGAACTTGACCGCATCACCCTGCTTCACGGTGGTGTTCGCGGGCTCGAACTTATAGCCCGTGGCGTCACCGATCATCTTGACCTCATGCGTCGTGCCGGTGGCCGGCGCAGCGGCAACCGCGCCAGCAGCCGGCGCCGCGGCGGCGGGCGCTGCGGCAGCAGCAGCCGCTCCCGTATCGGCCGGGGTGGTCGTAGCAGCGGGCGCCGGCGTGGCCGTCGCGGTGGTGTCGGCGGCGGGCGTCTTCTCGCCGCCGCAGGCGCCGAGGATGGTCGCGCTCGCGAGAAGCGCAATACCGTGGAACCGCATTTCTGAGGGCCTCCAGTAGGACCTGATCGTGGTTATGGCGACGCGGGACCCGCGCCGTTTTGTGAATTTATTCACAATGTTTTGTAAGCGCAAATCGGCCGCTCACTGCCGTACCTTGGGTCGTACCGGAGGCGTGCATACCGCGCGCCGTCACGTTGACCCGTCCGCGAGTCGCTGTTAGGTTGCCGGCATGTCGATCACTGGCGTCCACCATCATGCGCATGCTCACCACGGTCAGACGGGCCGGGGCGAGACGCGCATGCACGGGTAGGGCGAGAGCTCACCTCCCGCGGCGCCGATCGGCTCGCAGCCCGTCCATCAGGACGGGCTTTTTTTTGCCCGTCCGTCAGCCCTTTCACCTTCACGGCCGTCTGGCCACCCATGCTCCGAATCGCCCTCCCCAACAAAGGACGTCTCGCGGACGAAGCTCGCGAACTGTTCACCGACGCCGGACTCGAGATCCGCGCCGCTGGCCCGCGCGCCCTCACGGCGTCGCTGGGCGGCGAGTTCCAGGCGCTGTTCGTCCGGGCGCAGGACATTCCCGAATTCGTTGCGGACGGCGCCGCGGACGCCGGAGTGACCGGCGCCGACCTGGTTCGCGAGTCTGGCCGAGCTCTCCGAGAATTGACGGATCTCACCTTCGGGCGCTGCCGTCTGGCCGTCGCTGCCACTGAGGAGAGCGGCCTCTTGGCACTCGAGGATCTGCGGTCGGGCACGCGCGTGGCGACGGTATTCCCTCGGGTCACGGCGGAATTTTTTGCGTCGGTCGGGCGGCAGGTGGAGATCGTGCCCGTATCGGGCGCCGCGGAGATCGCGCCGCACATCGGGATCGCCGACGTGATCGTGGACCTGGTCTCGACCGGGTCCACGTTGCGGGTGAACGGGCTACGGGAGATCGCGACGGTTCTGGAATCGAGCGCGCGCCTGATCGCCGCGCCGGACGCGCGGGAGGACGTCGCTCGTGGGCGCGCCCTGGACGAACTGGTGGCGGCACTTCGCAGCGTTCTCGCCGCGCGCGACAAGCGCTACGTGATGGCGAACGTGCCGCGCGACCGCCTCGACGAAGTGAAGCGTGTCATCCCGGGTCTCAATGGGCCAACGATCATCGACATCATGAACGGCGGCAAGTTCGTCGCCGTGCACGCCGTCGTATCAGCCGCGACCATCTATCGGACCATCGCCGACCTGAAGGCCCTCGGGGCCGAAGGCATTCTGGTCACCCGTATCGAGAGGCTGATGTCGTGAGCGCGAAGCGCGCAGCGGGCAACTCGACGGTGCGATGGACGGGCTCGTGCGACGCACTGACCGGTGCGGATCGACGTGCACTGTTCGACCGCACCGCAGGGACCGACGCGGTGATTGGCGACCGTACCTCGAGCATCATCGCAAGAGTGCGGCGCGAGGGCGACGACGCCCTTCATGCACTCGCCGCCGAGCTGGATGGCGTCGCGCTGGACACGCTCGAGGTGCCGCGAGCGCGATGGTACGCGGCGCTGGACGACCTGCCGCGCCCTCTGCGTCAGGCACTGGACCGTTCGGCTCAGAACATCGAGCGGGTGCATCGCGCCTTCCTTCCGGTGACCCAGGAGACGGAGAGCGAGGCGGGTGTGATCGTCGGACGTCGTCCCGATCCCCTCGGGCGTGTCGGCGTGTATGCACCTGGCGGGCGCGCGGCGTATCCGAGCAGCGTACTGATGGGGATCGTGCCGGCCCGCGTGGCCGGCGTCGGCGAGATCGTGCTTTGCTCGCCACCGTCGCGCGACACGCGCATGCCGTCGAGTGTCGTTCTCGCTGCGGCTGCACTCGCCGGCGCCGACCGGGTTTTTGCACTTGGCGGCGCAGGGGCAGTCGCGGCGATGGCCTACGGTACCGCGAGCGTGCCCCGGGTCGATCGGATCGTGGGGCCCGGCAATGCGTACGTCGCGGCAGCGAAGCTGCAGGTCTCCAGCGCCGTGGCGATCGATTCGCCCGCCGGCCCCAGCGAGCTCCTCGTCCTCTGCGACGAGACCGCCGACGCTGCGCTGGTCGCCCGCGAGCTGCTGGCGCAGGCCGAGCATGATCCTCTCGCGGCGGTCGTCGCATTGACGACGAGTGCGCGGGCGGTCGATGACATCCTCGCGGCGCTCGAGGCAGGGCTCGCGGCCCATCCTCGTGCAGAGATCTGCCGTGCGGCACTCGCGGGGCAAGGCGCCGTGCTTTTCGCGGGATCGCGGGCGGATGCGATCGCGTTCGCCAACGACTACGCCGCGGAGCACCTGCTGTTGATCGTCGAGTCGCTCGACGACGCCCTGGCGGCACTTCGGAATGCGGGAACGGTGTTCATCGGACCGACGGCGTCCGTCGCGTTCGGGGATTACATGACCGGGGCCAACCACGTGCTTCCCACCGGCGGGCTCGCGCGTTCGTACTCGGGGCTCTCGACGCTCGACTTCGTGCGCTGGACCACGTACCAGCGGGTGACGCGCGACGCCGCCGCACGGCTCGCGAACGACGTCGGCATCTTCGCCGACGCCGAGGGGCTGCCCGGACACGCCTCGACGGCGCGCGCGTGGCGCGAGGGAGCGCCCGTCGCATGATCTCCACCTGTGGCATCACGACGCTGGCACGCCGTGACGTGGTGGCGCTGCCCCGGTATGCTCCGGACATCACGCCCTGCGTCGTCGACGTGAGCGACAACGTGAACCTGTGGGGCGCTCCGCCGGCCGCGCTTCGCGCGCTGACGACGACGGCCATGTCCGCGAGCCGTTATCCCTCGGTCTACGCCGCACCGCTTCGCGATGCCGTCCTCCGCTACCTCGGACTGTCCGACGGCCAGGGCATCGACGTCGTGTCGGCGTGTGGCTCGGATGACGTGCTCGACGCGACGATGCGGGCGTTCGGCGAGCCCGGAGATGAGATCGTGTTCGCGGCGCCGACGTTCGCGATGATCCCGACCTTCGCTCGGCTCAATGGCCTGGTCCCCGTGGCCGTGCCGATGACGCCCGACTACGAGGTCGATCCGCAACAGCTGGTCGATCGACGTGCGAAGATCACGTATCTCTGTTCGCCGAACAATCCGACGTCGACCGCGCTGTCGCGCGCGACGGTGGAGTACGTGGTGCACCACGCGGCCGGTCTGGTCGTGATCGACGAGGCCTATGCCGAGTTCGCGCCGGAATCGTTCGTCGACCTCGTGACGAAGGTCGAGCGGCTCGTCGTGATCCGGACGTTCTCGAAGGCGTTCGGGCTCGCCGGACTTCGGGTCGGCTATGGGGTCGGCAGCACCGACGTCGTGGAGCCGATCATACGCGCACGCGGGCCGTACAAGGTGAACGCGCTCGCGGAGGCCGCTGCGATCGCTGCGCTCGGCGAGGGCGGTGACGGGATCGGGTGGGTCACCGCTCACGCCGCTCTGGCGGTCGAGAATCGAGCACGGTTGGCGGCCGCGCTGCGCCGGCTCGGCTTCGAGCCCGCGCCGGCGGCGGGAAACTTTCTGTTCGTCCCCGTCGCACGCGCGCAGGTGATCGCCCAGGCCATGTGCCGGGGTGGGGTGCTCGTGCGCGCGCTCTCCGGTCTGCCGCAGGACATTCCCGCGCTCGCCGCAACCGGCGGCAATGCGTTGCGCATCGGGGTCGGTCCGTGGGACGCCATGGAACGCGTGCTGGATGCATTCGTGGAGGCACTCGCATGCGCGTGACGATCTTCGACTACGGCGCGGGCAATCTGCACTCGCTGGCGAAGGCGATCGAAGGAGGTGGCGTGGAGGTTCGGATCGAGGAGGACCCCACCCGCGCGATCGAAACCGATGCTCTCGTGCTGCCAGGCGTCGGAGCGTTCGGGGCGGCGGCCGGTCGGTTGGCACCAGGACGGGACGCGATGCGCGAGGCGATTGTCGGCGGGTTGCCGACGCTCGGCATCTGCCTGGGCATGCAGCTGCTCTTCGAGGGAAGCGACGAAGGGGAGGGCGCAGGTCTCGGGGTGGTCGCGGGACGCGTTTCGCGGCTCGAGGCGCAGCGCGTGCCGCAGATCGGATGGAATGCGCTCGAGGCGCAGCGGGATCCGTTGTTCGACGCCGCACCGCTTTCCATCGCCTACTATGCGAACAGCTTCGTCTGTCGGCCGACCGAGCCGACGGGCGTGATCGCCTGGAGCGAGCACGAGGCGGATCGCTTTCCCGCCGCAGTGCGCGCGGGAGCGGCGGTCGGTGCTCAGTTTCACCCGGAGAAGAGCTCGACGGCCGGCGTGCGCTGGCTGCGTGCATTCCTCGACGAGGCTCGAACGAGCCGGAGACCACGATGATCGCCATTCCGGCTGTGGACCTTCGCGAGGGTGCGTGCGTGCAGTTGGTGGGCGGCTCGTACGCGGAAGAACGCGTGCGGCTTGGGAATCCGCTGGACGTGGTGCGCAGCTGGGAGCACTATGGCTTCCATCGGCTGCACCTCGTCGACCTCGACGCGGCAACGGGGCGCGGATCCAACCTCTCGCTCATCCGCGACATCCTCTCCGATGTGAACGTACCGGTGCAGGTCGGTGGCGGCGTGCGTTCCGACGAACGAGTCGAGGAGCTGCTCAGCGCTGGCGCGGCCTCGGTGATCGTCGGCACGCGAGCGATCGAGGAGCGCGATTGGCTCGCCGAGCTCGCGCAGCGGCATCCCGGACAGATCGTCGTCGCCTGTGACGTGCGAGAGCGGCGGGTGACGACGCGAGGCTGGGCGCACACGCTCCCGGTGGACATTCTCGACGTCGTGGAAGAGCTCAACGGGCTCCCGCTCGGCGGTCTGCTCGTGACCGCAGTACACAAGGAAGGGCAGCTGCGGGGTACCGACCTTCCCCTCATGGAGGACGTCGCGGAGAGCTCGCAGTTTCCCGTCTTTGCGTCAGGCGGCGTAGCGTCGATCGAGGACCTGCGCGCGCTCGAGCATCGAGGGCTCGCCGGCGCGGTGATCGGGATGGCGTTGTATACGGGCGCAATGGATCCGGTGGTGGTTGCCGGTGAGTTCGGCGAATGAGCCCTCACCACGTGGGGCACAGAACCCTTTCGAACGAGAGAGAGCGATGACCGTCGTCGTCCGCGAAACGTCGGAGACCAACATTCGATGTGAGCTGACGCGCGGCTCCGGCCGCGCGAACGTGGCGACGGGGCAGCCGTTCCTCGATCACATGCTCGTCGCGTTCTCGAGGTACAGTGGCCTGGACCTGACGCTCCAGGCCACCGGCGATCTCCAGCATCACCTGATCGAGGACGTCGCGATCTGCCTCGGCGCGGCCATTGCCGCGCTGCTCCCCGCGACGGCAGCGCGCTACGGGGACCGGAGCATCCCGATGGACGAGGCGCTCGTGCACTGCGCGCTCGATCTCGGTGGGCGGCCGTTCTACCGGCCGCTTCCGAGCACGCTCTACGACCACTTCATGCGATCGCTCAGCGACAACGCGAAGGCCACGCTGCACCTCCGCGTGCTTCGCGGAACCGATCGCCATCACATCGTCGAAGCCGCGTTCAAGGCGCTCGGTCTCGCCGTGCGGGAGGCATTCGTCGATTCAGGCGCGGTCTTCAGCACGAAGGGGAGCGTCGCGCTGCGGGTGGAGGAGCGATAAGTGTTGACGCGGCGTCTGGTCGTTTGCCTGGACGTGAAGGGCGGACGCGTCGTGAAGGGGACGCAGTTCGTGCAGCTGCGCGACGTGGGCGATCCCGTGGCGCTCGCGTCCCGGTACGAGCGCGAGGGGGCGGACGAGGTGGTGTTCCTCGATATCTCGGCGAGCGCCGAGGAGCGGAGTACGCTGCTCGATGTCGCGCGTCGCACGGCGGAGTGTCTCTTCGTGCCGCTCACGATCGGCGGCGGTGTGCGGACCGTCGACGACGTCGCGCGAGCGCTGCGCTCGGGCGCCGACAAGGTGAGCATCAATTCGGCGGCGGTCGTTCGGCCGGAGATCCTGACCGAGGCGGCCGAGCGTTTCGGATCGCAGTGCGTAGTCGCGAGCATCGACGCGAAGCGCGATGGGGAGCGGTGGCGCGTGTACGTGAAGGGGGGACGCGAGGCGACGTCGCTCGACGCGGTCGAGTGGGCAGCCGACTGCGTGCGCCGCGGCGCGGGCGAGGTGCTGCTCACGAGCATCGACCGTGACGGAGCGCGCACAGGTTACGATCTCGCGTTGACGCGGGCCGTCGTCGAGGCGGTACGCGTGCCCGTCGTGGCGTCCGGCGGTGCAGGGACTGCCTCGCACGTGTGCGAAGTGCTCGCCGATGCGGGTGCGGACGCCGCGTTGCTCGCGGGGATCCTGCACGACGAGGTGACGACGGTGAGTGCCGTAAAGGCCGCGATGCGCGCGGCGCACATTCCTGTGAGGGCCGCATGAGCGTGCAGCGTCCGAACACGACCCACCGAGCCGACGCCGCGCTCGTGCTGGATGATCGCATCGCACCAGCGGCGGAGCTGGCTCGGCTGACGGGTACGGTCGCGCTCCGACATTACCGTTCACGCCTCACGGTCGAGACGAAGGCGGACGGTTCGCCGGTGACCGAGGCGGATCGTGCGGCGGAGACCGCGGCGCGTGCATGGGTTCGCAGCCGCTTTCCGGACGACGGCGTGCTCGGAGAGGAGTTGGGTGAGGAGCGACCCGGCGCGCCGCGGCGATGGGTCATCGACCCCATCGACGGGACGAAATCATTCGTGCGGGGCACCCCACTCTGGGGATCGCTCGTCGCGCTGTGCGAAGGTACGCGCGTGCTGGCTGGTGCGGCGTATTTCCCCGCCGTGGACGAGATGGTCGCCGCAGCGCCCGGTGCCGGGTGCTGGTGGAACGGCAGTCGTTGCTACGTGTCGACGATCGACGCGCTGGCCAAGGCGACGGTGCTGACTACTGACGAGCGTTTCCGCGAGCGGCCCGAGCGGCGAGCGGGGTGGCGGGCCCTCTCCGACGCGGCTGCCGTCAGCCGGACCTGGGGCGATTGCTTCGGTTACCTGCTCGTCGCCACGGGGCGCGCCGAGGTGATGTGCGATCCCGTGATGTCGCCGTGGGATGCCGCGGCATTGCAGCCGATCATCGAAGAGGCGGGTGGCACGTTCACCGACTGGGATGGCGTTGCCACCGCGTTCGGCGGAAGCGTCGTGGCGACGAACCGCGCGCTGGACACGGAAGTCCGCGGGATACTCGCCCATGCCGCGTCCACTTCCTCCAACCGGCCCTGACATGCTTGATCTGGACGCGTTGAACTTCGCGAAGGGGGAGGGGCTCGTCACCGTGGTGGCGCAGGATGCGGAGAGTGGCGCCGTGCTCATGGTGGCCCACGCCGATCGCGAGGCGCTGCAACGCACGCTCGATACGGGCGAGATGCACTATCGATCCCGGACGCGCGGCCTCTGGCATAAGGGTGCGACGAGTGGGAACACGCAGCAGGTCGTCGCCCTGCTTTCCGATTGCGACGGCGACGCGGTGCTCGCGCGCGTGCGCTCGGCTGGTCCTGCATGTCACACCGGTGCGCGGTCGTGCTTCGGTACGCCGGCGCTCTCGGCGGACGTGCTCGGTGCGCTTGACGCTACGATCGAGGCGCGCGCCGCCGAGTCTACGCCCGAGCCCACGACGGAGAAGCCGAGCTACACGCGCCGCCTGCTCGACGATCGCAACCTGCGGTTGAAGAAAGTCGGCGAGGAGGCGGCAGAGCTGATCACCGCATGCGCCGACGGCGACCAGTCTCGTGCCGTCGAAGAGTGTGCCGATCTCCTCTATCACGCACTCGTTGCGCTTCGCGCCGTTGGTGGCACGATGGCCGACGTGCGTGGCGTGCTCTCGTCCCGCGTCGGCGCGCCGCGCCGCTGACGCGGCCAGTTTTTCAGAACTGGCCGAGCAGCGAGCGATCCAGCTTCGACGCGTCGCCGACGTAGGCGAAGCGGAAATCCCTGAGATACTGTCGCGCCGCGCGCTGTACGTCGGCCGGCGTGACGCGCCGCAGCTCATCCATGAAGCGGTCGACTTCGCGGTAGTCCCCGGTGAACACCTCGGCACGAGCGAGCGCGTTCGCCTGATCCGCGTTCGTCTCGTTCTTCATGTAGTACTCGGTGATGAACTGCTGCGTGAGGCGCTTGAGCCCTTCGGGATCGACCGGCTCGTTCTGCAGCGTCGAGAGCTCGCGCCGCATGATGCGAAGCACCGCGTTCGGGTCGACGGTCGTGACGTACAGGCCGCCGACGGCGTTGGCGCGCTCGAGGAACTGCGCCTCGACGTCGTAGCTGAGGTTTCGACGCGAGCGCACCTCGGTGTACAGCCGCCCCGACAACACCGCCGTCGCGACGCGGAGCGCCGCGTAGTCGGACGTCGTCGCCGCCGGGCCGGGCACGTACCCGAGCACATAGTTGGTCGGCAGGGCGCGATTCTCGATCGCCAGAGCGCGCCCGGGCACGACGGTCGGCGGTGGCGGGGTCCACTTGTAGTTGCCACGCGGCAGCTGTGCGATGGTCGCGCGGACGAGGCGCTCGACGTGAGGCCGATCGATGTTGCCCACCACGACGAGCAGCATGCGCGAAGTGACGAACTGCGCGGCGTGATAGGCGCGCAGTTGGGGCAGCGTGAGCGAGGCGAGCGACGTCGGCGTGCCGGTCGGCGGCACCGCATAGGGATGCTGCTGGTACAGCAGGCTGTCCGCGAGCGTCGCCGCCGCGTCGTCCGGATGCGTGGTGCGCTGGCGCGCGCTGGCGATCATCTGCTCGCGCGCCATCTCGACGTCGGCTGCGGCCAGCGTCGGCGCCATCACGCG
>JAEKKK010000257.1 GCA_019510405.1 Gemmatimonadota bacterium | reverse complement strand
GGCAGGATCACCGGTGCGACGGCGAGATAGTAGCGGAGCAGATCTCCCTTGCACTGCGCGCCCGGTCCGCCTTGCGGGAAGTAGCGCTTCGTCAGGTTCGTCAGCGCGACGGCATGGCCGTTCACGTCGAGCGTGATCGCCTCCGTGCCGTGGGCGAGGGCGTCGTCGAGGAGATCGACGAGCGCGCTCGTTTCCGCATCGGCAGTGTGGGGCCGGCTGGCGAGGAGGACCGGGTGAGGACGCCGCGGGCCACCGCGGCGGGCTCGGCTCGTCGCACGCGTGCTTCTCGCCATGCCGGCCTCAGCGCACGAAGGTGCGACGACCGCGTCCGCGTCGGCGCCGGTTGCGGACCGCGCGGCGCTCCAGCAGGGGGCGCTGGCTGAACGACAGCTCGCGCACACCCTGCGTCGCGCGCAGCGATGTGGGTGGCGACGCCGGCGCGAATTCGAGTGCGAACTGGCCGGGATCGAGCGGTGATTCCAGCGGTTCGTCGCTGAGCCGGTAGAGCAGGTACTGGAAACGGTACAGGCGGATCGGCGCGCGCAGCGATCCGTCGGGGCGCTGCGCGATGAGGATCGCTTCCTCGCGCACGCGTGGAGGAATGCAGCGGTACGCTTCGGGCTCGTCGAGCAGCGCCAGCACGCGGTCCAGGTCGCGCCGCTCGATCGCGGCGAGCACGTTGCCCAGCGTGCGAAGGAGCCGCTCGCGCATGCGCTGCGCGCGGTAGCGCGTGAGATCCACCGTGGAGCCGTCCGGCGCCGGCGCGGGATGCACCGCCGTCTGCGCGGCGCGTCTCGCGAGGAAGTCGATCGCCGCCTCGACGTCGTCGTCGTGCTCCATTCCCTTCGCCCACTCAGCCGCCGCGTCAGCGGTCGCGCGGCGGTCGTCGTCCCGGTCTCTGCGCATGGTCTCTCTCACTCCGAGTGCGCCGGTGATCACGCCGTCCGGCGCCGGGTAGTCCTGGTGGCGGACTTGTTCGCCCCCTTCGCCTGCTTCGACGCGCCGCGCGCGCGCTTCCCGCCCGTGCTCGCCGCGAGGCTCTCCTGAAGGCGGCTCACGAGGTCCACCACCTGCGTCTGCTCCGGCTCGCGCGCGTCGGCGACCGCGAGCTTCTTCCCCTTCGCCTTCGCCTTGATGATCTCGTGCAGCTTGTCCTCGTACTCGTCGTGGTACTTCGACGGGTCGAACGCCTCGGCGAGGTTCTCGATGAGCTGCACGGCCATCGCGCGCTCCTGCGGACGCACCTTCACGCTGTCCGAGTCGGGGAAGCGCATCTCCTCCGGATCCACGAGCTCCGCCTGGAAGCGCATGAGCTCCAGCACGAGCGCGTCGCCCATCGGCTTCACGGCGGCGAGGTGCTGCTTGTTGCGCAGCGCGAAGGTGCCGATCCCCACCTTGTGGGTTTCCGCCAGCGCGTCGCGCAGCAGCGCGTACGCCTTGTCACCGCCCTCGCGCGGAACGAGGAAGTAGGGGGACTCGAAGTAGCGCGGGTCGATCGAGTCGGCGGGAACGAAGTCCGTCATCTCGAGCACGCGCGACATCTCGACCGCGGCGGCGGCGAAGTCGGCGTCGTCCAGCACGACGTACTTCCCCTTCGAGATCTCGAAGCCCTTCACGATGTCGCCCCACGGCACGGGCTTGCCGTCTACCGACGAGACGCGCTCGTACTTGATCGGCTGCTGATGCTTCTTGTCGAGCTGCCGGAAGGAGAGCTTCTCCGCGCTGCGGACGGCGGAGCGGAGCTCGACGGGGATGTTCACGAGGCCGAAGGCCAGGGAGCCTTTCCAGATGGATGCCATAGTGCCCCGCTCTCAGGGCACCACGCGTGCTATCCATCACCTTTGCACATTCTCCACACCCGTTGCCGGGCCCGTCCGTAGGCCTCATACTAGGGTGTCTTTCACTCCAGCTCGCATCGGCTCGCGGTTTGCACTTCGGGGTACGCACGGACGCATCACTCACCACCGAGGCAGATCGATGGAAAGTGAAGAGGGCACGCAACGCTGCATGGATTGTGGCCGGGAAGACCCGTCCGTCGCCCTGCATCCCGGCACGGTGAGCGCGCCCAGCGACGAAGGGCACGTTCGACACACGCGCGTCGCGCTGTGCGCATCCTGCGCCGCGCGGCGCATGGCGCTTCAGGAGCCGAACTTCGTCTGATTGTCCGCCGGGCCGTTCGGCTCGGGCGGGATCGGTCCGAGATCGGTCGAATCGCGCGCGGTGCGCGCCAGCGCGTCGGCCCAGGTGCCCCGCCGCTCGAATTCACCCCGGTGGTAGCCGCGCAGTCCGGCGAGGATCGCCGTCGTCAGCGCGCCTTCGAGCGCCACCAGGTCCTGCGGCGTGAGTGGCGCGATCTGGCATTCGCGCAGCGCATGCGGCACGGCGGTGCCGAGAAAATCGTATTCCTCGAACAGGCAGGCTTCGCGAACCCCTTGTAGCCGGCGGCGTGCCCCGTGTGCCGCGGCGATCTCGATGAAGGCGTCGACGGCGCCCTCCGATGGATCGGGCTCGAGCGCGGCGCTGATCGCGCGAAGCACCTCCGCCAGATCGCCCGGGCGGTCGGACGCACACACCGAACGCAGCTCGCCCGACGAGGCGCGGCGCTCCCACTCGTACAGGATCGTCGGAAGACAGCGTTCGAGCGTATCGGCGAGTCGCGCGGACATGTTCGCCGTCAGTGCAAGGAAAGGGCGTGCGCGATGTGATCTCGCGCACGCCCGGCGCAGGTCAGTCCGTCAGGTTCGCGGGGACATGGCCGCCGTTCTCGGCGAGCCGTCGCATCACTTCCTTCTGGAGCCAGATATTCATCGACGCGCTGTCGTTCATGTCGCCGGTGTAGCCCAACTCCTGTGCGAGCGCCTTGCGGTTGGCCAGGCTGCTGTCGATGCCGACGAGCTTCATGAGATCGACGATCGAGTTGCGCCAGTCGAGCTTCTGCGACGTGCCCGCCGCCATCGTCTCGAGCACCAGCTCGACGTCCACCTTCGGCGGTGCAGCGGTCGTCGTCGAGGCCGCGGCGGTCGAAGGCGCCGGCGTCATCGGCGCGGACGGTGCGGCGGTCGCCGTCGAATTCCCTTTCGCCTCGGACGCGTGTGCGTTGTTGCCGAGGATCTTTCCCATCAGTGATCCGAAAATGCTCATCGTCGGGTCCTCCCGTAGCGCTGCACGACGTCGGGCGATCGATGTGAGTCCGACGCATCGCACAGCCGGGTGAAAAAAGCAGCGGCCGCTCGATCGCGGCCGGGCGCCGTAGTGGCAGCAAGGAGCGGACCCGGGAACGCTGCACGGTGTAGCTCGCTTCGTGGCCGACTGTCGTCTGGTCAAACGTCGGTGGATGCGTTTGCGTACACGAAGTGAGAGGGATGCTGCGCAGTGCTGGCACATCCGCTCGCCGCGCTTCTCCCTCCCACGCTCCGGCCGCCCATGCACCAGGCTCCAACACAGTCGAGGCGTCTCGCTTCGGAATGGGCGACGCGGATCCTGCTCGCGTTCATCGTACTGAGCCTCGCCTCGCTCATCGCAATCCCGTGGTGGGCAAGTACGCGCTATCTGCAGCCGCTGCAGCACCAGATGAATCAGCTCGCCGACCCGGTGCGCGGGCTGATGACGCGGATCCATCTCTCGATGGCGCAGGAGGTGGACGCGCTCGACGATTTCGTGGACGAGCGCGATGCGCTGTCGCGCGGCCGCTTCCGTCAGGCGGACGGCGACAAGCGGGCGGCTTACCGCGAGCTGGCGCCGCTCGTCGCCGCGCTCGGCTCCGCACCAAAGCAGCGGCTGGACAGTCTGCTCATCCTCGAGGCGCGATGGCACCGTCTGGTGGATGCCGAGGTGTGGAATGCGCCGGAAGGCAGGGTCGTCCCGCACAGCGCCGAGCGCGAGGATCTGTGGGACGGCATGCTCGAGGCGGCGGCGCAGGTCGACCAAGCGATCACCCAGGCGGGTCGCGATCGTATCGCGCAGATCGCCGAGGTCGAGTCCATCCAGCGCTCGATGACGGCGCTGCTCGGGCTGCTCGCGCTGGCGGCCGCGGCGGCAACGTGGTGGGTCAGCCGCCGCGTCCATGACTACGCGGTCGAAGCCGAGGAGCGGCGCGCGACGCTCGCCGACGTGATGGCGTCGCGCGCGCGCTTCATGCGCGGGGTCAGCCACGATCTCAAGAACCCGATCCACGCCATCGACGGCCACGCGCAGCTGCTCGAGGACGAAGTGCGCGGCCCGCTCAACGACGCACAGCACGACAGCGTGGCGCGCATCCGGCGCGCGACGCGGGCGATGATGGGATTGATCGAGGACCTGCTGGAGCTCGCACGCGCCGAAGCGGGCCAGCTCACCGTGCGGCTCGACCGCGTCGTGTTGCGCGACGTCGTCCACGACGTCGTCGAGGAGCATCGCGCCGCGGCGCAGTTCGCGGGCCTCACGCTCGTCCACACCGAAGACGACTCGCAGACCATCCTCACCACCGACCCGGTGCGCGTCGCCCAGGTGCTCGGCAATCTCCTCTCCAACGCGATCAAGTACACGCCGACCGGCGGACGGATCGAGGTCAGCACCGAGATACCCGCCGGGCGCGGCACCGGCGCGGACGACCGCATCGCGATCCACGTGGTGGACGACGGGCCCGGCATCCCGAATGACAAGCGCGAGGAGATCTTCGCCGAGTTCACCCGCCTTGGCGCGGTGGACCGCCCGGGCGCGGGGCTCGGCCTCTCGATCGCACGGCGCATCGCGCGTCTGCTTGGCGGCGACGTGACCGTCGCGGGAGACGGCGAGCGCGGCTCGCGCTTCACCCTCTGGCTCCCCCTCCGCTCACCGCCCGAGGATCACGACGGACGAGCCGCGCTCGTCAGCCAGCGCGGGGCAGCTCGTGCTCGCGGCGGAGCGCGCGCGGGCGTGCCGGATCGCTGAGGTCCATGCAGTCCCAGGGAATCTCGTAGCGGCGATATCCCGTCGCGCGCGTGATGCGCCGCACGAGCTGCTGCACGAAGTTGCCCGTCGCGATGACGTCGAACGGTCCGAAGCGGCCGACGCTGAAGCCCGTGACGAGGTAGTCGCTCCCTCCCTGCTCGAGCGAGATCTCGGCGTTCAGCTCCTCGATGCGCCCGATCTTCCTGCCATCCGCGTCGCGCACCACGCGGCCGAGCAGATCGCTCAACGCGACGGTCCGCCCGCTCACTTGCGCTCCCCCGACCCGCCGGGAATCCGGAGGACGATGTGCGTCGCCAGCCAGCGCTCGAGGCGCATCGACGCGAGCGCATCCCCTTCGACGTCGAGCTCGATCGTATCGGCGATGCGCCGCACCGCGTCGAACGGCACGCGGCTCTCCTGCTCCTCACGATGGCCGAACAACGCATGCACCGCGCGATGCAGCGCGAGCATCCACCGCCCGACGCGTCGCGCGCGCGCCACGCCGCCGATCACGATCGTCGCCACGCGCGGCGGCTGCCCGTCCTCGAGCTCGAGCAGCAGCTCGTCGATCCGGCCGATCTTCTCCTGCTGCCGATCGACGAGCTGCGCGTCGATCACGTCGTGCGAGAGGTGCAGCGCGCCCATCATCCACCTCCGAGCAGTTGCAACGGGAGCGCGGCGACGAGCAGCACGATGGAGAGCAGCGCGATCACGACGAGCGCCAGGTTGCTCGGCCACCCGTTCACGTGCGTGTTGAGGAGGTCTCCGTCATTCATCAGCACGAACAGCGGGATCACCGTCACGGGAAGGCTCGCCGCCGTGGCGACCATCGAGATGTTGGTGAGCGTCAGCGGATCCATCCCGATCGCGATCGGGAGCGCGGCGAGCAGGATCAGCACGCTGTAGCTCGTGGCGAACCGGGCGTCCTTGTCCGGCTTGAGATTCTCGCTCCAGTTCCAGCCCAGGCCCTGGGCCAGGAGGTACGCCATGGCCAGGACGATCTCGAGGGTGGCTCCGAAGCAGGTGATGAACAGCGTCATGATGAAGAAGACCAGGCCGGCGCGTCCCAGTGGAGTTGCCAGCACGAGCGCGATCTGCTCGTAGCGGTCCACCTTGATCTCGCGCGGCGCGAGCACCAGTGCCGCGGTCACGAGCGTCGCGATCGCGAGCCCGCCGCCGAACACGTTCCCCATCCCCGCGGTGACACGATTGACGCCGAGATGCTCGATCGTCCACTCGTCCTCGATCGCGCCGGCCGAGTAGAAGAGGTAGAGATACGGGCTGATCGACGCGCCGAGGATGCTGACGGCGAGGTACCAGTAGCGCGCCCGATCGTGCGACGGGAGCGACGGGAGCATGGCGCGGCCGAGCGTCGGCCACACCGGATGCAGCTTGAGCGCGCCGACGGCGAAGCTGATCGCCACGAGCCCCAGCATTGCCGTCCCCTGCTCGACGATGGTGAAGTTGCCGCGCCAGAGGAGGAACCAGCCGACGATTGCCGTCGGGATCGCCCACCAGCGGAAGTCGATCCCGGTGGCGATCTGCAGCGCGATCGAGACGCCGCCGATCTCGGAGATCACCACGAGCAGGCTGACGACGAACACCGCGACGAGCGGCAGGAGGAAGAAGCGGTAGCCGAAGCGCTCGCGCAGCAGGTCGGCGTAGGTTCGCTGGCTCACGGCGGCGAGCCGCCCGGTCATCTCCATGAGGATCGCGAGGCTCATCGTGCCGAGCACCAGCACCCAGGCGAGCTGATAGCCGAACTCGGCGCCTCCCTGCGCCGACGTCGCGATCGATCCGACCTCGAGGAAGCCCCCGATGCTCGTGACGACGCCGAGCGCGACCTCGGCCCACTTCTTCATGAGCCGATCTCCGCTTCGAGCTGCCGGATCGCCGTGCGCAGCGAGTCGAGCGCGGCGGCGGCGTACGCCGAGTCGCTGTGCGTCTGCGCCGATTGGCCGATAGTGGTGGAAGCCTGCTGGAATGCCTCGTCGGCCCGGTCGCGGAGCTGGGTGGCGTACGTGATCGTGATCGCGCCGGCTCCGTGTCGCTCCTTCGCGAGCTGCATCGTCGCCGTCCACGACGCGAGCGTCTCGAGCTGCTTGTCGAGCGGGGGCGGCGAGCCGCATCCCCCGCCGACGAGCAGCACCGTGAGTGCGAGGTAGAGGCGTGTGGTGCGAGTGCTGGCCGGCTGAAGCATGCCGGCCTATCGCGCAGAAAGCGTACCGATCAGTGCGATCGGCGCGGAGCGCTGCCGAGGTCCGCGCCGTTCGTCATCGCTGCGCTACTTCGACGCCAGCTTCGACCCCGTCTGGTCGAGCGCGGCGCGAAGTCCCCGCGCCAGCGTCGTCGCGTCGGCGCGCGCCCAGAAGTGCATGAAGAACAGCCGCGGCGACTCCTCGAGCATGTGGCTGTGCAGCGCCGTGGGCGTGATCCCGTTCGCCTGGAGCGCGCGGATCACCCGGTTCACCTCTTCGGCGCGCATCACGAAGTCACCCGTGACGGCGGCGCGTCCACCGCCGAGCGGCTGGAAGTTGATCGCCGTCGCGACGCCCATCGACGGCGGGATCTCGTGTCCGCCTTCCATGATGCGCTCGCGGCGCGGCACGCTCACCTGGTACACGACGCCATTGAGCTTTCCGGCGACGCCGAGCACTCCGGCAATTGCCGCCGTGTCGAGATCGGTGGCCGCTGCCGCCGCGGGAGCGGCGGGCGCTCCGGTCGGTGTTCTGCTCTGCGCCAGCGCGGTGCGGATCGTCTGCGCGATCTTCACCGGATCCCCATGCGCCGCGATGTGCATGTACATCACGCGCGGCGATTCGTGGAGCACATGGTTGTGCAGCGCGGTCTGCTCGACGCCACCCGCCTGCAGCGCGCGCATCACGGGGCCGACCTCATCCTCGGTGAGCACCAGGTCTCCCATCGCCATCGCGGCGCCCTTCCCGACCGGCTGGAAGGCGACCCACGAGCCGAGGGCGAACGCCGGCTTGAGCGTCACGCTGTCGGCGACGACGGTGAGATCGCTGCGCGGGAAGGAGAAGCGCATCACGCCGCCCGGCTGTTCAGCGCCGCTGCGGCCCAGCGCTTCCGCCACGCCGGCGAGTGGCGCTCCCTGGCTCCGTGCGGATGGCGCGAGTGCCGTCGCGCTCACGACGGCGGCGAGCAATGCGGCGACGGAGCGGGCGGCGATGCGAGGCATGCGTGGCGTCCTGTGGGCTGGGGGCGAAACAGTGATGCATACGCCGTGCAACCGAGCGCGGCCGACTGCGCCCATCGAGTGCTCGGCTGGAACGAGCATTGCTTTCATCGCGATGCTTCGTGTCGAACACGAGCTCGCCTCTCTGGTCGACGAAAGTGCACGGCGCGCGCCGCGCCCGTGCTGCCCCACACATGAAGGAGGCTTCGATGGCGAGGAAGATCGAACCAAACGAGGACGGTGTCCGCATCGCGCCCCTCGGAGCGCTGGACGACTTCGAGGTCGCGCAGGGCTATCCGGACGTGCGCGGATGGAAGGTGATGTCCAGCGACGGTCAGGACGTGGGGAAGGTGCACGAGCTCCTCATCGACGTCGACAACCTGCGCACGCGGTATCTCGACGTGCGCCTGACCAGCGAGCTCGCCGCGACGCCGGGCGAGCGCGACGTGCTCGTGCCGATCGGCACGGCGAACGTCGTGGATGACCAGAAGCTCGTGCGCGTGCCGCTCACCGCGGAGCGCTTCGGCCTGCTGCCGCTCTACGATCACGGCCACCTCTCGCGCACGTACGAGGTGGAAGTGCGCCGTCACTTCTCGCTCGCCGAGGCGGCAGCCGCGACGGCGACGGGAGCCGCCGCCGGCGCCGCGGCGCGCGGATTCTACGACGACGACGGTTACGACGATCGCAAGTTCTTCGGCGAGCGCCGCGACGCACGCGGCGACACCGTGCCGGGCCAGTATCGCGAGCGCGATCGGTCGGCCGAGCGTCCGGTGACCGATCGTGAGCTCGCCGATCGGGAGCTCGCCGATCGTGAGCTCACCGCGAGCGATCGCGCCGACCGCGAGCGCGTCGAGCGCGAACGTGCCGATCGCGAGCGCGCCGAGCGCGTCGAGCGCGACCTCGCCGCGCCCGACCGGGATCGGCAGTTCGCGCCCCCCGACACACGCGACACCGAGCGGGTACTCGCGGATCGCGGCATCCGGGCGAGCGAGAGCGAGGTCCGCGTGCCTGTCGAGAGCGACGAGAGCGTCGTGCTCCGGCGCAACGAGGCGGGGCGTGACGAGATCATCATCCGTCGCCCGATCGTCGACCGCGACGAGCGCGCGCGCTGACGCGCGGCCTCGCTGATATCTCGCCGATGACGAAAGGACCGCGTGCTCGCCCTCGAGCACGCGGTCCTTTCGTCGCTCAGGGTCGTCGCTGCGGTGTCAGGGCAGCCAGCGCGTATACTCGGACGCGGGCGTCTTGCGCGGCGCGGGCGGCACGTCGGCCGGTTCGCCCACGTTGACGATCGCGACGATCCGCTCCTGCTCCGCCACGCCGGCCGCTGCCCGCGCCGCCGGATCGGCCATCACCGCGCCGGTCCTGATCGCGGTGCCGAGTCCGAGCTCCACCGCGGCGAGCGCGAGGTTCTCGATGCCCATCATCGTCGCGGCGTAGTCCTCCTCGCGTGCCTCCGCGTTGTCGGTGTTCACCACCGCGACAGCGATCATCAGCGGCAGGGCCCGATGTTCGGCCGCCACGCGCTCGCGCATCGTGCGCGCCGCCTCGGGATCCTCGATCTTGCGCGCCTTGCGCTCACCGAGTGCGAGCCCGTAGCCATGGCGTGCCTCGGGGCCGAGCACGTAGAAGCGCCACGGCTCGGTGAGCCGGTGGTTCGGGACGAGCACGGCGGCGGCGAGGAGCGTCTGGATCTCGTCGCGTGTGACGGGTCGGTCGGTGAACCGCTTGATCGAGC
>JAEKKK010000256.1 GCA_019510405.1 Gemmatimonadota bacterium | reverse complement strand
CCTGCCCCGGGACGGTGTAGAGGTGGAAGCGTGTCTTGAAGCCCCGGATCGTACCGAGGTCGACCGGAAGGAAGTCGAAGAAGAGCGTGCGCTCCGTTTCGGTGGCGAGGGAGATGAGCTTGCCGCGGGTATCCGGCTGCACCTTGCCGTAGATGTGCTCGAGATTGGTCGTCTTGCCGCCGAGTCCGGAGCCGTAGTACACGATCTTACAATTGATCTCGCGCGAGGCGTAGTTGATCATCGACATGGCTGTTTCTCCTTACTGGAACAGCTTGTCGATCTCGTCATCCGCACCGGCGAGCAGACCGGGGGCGCCTCCCTGGGATCCCGAGGGGCGTGCGAAGACCTGCTCGAACAAACGCGTCAGCTCGTTCACCGTCTCCTTCATCTTGAGTCGGACGAGACCGAGGGTCGTCCGGTTGTCGAACAGCACGACGAGGATGACGCGCCGTGCGACGTCGGCCAGGTACATCGATTCCTTCTCGCCCTGATGGAAGAGCGAATTGAAGTCGCTCTCGCCGATCAGTTTCGCCAACTGATCGTTGGCGCTGAAATCGGCGGCGGTCAGCGTGGCGAAGGCAGTCGGATCGAACTTCGGCTGCTCGCCGACCGTCGCCACGAGCTGCCCACTCCGGTCCACGAGGAGCGCGCAGCGGGCGTTGCTCTCGAGAAGGAAGCGTTGCAGCGACTGCGTGATGGCGGCAAAGTCGTCTTCCGTGAACGACCAGCTCGCGGCACCGACGGGCATGTGACTCTGGACCTAATCGAGGTAAGCGTGCATGCGGCGCAGGAGGAGCTGGCCGCGGCGGCGGAGGACGGGACGGGTCTCCCAGTTCACGTAATCGGTCAGGAGCCGCGCCGTCTCCGCGCTTGGCCGGCCGGCCAGGAAGCCGAGCGCGGCGTAGCGACGCACGGGAGACCGGCTGAACAGCTCCCGCCGACTGCGCTGCACCTGTGTTGACCAGACGACGAGCCCTACCGCTAGGCCACCAACAAATCCCGCCGCCGCCATGCGCGCGTGACGCCCCGGGCTCACATCGCCCTCCGGGCGGAGAGGGCCTGGGCGATCGTCACCCCGTCGGCGTACTCCAGGTCACCCCCGACGGGAAGGCCGCGGGCGATCCGGGTCACTGAAAGCCCCTGCGGCGCGAGTTGCCGCTGGACGTACAGCGCCGTCGCCTCGCCCTCCAGGCTCGGGTTCGTGGCCAGGATCACCTCACGAACCTCCCCCTGCTCCACCCTGTCCACGAGCTGCCGGATGGTGAGGTCGTCCGGCGTGATCCCGTCCAGGGGGGAGAGCCGCCCGCCGAGGACGTGGTACTGCCCGCGGAACTCGCCGGCACGCTCGATGGCCCCGATGTCCGCCGCGTCCTCCACGACGCAGATGAGCGCCGGATCGCGTCGCGGATCGCGACAGATGGCGCACAGCTCCTCCTCCGTCAGGTTGAAGCAGCGGGAGCAGGGGCGAACCTTCTCGGAGAGCGTCTGGAGCGCCGCGGCAAGGCGGCGGCTCTGCTCGGGCGGCTGCTTCAGCAGGTGGTAGGTCAGCCGCAGCGCCGTTTTCCGTCCGATGCCCGGGAGCCGCGACAGCTCGCTGGTCAGGTCGTCGATCGCCGACACGTCCGGCGCTCGGCTAGAAGGGGAGCTTGAACGGGAGCCCGCCGGTAAGCTTGCCCATCTCCGCCTGCATGCTCTCCTGCGCCTTCTTCTGCGCCTCGGTCACGGCGACGAGCAGGAGATCCTCGAGCATCTCGACGTCGGAGGCGTTCACGACGCTCGGGTCGATCTTGATCGACTTGACGGTGCCCTGGCCGTTCGCCTCCACGGTGACCATGCCGCCTCCCGACGAGGCCTTCACGGTCTGTTGCTGAAGCTCCTCCTGGAGCTTCTGGAAGCGGCCCTGCATCTCCTGCGCTTGCTGCAGGATCTTCATGAAATCAGCCATCGGTGCGCAACGGAGGAAGAGAGGGAAAGCTACCCGGCGTCACGCGCCGGGTGCAAGCGAACGGCGCGCGGCGCGTCAGTCGGCGAGATCGAGATCGAGCGCGTCGATCGCCGCGTCGAGCACGGGATCCTTCTTGCGCAGCGCGGCGATCCGCTCCGCGCGCACCATCTCGTCGGTGAGCCGCGCTGGAGGTGCGGCCGGGCTGTCCGGCGCGCGCACGAGCACGCGCTGCACACCAGGGAACCAGGTGCGCAGGGTGTTCGCCACGTCGGTCTTCGTGGAGTCGATCGCCTGCTCGTAGATCGGGTTCGCCTCGTCCAGCGCGATCGTCACGTCTCCGCGCGCATTCACCGTCGCGGGCGATGCGTGGCCGAGCGCCGTCGCGACGACGTTCTTCCCCGCTGCACGCAATCCGGCGATCAGATCGTCCCAGCGCTCGACGAGCTGATTCAGGTCGGGCGGCGCGGCCATCGCCTCGTTCGCGATGGGGGTCGTGCGCCGAGCGCTCGGCGCCGGCGATGATGCACGCGGCGGTGCGGCCAGCGGCGCCGGTGGCGCGAGTGGCGCGCGCTGCTCCACGACGGCCTGCGCCGACGCGCGCGCCGACGCCGAGGGCGCGCGGTCCGCATCGCGGATCACCGCGCGCCAATCCCCCGTCATCGAGTCGGCGACAGAGTCCGCCCGTCGCGACGACGGGGCGGACGGCGGCGGCGTTCGCCCGCCGCCCGACGGCTCGACGCCGCTGCCGCCACGATCGCTGCCCCCGCGATCCCCACCGCCACCGCCGCCGCTCCCCAACCCGCGAAGCATCTCCTCGAGGCTCACCGTGCGGTCGAGGAGCGCGAATCGCACGAGCATCGCCTCGAGGAGCAGCTGCTGCTGCGCGCTCTTGCGAAAGCGCGGCTCCAGCTCGGTGGCGATGGAGAGCATGCGCAGCAGGTCACCCGCGGCGAACGCGCTCCGACGCGACTCGAGCGCCTCGCGTGCGCGGTCGCTCACCTCGGGCGGCACGCCGCCGAGGGTGACGGCGAGCTGCGCGCGCAGCATGTCGCCGAAGCCAGTGAGGAATTGACCGAAGTCGATCCCCGCATCGGCGAGTCGCGCGACAAAACCGAACACGTCGCCCGCCCGGCGGTCGGCGATCAGGTCGAGCAGGGCGATGAACTCGTCCTCGGCCACGAGACCGAGCGCCTCGCGCACGCGCTGCGGCTCGACCGCGCCGTCCCCCATCGCGAGCACCTGGTCTGTGAGCGAGAGCGCGTCGCGCATCGATCCGTCGGCTGCACGCGCGATCATCGCGAGCGCCTCGGCGTCGGCGGTCACGCCCTCCTCGCGCAGCACGCGGACGAGCCGCGCGCGGATCTCGGCCGGACCGATGCGCTTGAAGTCGAATCGCTGCAGGCGGCTCAGCACCGGTGCCGCGGCCTGGGCGATCTTCTGCGGCTCGGTCGTCGCGAAGACGAAGACAACGCGCGGCGGCGGCTCCTCGAGGATCTTGAGCAGCGCATTCCACGCTTCGCGCGTGAGCATGTGCGCCTCGTCCACGATGTAAACCTTGTAGCGGTCGTCGCCCGAGGGCGCGTACATCGCTCGCTCGCGCAGCTCGCGCGCATCGTCCACGCCGCGGTTCGACGCCGCGTCGATCTCGACGACGTCGAGCGAGGAGGCGCCGCTCCAGATGCGCTGGCAGCTCGAACACTCCCCGCATGGCTCGCCGTCGAGGGCGGGATCACCGCGGCGCTCGCAGTTGAGCGCCATGGCGAGCACGCGCGCCAGCGTCGTCTTCCCCACCCCGCGCGGCCCGCACAGGAGGTAACCATGCGCCACGCGCCCCCGCGCGATCGCCCCCTTCAGCGTGGACGCGACGTGCGACTGCACGGCGACGTCGGCGAAGGTCTTGGGCCGGTACTTCCGGGCGAGCGCGAGGGACATGGGGGGAAGATAGTGAAAGCGCGGGGCGCACACTCAGTGTGCGCTCCCGCGCCGAATGTCCCAGGCCTGACGAAGCGACGACAGACACCTCATGCCGCTGCTACCTTCGGGGTCCTGACGGAGTTAGAAGGCTGACGCCCTCCGGGACCTGGGACCCCTCAAAGATAACCCCGGGGGATCGCCCGGTGAAGCGGCGCTTTCAGCGCGCAGCGCCCTCGAGCAACGCGCGAACGACGCGTCCGGCGTGCTCCACCGCCTCGGCGTCGACGTCCAGATGGGTGACGGCGCGAATACGCGTCGCGCTCCAGGGGCTGACGCGTACCCCCTGCTCCGCCGCTGCCGCCACCACCGCCGAGCTGGTCATCCCCGCGGGGAGGTCGACCATGACGATGTTCGTATCCGGCGGCACGACGCGCGCGCCCCCTGCGCCCTCGAGTTGCGCGGCGAGCGCTCGCGCATGCGCATGGTCGTCTGCCAGGCGCGCGAGGTGTGCGTCGAGCGCGTACAGCGCCGCTGCGGCGAGGATCCCGCTCTGGCGCATCCCGCCGCCCAGCCGCTTGCGGATCATGTGGGCCCGCCTGATCACGGGTGCGTCGCCCACCAGGATCGCACCGACGGGGCAACCGAGCCCCTTGGAGAAGCTGAGCATCACGGTGTGCGCCGTTCGGCCGAATTCGTCGAGGGGCGTGCCGGTCGCGACGTGCGCGTTCCAGAGCCGGGCCCCATCCATGTGCACGGGAAGCTCGATCGCGTCGGCGACGCCGCGGATCGCCTCCAGGTCGGCGAAGGTCGAGACCTTGCCGCCGGCACCATTGTGGGTGTTCTCGACGCAGATCAATGTCGCCACAGGCGCGTGCGGCGACGCGGGCCGCAGGGTGCGCTCGAGGTCTGCCGCCGTGGCGACGGAGTGGCCCTCGCCGGGCGGCACCGGACGCACCTGTACCCCCGCCAGCGCGGCGGCACCCGCCATCTCCCAGTGGATGATGTGCGCGTTGGCGTCGAGCAGGACTTCGGTGCCGGGCGTGGTGTGCACCCAGACCGCCGTCTGGTTCGCCATGGTCCCACTCGGGAAGAAGAGCGCAGCCTCCTTGCCGAGCATCTCGGCCACGCGCGCCTCAAGGCGGCGCACGGTCGGATCACCGTCGAGCACATCGTCGCCCACCTCGGCGTCGGCCATCGCGCGACGCATCGCCGGCGTGGGACGGGTGACGGTGTCGGAGCGAAGGTCGATCTGGGGAGGGGTCATCGGGCGCCGGTTGACGGTTGACGGTGAACGGTAATCGGCCGGCCTCGGGACGCTACTGCATTCCGGGGCCAGCCGATTACCGATAACCAATCACCGATCACCACGCGCCCAGGGGGCGCCGGGCTTACGGCTTCGTCACCTTCACCGTCGGCACCTTGACCTCGGTCTTCTTGGTGCCCGCGACCGGCTTGTCGATCACGACGGTGTCCTTCTTCGTGCCGACGACCGGGGTGCTGATGGTGTCCGTCTTCGTGCCGACATCGACGTCCGGCGTCCGCACGGTGTGCGAATCGGTCGAGACGTTCACTTCCGGCGTCTTCACCTGGTATTCGTTCTCCCCCGTCTTCTTGCAGGCGGCGACGGGAAGGACGAGCAGTGCGACGCCCAGCAGCGTCTTGCGCATGGGTGGCCTCCCTGGGGTTGCGCGTTCGACGACCGACCTAAGCAACCATCGGGCCAAATGCTCGGCTCGTCAGTCGAAGGCCGTTCGGCCCGTCAGTCGAGGAACACCTCGCGCTGGCGCTTGCGGGTCCGGCGAAGCTCGTAGACCTGACCGACTTCCCCACCGAGGATGAAGATGAGCGCCGCGTAGTAGACCCAGAATACGACGACGACGACCGCCGCAACCGCGCCCGTGTAGAGAGAGCCCGGGTTGAACGAACTGACGTACGTATTGAAGGCCACCTTGGCCAGCTCGAACATGACGCTCGTGAAGATCGCGGCGACCCACGCCGTCTTGGCCCGCACGCGGCGGATCGGGAGGAACTTGTAGAGCGCGAAAAACATCACGCAGAGCAGCGCGCTCCCGACGAGACGCGTCCCCCACGCGCTGGCCGTACCCATCACGTCCTTGCGGATGCCCAGCTGCTCGAGCGCCTCGCGGCTCGCCTTGGTGGCGATGAGCACGTAGGTGCTGATCAGAGCGTTGGCGGTGATGAGGACGGTGGAGAGGATCGTGATCTTGATGTCGAAGATCTTCCCCTGGATGATGCCGCGCTCCTGCTCGATGTCGAAGACGCTGGCGAGCACCGTGCGCAGGGAGCCGAAGAGGCGCGTCGAGAACCAGACGAAGCCGACGGCGCTCCAGATCCCGAGCTTGGTGTGCGTATTCAGGATGCTGTCGATGATGCGATGGCTGACGGCGTCCGGCCCCTCGACGTGCGCGGGGAGCACACGGTCGATGTAGTGAACGACGAGTCGGTTCGCCTCAACGGGCTGCTTGTGCAGGATGGCCGCGAAGCCCCAGACGATCAGCAGGACGAACGGGACCGCGGCGAGGAGGATGTTGAACGCGATCCCGCCGGCGAGGAACAGGACGTTGTCCTCGCCGGCGTTGTCCCACACACGCTTCGCGTAGTCGCGGAGCGTCCAGCCCAGGCTGGTGAAGGGGGAGCGCGATGGAGGTGGCGGCGGCTCGAAGCGGGCCGCCGGCGCCTCGACCACCGGCTCAGGTGTCGGCGTCCTCTGCTCCATGCGCGCTCACCGGGACAGACCGGCCGGAGCGCGCCACGTCGGCGCCGGCGTTGTAGGCGGCCTTGGTTTCGGCGAGGCGGCGCTCCAGGTCGGTGCGGGCCTGCTGCGCCGCCTCTCTCCCGGCCTCCATGGCGCGCGTCACCTGCTCCTTCTTGGTGACGATGGCGTCTCGAGCGGATTCGATCTGCTCCTCGATGCGCGTACGCGCCGTCTCGAAGGTATCCACGACCTGGTCGGTGACGCCGGTGGCGACGTCACGGACGCGGTCCTGGGCGGCGCGCGCACGGCGGCTGATGTCGGCGCGGGTCTCACGACCCGAGCGCGGAGCGAACAGCAACGCCACGCCGGCGCCGATCAACGCGCCGAGGAGGAAGTCGCTGACTCCGCCGTTGTGCTTCTCGATCACGATGTACGGTTCGTCGTGGTCCTGATGCCGCATGATCGCTCCTGGTCGGGCCGCCTCAGCGGCCCTTCTTGGACGAGGGTTTCTTGCTCGCGGCGCGAGCCGGGGTCGCTACGGGTTCCTGTCGGCGCGCCGCGCGGGGCGCGGGAAGCTCCGCTCCATTGTCGGCCGACGCCGTGGAGGATGCATCCCCCGCGCCGTTCAACAACGTGAGCAGTTCGGCACGCACGTCCTCCTCGGACAGCCCGAGCACCTTGCCCGTGCGCGCGGCGTCACCGGAGGTGGACGCGAAGGTACGCAGCACGAGCTGGCGCCGTGCTTCGGCGGCCGTCGCGCCCACGGGGATCGTCAACGCGGCGGGCATCTCGCCGCCGCTCCGCAGGTGGCGCGGAATGATGTCGTTCGGCCCGATGGTCGAGCTCCGGCTCATGATCACCGCGCGCTCCACCGCGTTCTTCAGCTCGCGCACGTTGCCGGGCCAGTGGTAGCTCATGATCCACTCCCATGCCGCGTCCTCGAAGCCGGTGATCGTCTTGCTATTCTGCTGCGAGAACCGGGCGAGGAACTCGTTCGCGAGGAGCTGGATGTCGTCCGCGCGCTCGCGGAGCGGCGGCAGGTCGATCTCCACCACGGCGAGCCGGTAGTAGAGGTCCTCGCGCAGCTCGCCGTCGACGATCGCCTTCTGCAGGTTCTTGTTCGTCGCCGCGACGATGCGGATGTCGACGTTGATCTCGCGCTTGCCGCCGAGCCGGCGGATCTGCCGCGTCTCGATCGCGCGCAGCAGCTTCACCTGGATGTCCGTCGGCATCTCGGCCATCTCGTCGAGGAAGATCGTTCCGCCGCTCGCCATCTCGAAGGCGCCCGCCTTCTCGTTCGTCGAGCCGGTGAAGGCGCCCTTCTCGTGCCCGAACAGCTCGTTCTCGAGGATCTCCTTCGGCAGCGCGGCGCAGTTGAGCGCGAAGAACGGACCCTTCGCGCGGTCGCTCTTGTGGTGCAGCGCCCGGGCGACGAGCTCCTTGCCGGTGCCGCTCTCACCGAGGATCAGGACGCTCGCGGTAGACGGTGCAACAGCCTCTATCACCTGATAGACCGAGCGCATCGCCTCGCTCTGTCCGGTGAGCTCCCCGTAGTGCGTGAGGCCCTCGAGCTTGGACGCCAGCTCGCGGTTCTTCTGCTGGACCTCGTATTTGTCGAGCGCCTTGGGAATCAGCGCCTTCAGCCGGTTGAGCTTCTCGGCGTTGAGCGGCTTCTCGATGTAGTCGTAGGCCCCCTGCTGCATCGCCTGGACGGCGGAATCCACGGTCGCCTGCCCCGTGATGATGATCGCCTCCGTGGGGATCTGGCGCTGCTGCAGCTCGCGCAGCAGCGCGAGGCCGTCGAGCTTGGGCATCTTGAGATCGGCCAGCACGACGCCGTACCGATCCACGGTGAGGGTATCGAGCGCCTTCTGACCGTCGGCGACGACCTCGACGGCGTAGCCCGCGTCTTCGAGGATGGCGCTCAGACCGGTCGTGATCGCGGCTTCGTCGTCCGCGATGAGAATCTTTGCCTGCTTCATCGTATCTCGTCGAGTGACCGGACGCGGTGCGAGTGCATCATGCCCGGGGAAACACCAGTGAAAGTTCGTCTGCCGACTCGGACCAGGTGACGCCGGCGGCACGGAGCGGCTCCGCGACCTCCGGCGGCATCGGTACGGGACGGCCAGCATGTAGTCGTACGACGATCGCGTCGGCCTCGTTCGCCAGCTCGCACTCCACGTGACCGCGCGGCTCGCCGCTCCGGCCGACAACGGCCTCGAGCAACGGAGCAACGAGCGCGAGCCGCAGGACGTCGCCAGACACGCGAGTGTGCGCATCACCTACGGCGGCGTCGCGCACCAGCACGCGCGCATCGGTCGCGGCACTCGAGGCGCTGCAGAGTGCCGCGACCCGACGCAGCGTGATACCCACGTCGGCCGGCTCACGTTCACTACGCCCTAGGGCCAACACGGCATCGAGCAGCCCGGTGAGCCGATCGAGCTGTTGCGCCGCCGCGTTGGCGAACGGCGCAACCGCGGACGCCGGCGCGTCGGCGCGTGCGGCCCGTGAGCGAACGACCTCGAGATTCACGGACACGCCATTCAGAGCATCCTTCACGTCGTGCGCCGCACGGCCGAGCGCGCGCTGGAGTGCCGCCAACCAGAGCACTCCAGCATCGGCCGCCGCGGCGCTCGCCGGCATTTAATCCGACAGATCGGCGTCGTCCGGCGCGGCCGCGTGCACCGGCGTCGCGTCGGCCGGCATCGGCTTGTGGTGCACCGGCGGCTTCACGTAGCGCGCGACGATCTCGCGCGTGCCACCGATGGCGAGCTGGTCGAACAGGAAGCGGAACTTCTGGTCGTACAGCTTCGCCAGCTGCGCCAGCACGTCGGCCGGCATGTCCCACAGTTGCCGCTTGAACGGGCCGAGCGCCTTCTTGCGCGACTTGTAGAAGAACTGCTCGTCGGTGTCGGTCGCCTTGCGCTCGTCCTTCGCGTTCTCCCTGACCCACTCGTACATCTCGGCGCGCAGCGCGGCCGGGATCAGGTCGAACGCCATGTTCTGGAAGTTCGTCGCGAGATGGATCTCCGCCGTCTCACGCTTCGGGAAGTTGTGGAAAGCATTCTCCGGAAGCGTCGACGCACCGTGCTGCACCGCGCCCGCGAGTCCGTAGTCGTCGCGCGCGACCTTGCTGAGCTTCTCGAGCGTGTCGAGGTCGAGCTTCACGTCGGCGATCGAGCCGTCCGCGAGCACCACGCCGCCGTGCGACGTGCCACTCTGCACGCTGACCTTCGAGAGGCCGGTCACGTCGGCGGGGAGCGCCGCGTTGA
>JAEKKK010000255.1 GCA_019510405.1 Gemmatimonadota bacterium | reverse complement strand
AGAGCGTCAACACGCCCCGGGGTCAGACTCAGTGGGGTCAGAGTCGGTGGGGTCAGAGTAAGTGGGGTCAGAGTAAGTGGGGTCAGAGTTGAGGGGAGGTGCAGATCCCTCGACTCGCTCCGCTCGCTCGGGATGACCATGGTCCGCGCCGCTCGCTCGCGACCCGACAAGGGCCGCGCTGCTCGTTCGCGATGACGAGGGCTCGCTCGCTATAGCGCGCGGCCCCTCAGGCCCCATTCCCATATTTCCGCACCCGTCGCTTGACGAATTTTTCCCCCGATGGCACAATAACCGCAGAAAAAAATGTACTTATTCGTTTACATTCGCGAACCCTGCGGAGGTGTGTCATGCGTCGTTTCACGCTCCTCGCTCTCGCCCTCGCCCTCCCTGCTGCCGCCTGTAGCACGGGGGCCCCCGACTCGGCGCTCGCCGCCCAGCCGGCAGACGCAGAGCTCGTGAAGAGCGGCGAGCATTCGGGCGCCGTCGCCAGCGGGCAGTCGATCTTCCGCTTCGACACCTTCGGCGACGAGACCTTCTGGACCGACACCCTGCGCATGCACGAGGTGATCGCGAAGGGGGTGAGTCCGAAGACGGCGCTCTCCGTGGGGCTCAAGGTCGACGCGACGGCGCTTCCCGCGGCGGTGGTCCACGGCATCCAGAACGGAACGGTTGACCTCAATGCGCCGGCAACGACCGTGACGCTGCTCAAGCTCGGCGCGGTGGTGGGCGTCATCGGGAAGGTGAACGAGCACGGGACGCTCGAGCGCGTCGGCATTACCTGCGCGCTCTGCCACTCCACGGTCGACAACTCGTTCGCGCCCGGGATCGGCAAGCGGCTCGACGGCTGGCCGAATCACGACCTCAACGTCGGCGCGATCATCTCGCTGTCGCCGGCGGTCACCGCCGCGCAGAAGGCGGTGTATGGCTCGTGGGGCCCCGGCAAATACGACCCGCGGTTCAACATCGACGGGAAGAACATGCCCGTCGTGATTCCGCCGGCGTTCGGACTTCGCCACGTGGCAAAGGAGATCTACACCGGTGACGGCCCGGTCTCGTACTGGAACGCGTACGTCGCCATCACGCAGATGCACGGCCACGGGGCATTCTCCGATCCACGCATCGGCGTGCACGTGAACGTCACGCCGGATCTCGTCACGCCCAAGCTGCCGGCGCTGCGCGAGTACCAGTTCAGCCTGAACGCGCCGGCAGCGATCGCCGGCACCTTCGACGCCGAGGCGGCGCATCGCGGGCGCGCGCTGTTCATGGGTGCGGCGCGCTGTGCGACCTGTCATCTCTCCGGGAACCTCAGCGACGTGAACAACGGCAAGCTCCACTCGCCGGACGAGGTGCTCCAGAGCGCCGCCTATGCCGACCGCAGTGCGACGAAGCTGTACCGCACGACGCCGCTCCGGGGTCTGTGGCACGCGCCGCAGCTGAAGGGCCCGTACTTCCACGACGGCAGCGCAGCCACGCTCGCGGCCGCGGTGGAGCACGAGGTGAAGGTGGCGAAGGTCAACCTCACCGAGGCCCAGAAGCACGACCTGGTGGAGTACCTGAAGACTCTCTGACGTACCCAAACCGCCGTTCGGGGTCAGAGTAAGTGGGGTCAGAGTCGGTTGACTCTGACCCCGTGTACTCTGACCCCACTGAGTCTGACCCCGGTTACCCCGGTTACCGGGGGCACGCGGTGGGGGGGACGGTGACGAGTTCGACTGGGAGGGAGCTGCCCGCTGTCACGAGGGGCGCGCGTACCGCGCCAGCGCACGGCGACGCCACGCCGGGCAGCCCGATGAGATGGGTCGCGCGCGTCGCGGGCGCCGCATTTGCCGCCGGACCCGCGGAGTCGGCGTACCACGGCGGCGGCGCGGTGCCCGTCCAGTACACCGTGAGCCGATCCTCCAGCCAGAACTTGCCGTAGTACGAGAGCATCGCCATCGGATCGCGATCCTCGCTGACGAGAGTCGTGATCCGCGCCGCGGGCGGGAGCGCCTCGAGTGCGGCGATGGTGTGCTGCATCGGCTCGAGCGCCCCCTGAATGCGATACACGAACGCGTACCACACCACGTTGAGCACGAGCAGGGGCACCGCGAGCACCGCCGCGAGCGCCATCGGCCCATGGCGCACCCGCGCGCGGCGCGCCGCCAGACACACCAGCGCCGTCGCCACGCCGAGCAGCAGGCCGACCACCACGCCGCTCCCCACCTTGGTCAACGCGAGCCACGCCGCGGTCATGCTCGGACCGTTCACCCACGTGTTGTCCGGCAGCGCGGTGTAGGCGATCCGCGCCATCACCGCGGCGATCCCGATGCTCGCGACGGCGATCGCCGCTACGCCCAACGGCGCCGCGTCGGCGAAGAAGAGGGCGAGGAAGAGCGGACCGACGGCGAACGCGTAGCGCTCGTGGATCTTCGGCGCACGGTTGATGACCATCGTATGCCGTGCCGCGGCGAGGACGTACACCGCCGCCACCGCGATCGCGAGCAGGGCGAGCCACAGACGCCGCCGATCCGCGACGCGCGCACGCCACCCGCCGAGCACACTCACCAGCGGCGCGATCCCCACACCCAGCGCGAGCGCCAGCGCGAGCGAGAGCACCACGGCGGTGAACGGCTTGAGCGGCGGGATCAGCGCGCCGCCCAGCTCCTCCGAGTAGAAGCGACCGAGCACGACGCCGGACTGCGTCGCATCCGCGCCGCGCGCGGTGAGCGCGTGGCGCATGACGAGCATGAGGCCGAAGGCGGCGACCGGTGCGATGCGCACCGCCAGCGGCACGAGCAGCGCGCGCGCTCGGCCGTCGCGAAGCTCGGACAACATCCACAGCACCACGACGCCGGCATACGCCGCGACGAGCGGGACGGCGAGCGGCTTGGCGAAGTACGTCAGCGAGAGCGCCACCGCGCATGCCAGCGCGTCACGCCAGCGGCCATGCACGAGCACGCGCCAGCCCAGCCAGCAGCTCGCGACGAACAGCGGGTAGTACGCGCTCTCTTCCATGATGAACACGGAGTAGCCACCGGCCGGCGCGAGGCCGGCCAGCACGGCGACGGCCAGAGCACTCCGATGGTCCACGAGCTCGCGCGCGAGCGCGTAGGCGAAGAACACCACCGCGCTCGTCATCAGTGCGTTGAGTCCCTGCGCGAAGTGGAAGGCGCGATGGAGATTCGCGCCGTGCAGCCCCAGGCTCAGGATCGCCGGATAGAGCACGGCCGGATAATCCACCACCTGGCCTGAGACGAGAAAGGGCCGGTGGGTCACGAACGAGCGCGCGAGCTGCCAGTGCAACAGCTCGTCGCGGAAGATGCGCGGCTGCACGACGGGGAGCGCGGCGAGCCAGCGCAACGCACTCAGCGCGAGCCACACCCCGGTCACCTGCGCGCGCTCGCGCCCTCTCGTGCTCACGGACCTTCCCCTGCCGCTTCGGCGAGTGCCGCGCCATCCGCGCCGAGCGGGTGCTTCATCGACACGAAGAAGCCGATCAGCATCTGCTCCACCGTGAGCAGGAGGAAGAGCGCGGACAGCGCCAGCGCGCGCTCCGGCGCGTAGCCGTGGTGCGTCAGCACGGCGACGAGCACCACGTCGCGCACGCCGACCCCCGCCACGCTCACGGGAAGCGTCTGCAGGATGGAGATGAGCGCCGACGCCGAGACGAGCAGCGGGATGGGGATCACCACGTCGAGCGCGCGATAGAGCAGCCAGATCCGCACCATCACCACCGTCGTCGCGGCGACGGTGGCGAGCAGCAAGGTGAGCGCGAGCGCCGGCCGCCCCTCGAGCGTGTCGAGCCCGTCCTGCCACCGCTCGAGCCGCTCGGCCACGCCCTTCGGCGCGATGCCGCGCAGGCGTGTCATCAGCCAGCGGCGTGGGCCGCGCGCAATGAGCGCCGGAACGGTGATCGCCACCACGACGGCGAAGCCGACGGTGGTGACGAGGATCGCGGGACGCGCCGCGGCGGGAAAGATGTCGAGGAAGGCAACGAGCCCGAACAGGCTGAGGATCGCGAGGAGGAAGAAGTCGAGCAGGCGATCGATCAGGATGGAGAACAGGGCGGCAGACAGTGGGGCGCCGCGCTCGCGCAGGTACCAGGCGCGCACGAAGTCTCCCGTCTGGCCGGGCGTCGCGCCGCCGGCGAACTGACCGATCATGAACAGCGTGCACGCCTCACGCAGCGTCGGCGTCGCGAGGCCCAGCTCCTTCAGCAGCACGCGCCACCGCCACGCCTTCGTCAGCACGAGGCCGGCGTACAGCGCGAGCGACAACGCAAGCGGCACCCAGCGCACCTCGCGCAGGTTCGCCGCGATGCGATGCAGGTCGGTAGTGAGGAGGAAGTACGCGAGGACCGCGGGGCCGAGGAGGCGCGTCAGCCAGCGCGTCCGCCGGTTCACTCGCGCGCCGGTCCGACGGTCAGCCAGCTCTCCGGCGACCTGAAGCGCAGGCTCGCCACCTGCTCGGAGATGAGTCCGAAAAAGAACAAGACCAACCCACCCAGGAAGAACATGACGGTGGACGGCGGCAGGTGCAGCAGGCGCCCGCTCGTCGCGACCGACCAGGCATACGCGGCGACAGCGAGCAGCTCGACCAGCACGAACAGCGGGAAGAAAATTCGCAGTGGGCTGAACAGCGTGGACATCCGCAGGATGATCAGGAAGAAACGGATCCCGTTGCGCACGAGCTTCTGCGAGCTCTTTCCCGCCTCGCGCTTGCGCACGGCGATCGGCTCGAAGCGGACGTGGAAGCCGGCCTTGGCGAAGGCGAGCGCGCTCGTCGTAGGCCAGGAGAACTGGTTGGGGAGCAGATGCAGGAAGTCGAGCATCACGTGCCGCCGCATGGCGCGGAACCCGGAAGTGAGGTCGCGCATCGGGATGCCGACGAGATAGCTCCCGATGCGATTGAGCGCGCTGTTGCCGAGCCAGCGCACGGCGTTCTGCTGGCCGGCGCGGTCGCGCTCTCCGATCACGAGGTCGTACGGCCCGATGAGATCGAGCAGCCGCGGAATGTCGGCCGGGTCGTGCTGGCCGTCGCCGTCGATGAGAACAATGATGTCTCCACTTGCCGCACGGACGCCGGTCTTCACGCCTGCGCCCGAGCCGAGCGTGTACGGCCGACGGATCACACGCGCACCGGCGGCCTCGGCGCGCGCCGCGGTGTCGTCTCGCGAACAGTCGTCGACGACGAGCACTTCCGCACCGGGACAGTGCACGCGGGTCTGCTCGATCACGCCGCCGATCGTCGCCCCTTCGTTCAGCGCGGGAATGACCACGCTCACGCTGAACGGCCAGCGGCTTCCGGGCGCGTCGCTCATGTGGTCAGACCCTGAACGGAAGCGCGCCCCACGCTTCCTCCCATTCATACGTCACACGCCGGCCGCCGATGCGCCATTCCCGCGGCGCGGTCGTGTGCAGCCAATCGAGCGGCTCGGCGCCGCCGCGCGCTCCACCTGACAGCGCCGTCATCATCGCCTCACGATACGCCGACTTCTGCTCGGCGGTCACTGTGCGCGGGTCGACGGAGACGAACAGCGCCGTGCCGCTCTTGGCGACGAGATCGAGGAACTGCTTGTCGAGCTCCCACGGCGTCGACGCAGTGTGTGCCGCGCAATCGGGATCGATCTGGAAGAAGGCGCCGTTCTGCGGCAGCCGATAGGCGAGCGTGTTGATCCCCATGCGTCGCGTGCGCTCCCACGCGCGGCCCGAAGTGTCGTCGCCGGCGCGCTGGATCTCGAACAGCCCCGCCGCGAGGTGGCCGATCGTGTTGCAGCCGAGGAGCACGCCGTCGCCCGCGCCCTCACGCAGCGTGGCGTACAGACGGAGGATGACCTCGGCGTTCGTCACCGTCTGATCCGCCCAGCTCCACTTTCCCTCCGTCAGCTCGGCGCCCATGTCGAAGCCCCAGCGGCCGAACGCGTCGTACGTGGAGAAGTCGTGCTTGATCAGCTCATAGCCCCATGCGCGCATCCGCGCGATGTCGCCGCGGATCAGCTCCAGGTTCTCGGACAGGGTGAGATCGAGCGGCTTCTCCTCGTCGCGCGCCGGACCGCGGCGCAGCCGCTTCGGATCGTCGACGACGGTGAGCGCGGTGGGACGGATCCAGATGCCGGGGCGCACGCCGGTGCGCTTCATGTCGGCGGCGAGGCCCGGCATGTCGGGGAACTTCGTGACGTCGCCCTTCGTCCACGGCCCGCCGGGCGCGGAGGATCCGGGAGTCCATCCCGCGTCGATCACGCAGTACGGGCGGTTCGCGTGGCCCGCCGAGATCTCGGCGAGGAAGGCCGCGTCGCGGCGCATCGCGTCGGCGTCGAAGTTCTTGCCGTACGCGTAGTACCAATTGTTGTTGCCGCAGATCGGCGCGCTCGCCACGCGCGGGTTGAGCGACAGCAGCTTGCAGAAGCGGTTGAGCGCGGCCAGCGGCGTGAGCGGCCGCGTCGTCATCGACACGATCGTCGCCGCGGCGATCTCACGGTTGCCGGGCCGGCTCGGGCCACCACCGTTGCGGAAGTCGAGCCAGAGCGAGGTGCCCGTCGCATCCACCGTCCAGAAGCACATCGCGGCGGGCTGCGTCATCACCCCGTACATCACCGTGCGTCCGCTCGACGGATCGTGCGCGGCGAAATACCACGGCATCACGCGCTCGGGCTGGAGGAAGCGCCACTGCAGGTCACCGTAGCCGCGCTCCCATGCGTCGCCGAGGAAGAGCGACATGGGGGAATACGTCGTCCTCCAGCGCAGCACGACGCGCGTGAGCGGTCCGTTCGGGCAGGTCACCTTCACGCCGATGCCGGCGCCCTCCGGCGCGAGCTCGACGACACCCTGCGCCGAGGTGAAGCGCGCGCCGCTCGTGCGGCGAGCTTCCCTCAGTCCGGTGCCCTCGTGGTCGACGAACACTCGCGAGGGCGGGTCGAGCGCCGCGATCGCGATGTGAGCGTCGTCACTCTCCGCCACCGAGCCGCTCGACGACTCGCGCGCCACGCCGAACGCGTGCGGCAGGATGAGCGAGCCGGCGCCGAGGGCGAAGGCGTCGCCAAGGAATCGGCGCCGCGAGGGGGAGGGGTCGTCCGCCATGCGCGAACCTTACCGGGTCGCGCCCTCCGCTGCCAGCACTTTGTAGTGGAGCGCGACCATTCCCGACGGATAGGTCTGCGTGTGGATGAGCGAGAGCTTGCTGCGCTCGGGGAGATGCGCGACGAGGGGCACGCCGCCGCCCAGCAGCACCGGCACGACGGTGATCTCGACCTGGTCCACCTGCCCCGCGGCGAGGAGCGTGGCGAACAGCTCACCGCCGCCGAACAGCCAGATCTCGCCGGAGCCCTCCTCGTGCCGCAGCGATCGCGCGAGCGCGACCGGATCGTCGCGCACCACGGTGACACCCTGCTCCGTGCCCGGCGCGAGCGTGCGCGAGAAGACGTACACGCGCGCTCCCGGATTGAACGGCGCGCTGGCGGTGTCGCGCACCGTGTCCCAGGTGCGCCGGCCGAGCAGGTAGGTGTCGACGCGCGCGAACAGCGTCGCGAAGTCGACCGTGGAGTCGTCGGGGATCCAGTCGAACGCGCCCTGCGCGTCGGCGATGTATCCGTCGAGACTCGCGGCGACGTTGTAGCGAATGGGACGCACGACGGCTCTCAGCCCGCGCGCGGCAGCGTGAGCGTGAACACGGAGCCGTTCCCTTCCTCACTGCGCACGCGGATGTTGCCGTCCATGGCGCGGGCCCATTCGCGGCTCGCGGTCAGGCCCGGCCCGGTGAGAGGCGGCCGCTCGCTCGCTTCCCCCGGCGGCGCAGGCTCGAAGATCTCCTCCTGCCGCTCGCGCGGGATGCCCTGCCCGTTGTCGCCGACGCGGAGCATCACGACGTTCTGCAGCGTGGAGTCGAGCGGGTATCCGACGTCGACCATCACGTAGCCGCCGCGGCTCCCGAAGCGAATGGCGTTGGAGAGGAGCGTGAGCAGGATGCCGTGCAGCTTCTCGCGGTTCGCGAGCACGAGGACGCCGGGCGGGATGTCACCGACGGAGTCCAGCCGCCGCGCGCGGAGCTGCGGCTCGACTTCGAGGAGCGCGGCGTTCACCGCCTCGCGCACGTCGATGACTTCGGTCTGCGGAGGTTCCACTCGGCCCATCTCCTGTTCAGCGATTTGCCTCGCCCACCACGCGCTTCATCATCGAAGTCCGCCCCGGATCGCCTGCAGATATTGTACTGGACGCTCCGCGCATGGCGAAGGTACATCCTCTAGCCTCCGGGCGTGAGACGGAGGAACGAGAGGGACGGCCCGCGCGCGCCTGCCATCGCGCGGGAGGATCAGCGCTCGCGCGTCCGTCGCTGCCGGAGGACCTCGTATGTCGCGATCCCGACGCAGGTGGACAGGTTGAGCGACCGAACGAGCGGCGACGCGATCGGCATCGCGAGCATCCGATCGGCGTACCGCTCGTGCAGCGCTTCCGGCAGTCCGCCCGTCTCGCGCCCGAACACGAGCACGATGTCATCGGTCGCGCCGAGCGGTGCATCCCAGAACGTGCGCGTCCCCTTCGTCGAGAAGAACCAGGGCTCGCCGAGCGCGGGGAGCGCGCGCTCGAAGTCGTCCCAGCTCGGCCACGTGCGCAGGTCGACGTGCTCCCAGTAGTCGAGCCCCGCGCGCTTCACCTCGCGCTCGCCGAGCGAGAAGCCGAGCGGCTCGACGAGATGCAGCGTCGCACCGGTGGCGAGGCAGGTGCGGCCCGCGTTGCCGGTGTTCCAGTGGATCTCGGGATGGACAAGGACGACGTGGATCATGCGCGGGGATGCGGGGATGCGGAACGACGCCCGATACTGGGGTCAGATACCGAAGGTGTCTGACCCCTTGGCCGTAGGAGTCTGAGTTCAGCGAGTCGACGGGGTCAGAGCCCTCGGGCTGCGCCCTCGGGGTCTGACCCCATCATCGGATGACACCTCGCGCGCGCAGCCAGCGCTCGTAGTCGTCGATCCAGTGATCGCTGGCGGCGCCCTGCTTCTTCATCCCGAAGCCGTGGCCGCCCTTCGCGTAGACGTGCGTCTCCGGCGGCTCACCGGCCGCGACGAGCGCGTCGTGGAACTTCACCACGGGGGCGAGCGCGACGTCGTCGTCCTTCGCCCACGCCATGAACATCGGCGGCAGGCCGGCGGGGATGGCCGGCATCTTCCCGAATGGCGCGCCGTAGATCAGCGCGGCGAAGCTCGGCCGATACAGCGGGTCGCGCTGGAGCATCGCGGCGCTCGTCACCATCGCGCCGGCCGAGAAGCCGATCATGCCGATGCGATTGCGATTCAGTCCCCACTGGTCGGCATGGGCGCGCACGACCTTGAGCGCCTGGATCCCGTCGGCGATCCCGTAGCGCCCTGCAGTGTCCATATCGAGTTGCGGAATGCCTTGTACCTTCTTCTCGATCGTCCGGTACTTGAGCACGAACGCCGCGACGCCGCGCTGCTGCAGCCACGTCGCGAGCTCGGTCGCCTCGAGGCTGATGGCGAGGGCGACGAACGCGCCACCCGGCGCGATGACGACGCCGGCGCCCGTCGCCTTCGAGCGCTCGGGGAGATACGCCGTGATCGTCGGCTTGACGACGTTCATCACGACGGTGCCGACGGGCGTCCCCTCGATGGTCCGCTCCTGCTGCGTCCACCGCTCGGAGCCGGGCGCGACACCGGGCCAGAGGTCTATGACCTGCGCGTGGATGGAGGTCGAGGCGGTCAGGCAGGCGGCGATGGAGAACAGCAGGAGACGTCGCATGAGTCGAGGGATCTGCACGTACAGATCACTGCGCAATGGATTTCACGCGGAGGCGCGGAGGATCGCGGAGGCGCGGAGAACTGCCTTGGGGTCAGCGATCGCTCCCCGGTGCGACGCTCTCCCCATCCGTGATCCCAACAATGTGTCGGTGGTTCGGCTAATGACTCCAATGCCATGGCGTTGTTCAAGGAATCTGAGCCCTCGACTGATGCTCCGGCAGCCTTTCCAACGACACACCATCCGCCCGTAGCCCCGCGTACGCGCCCCGAGTATCCTCCTTCGATGATCAAGTCAGGTCTCGCGCGGCGCGTGGGTGCCGCCCTGTTCCTGGCGGCCTGCTCGAAGTCCGCTCCGCCCGCCGCGGCGCCGCCGCCACCTGAAGTCCGAGTCGTCGTCGTCGCCACCGAGCCGATCGCCAAAACGATCGAGCTGCCGGGGCGCCTCCAGGCCATCCGCACCTCCGAGGTGCGCGCCCGCGTCGACGGCATCATCCAGCGCCGCCTCTATACCGAGGGCACCGACGTCACTGCCGGGCAGGCGCTGTTCGCCATCGACCCGCGTCCGGCCCGCGCGCAGGCCAGCGCCGCGTCGGCCGCGCTCTCGCGCGCCGAAGCCACCGCGGCCAACGCCGAGCAGGACATCGCGCGCTACAAGGGACTCGTCTCCCAGCAGGCGCTCAGCCAGCAGGAGTACGACGCCGCCACCGCGCGCCTCCGCACCGCGCAGGCCGACGTCGCCCAGCGCCGCGCCGAGCTCGCTGCCGCGCGGCTCAACCTCGGCTACACGACGGTCACCGCGCCGATCAGCGGGCGCGCGGGCCGAGCCGAAGTCACCGAAGGCGCGCTCGTGAGCGGTGGGCAGGCCACCCTCCTCACGCGCATCGACCAGCTCGACCCGATCTACGCGAACTTCTCGCAGTCGAGCTCCGCCGTCCTCGACCTGCGGCGGCAGCTCACGTCGGGTGCGGCGCGGGGACGGCTCACCAGCGCGCCGGTGCACATGATGCTCGAGGATGGCACGCCGTACCGCAGCGTCGGCCGGCTCGACTTCTTCGACATGAGCATCGACTCGACGACCGGTTCGGCGGCGATGCGTGCGGTCTTCCCCAATCCACAGCGCCAACTCCTTCCCGGCCAGTTCGTCCGCGTCCGCGTCGACGCCGGCGTGCGGCCGAACGGCGTGCGGCTGCCGCAGCGCGCCGTCACCGTCACGCCGAACGGCGGCAACGTGTTCGTGGTCGGCGCGAAGGACGTCGCCGCCATCCGGCAGGTAAAGCTCGGACAGCTCGACGGCGACGAGTGGGTGATCGAGAGCGGGCTCACCCCTGGCGAGCGCGTGATCGTGGACGGCGTGCAGAAGGTTCAACCGAACAGTCCCGTCAAGCCGGTCGTCGCGAAATGACGCCGCGCTTCTTCATCGATCGCCCCGTCTTCTCGTGGGTGATCGCGCTGACGATCCTGTTCGCCGGCGGGATCGCGTTGCGGTCGCTGCCGATCGAGCAGTACCCGACCATCGCGCCACCGTCGCTGACGATCTCCGCCGTCTATCCCGGCGCCGACGCGTCGGTGATGGCGACGAACGTGACGCAGCCGATCGAGCAGGAGCTGAACGGCGTCGAGGGCTTTCAGTACATGTCGTCGTCCAGCCAGTCGAATGGCTCCGCGTCCATCGCGGTGACGTTCCACTCGGGGACGGACATCAACGTCGCCCTGGTGGACGTGCAGAACCGGCTGCGGCGCGTGGAAGCCCGGCTCCCCGAGGACGTGCGCCGCCAGGGCGTGCAGGTCGTGAAGGCGAACGCGGGCTTCCTGATGATCGTCGCGCTGACCTCGAAGTCGCGCTCGATGCAGACGCTCGAGCTGGGCAACTTCGCCGTCGCGCGGGTGGTGGACGAGCTGCGCCGCGTGCCCGGCGTGGGCGACGTGCGCTCGTTCTCCTCCGAGTACGCGATGCGCATCTGGCTCGACCCGGCCAAGCTCGCGGGGTTCAACCTCACCCCCGCCGACGCGCTCGCCGCGGTCCAGGAGCAGAACAGCCAGGCGAGCGGTGGCTCGCTCGGCGACCGGCCCATCGCCGAGAAGAGCGAGATCAACGCGGCGATCCTGACGCAGAGCCGGTTCAGCACCCCCGAGCAGTTCGCCAACATCATCCTGCGCGCCAATCCCGACGGCTCGGTGATCCGGCTCGGCGACGTCGCGCGCGTCGAGCTCGGCGCACAGACGTACGGCTTCGACATCGAGATGAACGGCGAGCCGGCCGCGGGGATGGCGATCCAGCTCACGCCTGGTGCCAACGCGCTCGCGGTCGCCGATGCGGTGAAGAAGCGAATGGACGAGCTGGCGGTCGGCTTCCCGCCGGACATCCAGTGGTCGGTTCCGTACGACTCGACGCCGTTCATCAGCGCGTCGGTGTCGTCGGTGGTGGAGACGCTGATCGAGGCGATGATCCTCGTCTTCCTCGTGATGTTCCTCTTCCTCCAGAACTGGCGCGCCACGCTGATCCCGACGATCGTCGTCCCGATCGCGCTCTGCGGCGCGTGCCTCGGCTTGTGGGCGCTCGGCTTCTCGATCAACGTGCTGACGTTGTTCGCCATGGTCATGGCGATCGGCATTCTCGTCGACGACGCCATCGTCGTGATCGAGAACGTCGAGCGCATCATGAGCGAGGAGAAGCTCTCGCCGTACGACGCGACGGTGAAGGCGATGCACCAGATCACGTCGGCGGTCATCGGCATCACGCTCGTGCTCGTCGCCGTGTTCGTGCCGATGGCGTTCTTCCCCGGCACGACGGGGGGCATCTACCGGCAGTTCTCCGTGACGTTGGCCGTCTCGATCGCGTTCTCGGCGCTGATGGCGCTCACGCTGACGCCGGCGCTGTGCGCGTCGATGCTGCGCGCCGAGGACGTGCACCGCGACTGGTCGAAGGGGAATGCGTTGACGCGCACGGCGGGACGTTTCTTCGAGGGGTTCAACGGCTGGTTCGCGCGCACGACGGGGCGCTATCAAGGGGTCGTCGGCAAGGTGCTCCTCCGGCCGCTGCGCTTCCTCGCGATCTACGTCGCCCTCTTCGCCCTCACCTTCCTGCTCTTCAGGCGGCTCCCCGGGAGCTTCCTCCCGATCGAGGATCAGGGCGCGGTGATCACGGTGATCCAGGCGCCGCCGGGTGCGACGACGGAGCGCACCAACGTCGCCATCGAGCAGGTGAAGGCGTTCTACCGGAAGCAGTCGCAGGTCGCGACGAACATCATGGTGCGCGGCTTCAGCTTCTACGGACAGGGGCAGGCGAACGCGATCGCCTTCGTGCGGCTCAAGCCGTGGGACGAGCGGAAGGGCGAAGAGAACGGGGCGCAGGCGCTCGTCGCGCGCGCGCTCGCGCAGCTGTCGGCGGTGAAGGAGGCGATGGTGTTCACCCTCAATCCGCCGGCGATCCAGGGACTTGGTGTCGCGAGCGGATTCAGCTACGTCCTCGAGGACCGGAGTGGTCACACGCTCGACGAGCTGAAGGCGGCGCGCAATCAGGTGCTCGCCGCGGCGAGCAAGAGCCCGCTGCTCGCCGGCGTGCGCCCCGAGAGTCAGGAGGACGCGCCGCAGCTTCGCGTCATCGTGGACCGCATCAAGGCGCGCGCCCTCGGCCTCTCCGTCCAGAGCATCAACACCACACTGGCGATCGCCTTCGGCAGCGCGTACGCCAACGATTTCAGCCGGCAGGGACGTATCCTGCGCGTGCTGATCGCCGCCGACGCGCCATTCCGCATGACGCCGCAGGACGTGCTCGACCTCAGGGTGCGCAACACCAAGGGCGAGATGGTGCCCTTCGGCGCCTTCACCACCGTGGCGTGGACGGCCGGCCCGCCCCAGATCAATCGCTACAACGCCTATCCCTCGATGAACATCTCCGGCACCGCCGCGCCGGGCCGCTCCACCGGCGAGGCGATGGCGGAGATGGCGCGCATCTCGAAGGATTTGCCGGCCGGCTTCGGCTACGAGTGGACCGGCCTGTCGTACGAGGAGAACCAGGCGTCGGGGCAGAGCGTGGCGCTGATGGCGGTGTCGCTCATCGTCGTCTTCCTCCTCCTCTCCGCACTGTACGAGAGCTGGGCCGTGCCGCTCTCGGTGCTGCTCGTCGTCCCGCTCGGCGTGCTGGGGTCGGTGCTGTTCACGATGTTCCGCGGGCTCGCCGCCGACGTCTACTTCAACGTCGGACTCGTCACGATCATCGGCCTCGCCGCCAAGAACGCGATCCTCATCGTGGAGTTCGCGATCGAGGAGGAAGCGACGGGCAAGAGCACGATCGACGCGACGCTCGCCGCGGTGAAGCTGCGCCTCCGTCCGATCGTCATGACCTCGCTCGCCTTCGTGCTCGGCATGATGCCGCTCGTCGTGGCGCGTGGCGCGGGCGCGTCGAGCCGTCAGGCGGTGGGCACGGGCGTGGCCGGCGGCATGATCGCCGCCACGGCGTTCGGCATCTTCTTCATCCCGCTGTTCTATCTCGCGGTGCGCCGCTGGGTGAGCCGCAAGCGCCCACTGGCACCGGAGGAGATCGCGCATCAGCATGACCACGCGCCGGGTGCGGGGCCGGATGCAGCGCATGCGTGAAGTGGGAATGGGGAAATGGGGGAATGAGGGAATGGGGGCTGTGTCATCCCGAGCGAGCGTAGCGAGTCGAGGGATCTGCACTCACGCGCTCAAGCGGTTTCTCATTCCCGCATTCCCTCATTCCCTCATTTCCCTTCTCGGCACGATCCTTCTTGCCACGACCGCCGGCTGCAACTTCGCGCCGCGACACGTGCAGCCCCCGCTTCCCACGCCGCCGGCGTACGATCCGTCGCTCAACGTCGCCGACGGGCGTGAGCCGCGCGCGCCGGAGATCGGCTGGCGCGAGTTCTTCCGCGATCCGCGCCTGAACGCGCTGATCGCCACGGCGCTCGACTACAACCGCGATCTCCGCGTCGCCGCCGGACGCATCGACGTCGCACGCGGGCAGTATCGCATCCGCGGCGCCGATCGCATTCCCACCGTCGTCGGCACGGCCGGCATCCAGCACAACTACATCGGTCCGGATGCAGCGGGGGCCAGCGGCACCGCCGCAATCTCGACCGATCGCGGATCGATCAGCGTCGGCATCCCCGCGTTCGAGCTCGACTTCTGGGGGCGCGTGCGCAACCTCACCGAGGCGGCGAAGTCCGACTACCTCGCGACGGTACAGGCGCAACGCGCCTTCCAGCTCTCGCTCATCCAGGACGTCGCGGCGACCTACTTCGCCCAGCTCGAGACGGCGGCGCAGATCCGCCTCGCCGACACGACCGTCGTGAGCCGGCGCGAGGTCCTCCGTATCGCGACGGTGCGCCAGCGCGCCGGACTCACCTCCGCGCTCGACGTGCGCTCGGCGGAGTCGCTCCTCGGGCAGGCCGAAGCGGCGCGCGCCGCGCTCGGACTGATCCAGGTGCAGGTCAACACGCAGCT
>JAEKKK010000254.1 GCA_019510405.1 Gemmatimonadota bacterium | reverse complement strand
CTGCGCCCGTGGATCACCGACGGCGACACGGGGTCACGCGACGAGGCCCTGCGCATCTATGCCGAAGCACGTGAAGCGCGCGACGCGCGGGGTGACACCGATCATCCCGAGGTGTGGTGGCGTCTCGACCGGGCACTCGAGACCATCACCGCGGCGCGCCCCTGGTCCGCATTTCCGAAGCTCGATGAGGACGTCGAGTCGGGGGTGTCCGCCAGCTCGTTCAATCCCGGCGGCGGTGGAGCGGCGGGCGTGCCTGGCCCATCGCCCGAGCTGCGGCTCGCCGTGCAGGCCACCCTCGCCGTGGCGCTCGCCGTCGTCGCCGGCCGTCTCATCTCGGGCGAGCGGTGGTACTGGGCCGTGCTCGCCGCGTTCGTCGTCTTCGTGCGCGCCGCGACCGTCGGCGAGACCTTCTCGCGCGCCTGGCAGCGCATGCTCGGCACCCTCGCCGGCGTCGCGATCGGGTTGATCGTCGCCAGGCTCGTCGGACATCACCCCTGGCCCGCCTCCGCCGTCGGCCTCGTCGCGATCTTCCTCGCGTACTACCTGATGCGCATCTCGTACACCGGGATGATCGCCTGCTTCACCATCGCGCTCGCGCTGCTGTACGAGGAGATGGGCCGCGCGCCCGCGAGCCTCATGGTGCTGCGACTCGCCGAGACCTTCGCCGGCGCGGCGATCGGCGTGCTCGTGTCCGCGCTCGTGCTTCCCGTGCGCAGCGAGACGCGGGTGCGCGCACTGGCGGCTGGTGTATTGAGGTCTGCGACGCCGGCCCTCGAGCGCGCGACGCAGCCCGGTGTCGACGCCGAGAGCGACGTGCAGCTCCACGACGAGATCCGCAACGTGGACCGCGCGCTGGCGGAGCTGCGCGGTGCGCTGCGGCCGTTGTGGGGACCGAACGTTCCGGTAGAACGCACCGACGTGACGCGGCAGGGGCGCATCTCGGCGGCACTCGCGTACGCGACGCGGCGGTTGTCGACCGTGTCGCTGTCCGACGTCGGCGGGCGCGGTGCGCTGTTGCGCGAGATCGGCGCGCGGATGACGGAGAACTTCCGCGTCGTCGCGGACGGGCTGGAGCAGGGGCGCGGGGTGCGCGTCGAGCCGGTGGACGCGATGCTCGCGCGGCTGCAGCGGATGTCCGGTGGCGAAGACGACAACGGCGCTCGCGAGGCGAGCGCCGAGGGGGATCGTCAGACGGTGTCGTTGCTGGCGGACATGGATGTCATCGTGCGCGAGCTCGCCGAGGGCGTGGCGAGCTCGCGCGGCTAGCGCGGGACGTTCAGAACTCCGACCGGAGGTGCGAAGCGCCGCAAGGAGGAGCGACGACCCAAGCGCGCCTCACTTCTCCTGCTTGCCCTTCAGTGTCCCGCTCTGCGGACCGTACGCCCACTTGCCATCGATCTCGCTCCCCTTGTGGGTGAGCACGATCTCGATCGGTCCACGCTCGGCCTGCGAGTTGAGATAGAGCTCCGTCCCCTTCACGGTGACCTTCATCCCGTGCGCGTCCTGATCGCCCTCGGGGAGCAGCGTCGCCGTCGGGGTGCCCGACGAATCGGTGACCGTGAGCGTGGCGGGCATCACGCGCTCGGGGAGCTGGATGTCGAGATGATACGTGCCGGCCGGGATCGCCTTCCACGCGTCCCCCGCCGCGGCGGTGCCACTGGGCGTGCCCGCCTGCGCGGCGGCCTGCGCGCGCGCCGGCACCGCGGCGAGGCTGAGGAGTGCGACGGCGCCAAGGGCGCGAAGGATCGTCGAGGACTTCATGCGTGCTCCACGGAATGCGTGAGTGGTGATGCGGACTGCCGAACCTACGGCCCCCCGTTACGCACAGTTTCGCACCGCACCAACGTGGGTCTCACCCCTTTGTCATGTTGGGCAGCCATCCTACTCTGACCCCGTTTACTCTGACCCCGCTGACGCTGACCCAGCAGGATCGTTCAATCGTGCTGGACACTCCACACGCCACGCTCCAACTTCGTGCCCCACCCCACCACACGAATGCATGACTCCGTCCGGATTCCGTCGATGAACCTCCTGATCACTCGTCGCTCGACGCAGCGCGTCGCCGTCGGTGCGATGATCGCTCTCGCCATACTTCCCTCAGCGCTGTCGGCGCAGGGCAAGGAGGCGCCGAAACCGTGGCATCTCACAGCGTCGCAGCTGGCCGTGGAGTGCCGCGCCGCGGTCGCCGACATGCGCGCCGCGGTGGATGCGGCAGTCAAGCGTCCCCTCGCCGAGCAGACCTTCGCCCACTCGCTGCGACCGATCGAGGAGGCGAACGGGCGATTGGCGAGCCGCACGAACATGCTCACCGGCCTGCTCTATCTCTCCCCCGACAAGGCCGTGCGCGACTCGTCGACGGCGTGCAATCAGCTCGTCAGCAACTACGCCGTCGAGCTGCAGGCAGACCCGCGCGTTTACGCCGCGGCCGTGCGTGCCTCGAAGGAGCCGCTGTCACCGATCGATAAAGCGCTTGCCTCGCGCTACGTGGAGAACGGCCGGCATGGCGGCGCGGCACTCGACTCGGCGACGCGCGCCCGCACGACGGCGATGCTCCAGCGGCTCAACGATCTGCAGCGCGACTTCAACCTCGCGTTGAGCGGCGACAGCTCGCGCATCACGCTGTCGGACAGCGAGATCGCGCCGTTGCCGGAGCAGATGAAGGGGCAGCTCGAGACGCGCGGCACCGAGAAGACGCTTCGCGTGGACGAGAGCACGATCGGGCTCTTCATGCGCAACGAGCCCTTCTCCGAAACGCGACACCGCTACCTGCACGTGTACGATCGCCGTGGCGGCGAAGCGAACATCGCGCGCCTCGCCCAGGCCGTCGCACTGCGCGACTCGCTCGCGCACCTGTTCGGCTTCCCGTCCTGGGCCGCCTATCAGCTCGACGTGAAGGTCGCGAAGACGCCGCAGCGCGCCACGGACTTCATCAGGCAGATCGACGCGGGGCTGCTCACCAAGGCGCGGCAGGAGCTCGCCGAGCTCGGGCCCGTCGCCGAGCAGGACCACCTCGGGCATCCGATCGCCAACTGGGACATCTCCTATTACTCCGAGAAGCTGCGCAAGGCGCGCTACGCCGTCGACGCCAACGAGGTCCGCAAGTACTTCCCCGTCGAGCACGTCGTGGGCGCGGTGCTCGACATCTATCAGCAGCTGTTCGGCATCGCCCTCACGGAAGTGAAGCCGGCCGACGTGTGGGTGCCCGGCGTGCGGGAGTACACGGTGCGCGACGCCGCGACGCATCGGGTCATCGGCACGACGTACCTCGATCTCTTCCCGCGCCCCGACAAGTTCCAGCACTTCGCGCAGTTCCCGGTCGATCCCACGTGGCGTCACGCGGACGGGACGCGCGAGCTGCCCGCCGCGGCGATCGTGGGCAACTGGCCGGCGCCCGGCGGCAAGGAGCCCTCACTGCTCTCGCATCAGGACGTCCTCGTCTTCTTCCACGAGTTCGGCCACGCCGTCGCGCAGCTCACCGACCGTTCACCCTACGTGACGCTCGGTGCCGGCGGTCTGCGTCAGGACTTCGTCGAGGCTCCCTCACAGATGCTCGAGAACTGGATGTGGGAGCCCGCTGTGCTCGCGCGCGTGTCGAAGCACTACGAGACGGGGAAACCACTCCCCGATTCGCTGATCAAGCGCATGTTGGCCCTCAAGCACTTTCGCGACGGCTTCAACGGCACATCGCAGGCGTTCTACGCGGCGTACGATCTCGCGCTGCACTCGGGCAATCCCTCCACCGACCCGCTCGCGCTCTGGAACAAGCTCTCCACCGAGCTGGAGGCGATACCGGAGATGGAAGGAAACCTCGGCCCGGCCGGATTCGGCCACCTCATGAGCGGCTACGACGCGGGCTACTACGGCTACCTCTGGTCGAAGGTGTACGCGCAGGATCTCTACACGCGCTTCGCCAAGGAGGGGCCGATGAACCCGCGCACCGGACAGGCGTACCGCGAGATCGTCGTCGGTCCCGGCGCGACGCAGGAGCCCGACACGGCACTTCGGCGCTTCCTCGGCCGGCCTCTCAGCTACGACGCCTTCTTCGCCGAGATGGGGATCGGGGGCAATGGCAACGGAGGAAAGCCGACGCCGTAGCGGGGATGAGGGAATGAGGGGATGCGCGGATGCGACACGGCCTCGGGAAGCTTCTGCCTCCCGAGGCCGTTCCTCATCTCCCCATCCCCGCATCCCCGTGCTAGAACCTGATTATCCTGACCGCGGTCTGCACCCAGCTCTGCACGGGCTGGCCCTGGCGATTCTTCGCCACCTCGAACGTTCCCGACATCACGGCCTGGCAGACCTGCACGCTGATCTCGCCGTACTGCGACTCGAGGACGCTCACGCTCTCCGGGACGACCGTACGGTCAGTGTCGGCGACGAAGCGGACGAGCACCTCGTTGCTCTTCAGCACGGAGTCGCGCAGGTCCTCCGGGAGTCGGACCTGTCCGAAGCTGCGCTCGAGCTGCACCGGCTTCCACGGCATCTTCTCGATCTTCGCATCCTTCTCGTACTTCGCCGTCTGCGCGGGATCGACGCACGATCCCGTCGGCTCGATGACGTGATTTGGCACCTGCGTCCAGCCGAGGATGCTGCCCCAGCCCAGCTTGAACCGCAGCGTACGCGTCGGCGGCGGTGCCGGCGGAATGGGCGGGGGCGATCCCAGGTAGATGACGCGCGGCTCTCGCGGCTCCGGCGACGTCGGCGGCGCCGCCTGCGCCTGTGCGACGGACGGCTCGGTGGCCGGCGCGTCCGTCGGTCTGCGCTCGATCATGCGAAGGCCGCCGGCCGGATCGAACTCCATGCCATGCTCGCGCAGCATGGCCATTGCCTTCGCATCGGTGCTGTCGCCGCCGAATGAGAAGTTCCAGCGATAGCTGAAGCCGCGCTCGTGGTCACGCGGCTCGACGCGTCCCACGTTGACGCGCCGGTTGGGGTCGACGCGGATCTTCACGCGCCGGCTGCCGCACGGCTGCCTGATGTTCTCGCACTGCGAGAGCGTGATGCCGAAGACGATGATCGGCACGGTGGACGAGTTCTGCACGTAGAGCACGTGCGCGGGATTGTCGCCGACGCCTTCCTCGGTGAACGCGTTGACCGTGGAGCTGGTGGGAGCGATGAAGCGCTCCTGTGCGGCGAGCGGGGCACTGCCTGCAAGGAGGAGCGCCAGGACGAGAGCACGATTCACGGGGCTGGGTGCTGGCGGGGGTAGGGAGGGGGCTTCGTCGCCCGGCGCCAATGTAGTGCTCGCCATGCCGCACCGAAATGGCCATTCGGGTTACGGCCGGATCACCTGCTCCTTCCCGCTCGAGTCCACGATCTTCACGAACGGTCTTCCGCCGCGCGAGAGCAGCTGGGTGTAGGCGCGACTCTCTCCGCCGAGCACGAGCCCCGAGCCATCCTCGAGAGCGCCGAGCTTCACGTGCGGGCTCCCCTTCGAGTCGATGAGGCGCAGCTGCACCCCCTCCGGGTAGCCGACGGAGCCATCAGGCATCTTCACCGTCGGATCGGCGGGGAGAATCCGGATCTCGGCGCGCACACGGCCCTGGTCGTCGACGAGCTCCAGCGCCCTGCCGCGCAGGACACCGAGCGGAGAGGCCGCGTGGGCCACACGGTCCTGCGCCATGACGCCAAGCAACAGGACGAGATTGAGTGCGGTGAGCGTGACGGCGAGGCGGTGCGAGGTCATGCGTCCTCCCTGCGCGCGTGAGGCGCGCGGCACGAGTGTCCGACGAGAGCGCCCGAATGGTGGCTCGACTCGTTGGATGCCGCTGCGGCGGCGGACGTGTAGCGCCTACGCGGTGAGTCGTGGGTTTCGGTGTGTGAGTGCGCAACGGCCCCGGGAAGCTTTGCCTCCCGGGGCCGTTACCGACTCACCAACTCACCAACTCACCGCCGTTCTAGAACGACACCGCGCACCCGCCCGAGCCGGAGTTCACCCAGTTCTGCTGGACGAGATAATACTTGCCGTCGGCGAGCCGCATGTTGTACTTGCCGCCGTTGCTCGCCGTCTGGACCGTGCCCCACGTCCAGGCGCACTTGTCGGCGTTCTCATAGCCGCGGTTGTCGAACCACGCATTGCCCATCGCGTCGGTCGTCGTCTCCTCGATCTCGTGCGCGAGGGTGTTGACCTCCGAGTTGCCCGCGACGTCGGTATTTGGCGACGCCAGCGCCGACGTGCACGCCGACGGATACTGCTGGTTGTACGGCATCGCCGCGTAGTACGCCACGCCCTTCGACGTCGTGCCGTGCGTGTGGTAGGCGCAATACGACGAGCCGAAGCCGCCGCCGAGGTTCACGCCGCTGCCGGTGAAGATCGCGTACACCGTGTTCGGGTCGTAGGCGATCTTGCCCTGGTTGATGCCGGCCTGGATCAGGTTGATCATGTCCTGATCCGTCGGCGACGACGACGGGCCGGCGACGCTGCCTCCCGTGGCCCAGAAGCCCGTGTACTGCACCTGGTTCAACACGCGCGCGTTCGACGCGTTGTAGTACGTCGTGTTGATGTTGAAGTACGGTGATCCGCCGAGGCTTCTGAGGAACGATCCGATCAACGAACCGTCGCTGGTCCCGACGCCGGCGCCCGTCGGCTGGGAGGGATAGATCGTGCCGGTCGACCAGTAGATCGCGACGACCTTCGTCACCGCCGGGTTGGCGATCACGGTACCGCCGTGATAGTAGATGCCGGTTCCCTTGCCGGCACCGCCGCCACCCGGTCGCGCGTAGTACTGCTTGGTGTGGAAGACGTGGCGCGGGGCGTTGAACTCCGCGGCGCGGCCGAGCGCTGGTTCCGTCGGCACGGCGCGCGTGGCGTCATCGGTGGCGTTGGAGCAGGCGGCGAGGACGAGAGCGGCGATCGTGCCGGCCAAGAGCCGGGACGTCGTCGTGGTGACACGGGACATTGAAGATTCTCCCAGTGAAGCGGACGAGTGCCGCGGCTGCCTCGCCGCGAGGGCGCAAACATACGTATTTCCGCCAGAAGCGCGAGGGCCCACTATAAAACCGACCAGCGAGCTCGGCTATCCTTCGGTCATTCCCCGAAGCTTGGCTCGTACCGCTCCTCCGCCACCTCGAGCCGGCGCATGCGGTCGAGAGTGCGCTGGCAGGTGTTCCAGCGCAGGATGGCGTCGTCGTTCCCGGGCTGACGAAGCCGCTCGGCCTCCTCGAACGACGTCATGGCCGAGCGGAGGGTGGCGGCGGCGATCGCCTCGGCGTGCATCGCGCTGCTCCCGAGCTGCGCATGGGCGAGCCGCTCGGCGATGATGCCGGCGTAGTAGGCCCGCTGGTAGGGATCGGTGAGCCGCCCGAGCACCTCACGCGACCGCCGCGCGAGCTCGCCGGTCTCGCCGTCGAACTGGTCGGTGATGGCGAGCAGCAGCATGACCAGCACCGGCTGATTTCCCGGATCGATCTCGAGGATGTCGAGGCAGATACTCTCCGTCGCCCACGATTGGTTGAGAAGGCGGTAGCGCTCTGCCTTCTGCGTCGCGCGGGGGATGGCTTGGGGCGAGATCCTTTTGAGTTCCGACATGGTTGCCTCCTGATGGCCTTCGGAGCGCCCACCGTTTCACGGTTTTCGGTTCACGGTTGGAGGGCCGGCCTCGGTCAGTCCCAGCGTCCCGAGGTCGGCCGTCAACCGACAAACCGTAAACCGACTAGCCGCGTCTCTTCCCCCTCACCAACCTCACGAGCGCCTTCAACGGATCGAAGAACTCATCCACCACCCGCTCCTTGAGCGGGATGATCGCGTTGTCGGTGATGGTGATGTGCTCGGGGCAGACCTTCGTGCAGCACTTCGTGATGTTGCAGTAGCCGATCCCATGCTCTTCCTTGAGCTGCGCCGTGCGGTCGGCCGTGTCGAGCGGATGCATCTCCAGCGCCGCGGCGTAGACGAGGAAGCGCGGACCGATGAACTCGTCGTGCTTGTGATGGTCGCGCAGCACGTGGCAGACGTCCTGGCAGAGGAAGCACTCGATGCACTTCCGGAACTCCTGCACCCGGTCCACGTCCTCCTGATCGATGCGCCAGGTGCCGTCCGGTGCGTCGGGCGGGCGCGGCGTGAAGCGGGTGATCGTCGGCTTGACGCGGAAGTTCCACGACACGTCGGTCACCAGATCGCGCACGTGCGGGAAGGCCCGCATCGGCTCGACGCTCACCGGCTCGTCCGCCGGCAGCTCGTCGAGCCGCGTCATGCACATCAGCCTCGGCTTGCCGTTGATCTCGGCCGAGCACGAGCCGCACTTCCCGGCCTTGCAGTTCCAGCGCACCGCGAGGTCATTGGCCTGCTCGGCCTGGATCTGCTGCACGGCGTCGAGCACCACCATGCCGTCAATCGCCTCGGTGGTGTAGTCGCGAAACTCACCCGTGCCGTCGGCGCCGCGCCAGAGACGGAAGGTGCGCGCGCCATGACCGGCGGCGGCGTCCTGCGCCTGCTGCGCCGCGGTGTAGGCGTCGACCGCGCGAGGCGCCGGCGACGGAGATTGTGGGGTGGCGGTCACTACTTCATCTCCTCGATGATCGCCGCGAGCTCGGCGGGGAGGGGCGGGATGGTCTCGCGTGCGAGCTCCATCTCGTCCTTCGCGCCACGCCGCACGACGTGGTTGAACGTCGCGAACGCCGGATCCTTCTCGGGATAGTCGTCGCGGAAGTGCCCCCCGCGACTCTCCTTGCGTGCGAGCGCCGAGCGCGCGACCGCTTCCGACACGATCATCAGGTTCCGCAGGTCGAGCGCGGTATGCCAGCCCGGGTTGTACTCCCGGTTGCCCGGCACGCCGACCTTCTCCGCGCGCTGCTTCAGCGCCTCCAGCTCCACGAGCGCCTGCTCCATCTCGTGCTGCGCGCGCACGATGCCGACGAGGTCCTGCATCGTCGACTGCAGCGCATCCTGCACCTGATATGCGCCCTCCGCCGCGGCGCCGCGCTCGAAAGGCGCGAGAGCGTACTTGACCCCGGCGTCGATCTCGGCGTCGTCGAGGGTGACGTCGCCCTTCGTGCGCGCGAACTCCGCCGCGAACTCGCCGGCGCGCTTCCCGAACACGAGCAGATCGGACAGTGAGTTGCCACCGAGCCGGTTCGCGCCGTGCAGGCCGGCGGCGCACTCGCCGCAGGCGAACAGGCCCGGCACGGTGGACATCTGGGTGTCGCCGTCCACGCGGATGCCGCCCATCACGTAGTGCGTCGTGGGGCCGATCTCCATCGGCTCCTTCGTGATGTCGATGTTCGCGAGCTGCTTGAACTGATGGTACATGCTCGGGAGCTTCTTCTTGATGTGCTCCGCGGCGTTGGGGATGCGGTCCTTGATCCAGGAGATGTCGAGGTAGACGCCGCCGTGCGGCGAGCCGCGCCCTTCCTTCACCTCACGCACGATCATGCGCGCGACGTGGTCGCGCGTCAGCAGCTCGGGAGGACGGCGGGCGTCCTTGTCGCCCTGGGTGTAGCGCCATCCTTCCTCTTCGTTGTCCGCCGTCTGCGACTTGTAGTTGTCGGGAATGTTGTCGAACATGAACCGCTTGCCCTCGCGGTTCCGCAGCACGCCCCCCTCGCCGCGCACGCCCTCCGTGACGAGGATGCCGCGCACGCTCGGCGGCCAGTAGGCGAACGCGCCACAGACGCGCTCGCCGTCCTTGAGCAGCGACACCACCGTCAGCTCCATGTGCACCTGGATGCCCTGATGGATGCCGTGATCCTGCAGCGTGCGGATCATCTCGAGGCCGGTGCGATCGCCGACGTGGGCCAGGCGCGGATAGCGATGCCCGCCGAAGTTGCGCTGGAGGATGCGCCCGTCCTTGGTGCGGTCGAACAGCGCGCCCCACTTCTCGAGCTCCCTCACGCGCTCCGGCGCTTCCTTCGCGTGCAGCTCGGCCATGCGCCAGTTGTTGAGGTACTGGCCGCCGCGCATCGTGTCGGCGAAGTGCACGCGCCAGCTGTCGCGGTCGTCGACGTTGGCCATCGCCGCGGCCATGCCGCCTTCGGCCATCACCGTGTGTGCCTTGCCGAGCAGCGACTTGCAGACGACGCCGACCTTCACGCCGCGCGCAGCGGCTTCGATGGCGGCGCGCAGGCCGGCGCCCCCGGCGCCGATGACGAGCACGTCGTGATTGACTGTCTGAAATTCGCTCACAGGATCCGCCAGTCGTGCCAGATGCCCATTGCGCACATGCGCACGTAGACGTCGGTGAACGCCACCCAGAACAGGCTCGCCCACGCCCAGTTCATGTGGCCGCGATTGAGGCAGCTCACGCAATCATACGCCGTCTTGCGCGCGGGCCGGCCGGCGAAGCGGTCCAGATAGCCGCCGACCAGATGCCGCAACGAGTGACAGCCGAGGGTGTAGCCGCCGAGCAGACAGACGTTGAGCGTCAGCACGAGGGAGCCGACACCGATGCCGAAGTGTGTCGCACCCGATGCGTCGGTGAAGCGGTAGCCCTGCCACGCGTCGTGCCCGAGGATGAGCAGGAAGAGCAGGGCGAAGTAGAGGAAGTACCGGTGCACGTTCTGCAGGATCAGCGGCAGCTTCTTCTCGCCGAGGTACGTGTTGCGCGGCTCGCCGACGGCGCAGCTCGGCGGGTCGGCCCAGAATGCCTTGTAGTACGCGCCCCGGTAGTAGTAGCAGGTAAAACGGAAGCCGGCGGGGAAGGGAAGGATCAGCAGCGCCGGCGAGATCGCGGCGAGCCACCGCGGTGCATGGGCGAACCACCCGTGCGGCGGCGGCCCGAAGATCAGCGGCGAGTAGAAGGGAGAGAGATAGTTCCCGTACTCGTAGTTGGCGTTCTGGAACGCGGCCCACGTGGCGTAGGCGAGGAAGCTCGAAAGGACCGCGAATACACCGAGCGGGGGGACCCACCAGGCGTCGCGGCGCATCGTTTCACCAAAGCCGCGACGCCTGAGTTGTACGACTGGCTGAGTCATGAAGCCCGTCTCTCTAGGCGAAGTTGCGGCTAAGGTAGGAAAGGGCCCGGAGGGGCGGAAGAGGCGCACGGTGCCATGAACGCTTGCCGAATCGCGACGCCGGATGCATCTGGGGCGATGACCAATCGACGCGTCCTCGACGCCGCAACACTGCTCCTGCTCGCTCTGGCGACCGCGACGCCGGCGCACGCGCAGAGCCGCGACTGGATGCTCGGGCCGTTCACCAAGCCGCGCGCCGCCAACCCCGTGCTCGCTCCGCGTGCGACGTCCACCTTCAGGTCGCCGATCAGCGACAGCACGGTGCACTGGGAGGAGTACGCCGCGTTCAATCCCGCCGGGGTCGTGCGTGACGGCAAGGTCATCATGCTGTACCGCGCCGAGGATGCGAGCGGCGACAAGCAGATCGGTCATCATACATCGCGACTCGGGATGGCCGAGAGCAGCGACGGGCTGCATTTCACGCGGCGCGATGCGCCGGTGCTCTATCCCGACCGCGACGCGCAGCAGCAGAACGAATGGCCGGGCGGCGTCGAGGATCCGCGTCTCGTGCAGACGGAAGACGGGACGTACGTGCTCACCTACACGCAGTGGAATCGCGACGTCCCGCGGCTCGCCGTGGCGACCTCGCGCGATCTGGCGACGTGGACGAAGCACGGTCCCGCGTTCGCGCAGGCGGCGGGTGGGAAGTATCTGCGCATGGAGTCGAAGTCGGGCGCGATCCTCACGCGCGTCGTCGGCGACCGGCTCGTCGCGACGAAGGTGAACGGGAAGTACTGGATGTACTTCAACGTTCCCGACATTCTCATCGCGACGTCGGACGACCTGATGCACTGGACCCCGCTCGCCGACGCGGACGGCAAGCTGGCGAAGGTGCTGTCGGCGCGGCCGGGCTACTTCGACTCGTGGCTCGTGGAAGCGGGTCCGCCGGCGATCCTCACGGAGCGCGGGATCGTGCTGCTGTACAACGCGGGGAACAGCGCGGAATTCGGCGCGCCCGGATTACCGGCGCGCGTCTACACGGGCGGCCAGGCGCTGTTCGACCGCCGCAACCCGGTGAAGCTCCTGGTTCGCTCGGACGAACCGTTCATCCGACCGACGGAGCCGTACGAGCGCACGGGGCAGTATGCCGAGGGGACGACGTTCGTCGAAGGGCTGGTGCCGTTCAAGGGCCGCTGGTTCCTCTACTATGGAATGGCGGATTCGCGCGTCGGAGTTGCGGTAGCCACGAAGCGGTGAGTGCGTAGCGGCGCTACCGACCGACGGCTGCGCCGGCTTGACACGGTAAACGGATGACGTATGCTCGGGCCTCCCCTCACCGAGAGTCGTCATGCCGAGCACCTCCTTCGCCGCGCCGTTGCGTCGTTACGGCGCTCTGGTGGCGCTGTTGTTGGTCGCCGCCTGCGGGAACGACAACCTGTTCACCTCCCCGGGCAACAGCCGCGATGTCGTCCCGCCGCCCCCGCCACCGCACTACCCGATCATCTTCGTTCACGGCTTCAACGCGAGCAGCGCCACGTGGCTGACGATGGTCGCGCGCTTCAAGCTCGACGGC
>JAEKKK010000253.1 GCA_019510405.1 Gemmatimonadota bacterium | reverse complement strand
CGCTCCGCGTCATTCGCTCGAGTCCCGAGAAGACCGCGGCCCCCACCGACCAGATCACCGTCACCTTCGACCGACCCGTCGCCGGCTCGCTCGAGCGGACGGTGGACGCGTCGAAGATCCTGCGCGTCGCGCCGGAGATCCCCGGCCGGATCGAGTGGCGCGATCCGGTGACGATCCGGCTCGTCCCCACGGCGCCATTGCCATCGGGACGCAGCTACACCGTCACCGTCGCCACCGGATTCCGTGCGATGGACGGCAGCGCGCTCGGCGCACCGCACAGCTTCACCTTCCGCGTGCGCGGGGCGACGCTGATCGGCGGCGCGCCGCTCGGCCCGAACGTCGGACGCCACGCCCCTCCGGTCGAGGTCGTGCGCCAGCTCACCCCGGCGCAGCACTTCCGTCTCGTCTACACCACCGCGGTGGATCTCGCCGCGTTGTCGTCGAGTGCGTTCATCGAGCTGAATCGCAGCTGCGGTGGGGAGTCGATCGTGCGCCTCACCGCCACCGCACAGCGCCGCATCACCAAGGACGACGACGAGCGACTGCGCTTCGCCGGCGGCGGAGAGCGCGACGAAGCGCTGGACTCGCTGCGCCGCGTCGTCGACCTCGTGCCGCGCGCGCGGCTGCCTCGCGCCTGTGCAGGACAACTCGTCGTACCCTCGGAGGTGAGCACGCGGGCCGAGGCCGAGCCGGTCCGCCTGCCGTTCGAGACGTACGGCGACTTCCGCATCGAGAGCGCGACGTGCGCCGACGCGCAGACGTACTGCCCCACGGGCCCGGTGCGCGTCAACTTCACGACCCCAGTGCGCGGCGCCGAGGTGCAGCGCCGGCTGACGCTCTTCCCCCGCACGAAGTTCGTCGTCCGCGACACGCTCGCCGAGTCGACGACGTGGACGCTCGAGGGCACGCTCAAGCTGCGCACGACGTACGCCATCGTCGCCGACACGGCGATGCGCGATGCGTTCGGCCAGCCGCTCAAGGGTAATCCGGCGGTGGGCATCACCACCACGGGCTATCAGCCGGCGGTCGTCTACGCGTACGGGCGGCAGACGGTGGAGCGCGTCGGCTTTCGCACGCTCGCCGTGCAGCACGTGAACGTCGACACGCTGGTCACGACGGTCGCACCCGTGCCGGTGGACAAGGAGCCGGCCGCGCTCGGCTTCGTGTCGATGCACACCGACTCGTTGTGGAATGCGCTGATGCGCGCGGGCACGGTGCAGCGCGTCGCGGTCCGCAACCGGACCGACACGCCGATCATCACGGGCGTACGCCTCCCCGTGCAGAACGCGGCGCAGCCCGGCACGCCGACGCTGTTCGCCGTGCGCGTGACGGCGCGCGCCGCCGGCACCGACTCGGCGCGCGGGAACGTCGCGTTGCTCCAGGTGACCGACCTCGGCGTGCACGCGAAGATCGGGCTGCACGACGGCATCGTGTGGGTCACCGGGATCAGCGATGGGCTCCCGAAGGCGGACGCGGTGGTCGTCGTGCACGACGCGCAGGGACGCACGATCGGCTCCGCCCGCACCGACGCCCAGGGGATCGCGCGATTCGCGTCGCTCAACTACCGGCCCGAGCGCACTCGCCAGAGCGACGACGACGACTTCCACGCCGGCTACTACGGCCGTCCGCTCGAGGGCTACGTGAGCGCCACGCTGGGCGCCGATCGCGCCATCACCGCCATCACGACGTGGGATCCCGACCTCGCGCCGTACAACTTCGACGTGTCGAGCGCGTGGGGCGACGATCGGCTTCCGCTCGCCGGCGCGGTGTTCGTGGAGCGCGGCATCTACCGGCCCGGCGAGCGCGTGTACGCCAAGGCGATCATCCGCGACGGATTGCTCGGCGCGCTGCGTGCGCCCGCGGCCGGCGATTCGGTGCGCTTCGTCTTCCAGGACCGCGAGGGCGCGACGCTGCGCGAGTCCGCGTCGAAGCTCTCGGCGTTCGGTACGGCGGATCAGTCGTTCGAGCTCCCCGCCGGCGCGGCGGTCGGCGAATACTCTCTGAACGTCCGCGTGCGTCGCGTGGGTCAGTGGCGCGACGCCGCGCGCACGAGCTATCGCGTCGCCGAGTATCGGCCACCGGAGTTCCTCGTCGATCTCAGCGTGCCGCCCGACGCGCGGATGCCGGGCGACAAGCTCACCGCCACGCTCCAGGCACGCTACCTGTTCGGTGCGCCGATGGGACGTGCCGCAGTGGAGTGGTCGGTGCGGCAGGAGCCGGAGTACTCCTGGTCGGTGCCGATCGACGGGAGCGAGGACTGGTACCTCGGCGATCTCGACGCGTGGTGGGAGCAGGAGCGCTCGACCACCGAGGTCGTCTCGAGCCGCACCGACACGCTGGATTCGCAGGGAAGCCGCACCCTCACGGTCACCCTTCCCGAACCGTCCAAGGGGCAGCCGTCGCGCGTCACCGTCGAGGCGAACGTGACCGACGTGAACCGGCAGGTCGTGGGCGCGAGCGCGTCGGCGATCGTGCATCCCGCCGCCTTCTACGTCGCCGCGAAGACCGCGGGGTCCTCGTGGTTCTGGAAGGCGGGGACGCCGCAGACGGTGCTCGTCACGACGGTGCGCCCCGACGGGCAGCACGTTACCGGCGTGCGCGTGCAGGGCACGATCGTGCGCCGCGAGTGGCACCGCGTGAGGCGTCAGCGCGAGGGCGTGTCGGAGCTCGTCGGCGAATGGGTCGCCGATACCGTCGCACGCTGCAGCGTGGTGACCCAGATGTCGCCCGTGACGTGCGGCTTCACGCCGCGCGACGGCGGCGAGTACACGGTGCGGTTCACGGCCACCGATGCGCGCGGGCGCGTCGCACGCACGAGCTTCTCGCGCTGGAGCAGCGGGGAGGGCTGGGTGCCGTGGAACGACGAGACGCAGTTCAAGATGAGCGTGATCGCCGACCGGAAGCGCTACACCATCGGCGACACGGCGACGATCATGTTCGCCTCGCCGTTCACCGACGCCGAAGCGTGGATCACCGTCGAGCGCGAGGGACTGCTCGAGCAGCGCCGGATGCGCGTCACGTCCGGCTCGACGACGCTCAAGTTCCCGATCACCGAAGCGTACGCCCCGAATGCGTTCGTCGGGATCGTCGTGGTACGCGGGCGCAGCGCGAAGCCTGGGTACTTCGATGACCTCGGTCGTCCCACGATGCGCGTCGGCTACGCCGAGCTGCGCGTCACCCCCGAGGTGAAGCGGCTCGCCGTGGACGTCGCGCCCGAGCGGAGCGAGTACCGGCCCGGCGACAGCGCGCGCGTGCGGCTGCGCGTGCGCGACGCGCAGAAGCGCGGCGCGCGCAGCGAGGTGACGCTGTGGGCGGTGGACGAAGGGGTGCTCTCGCTCACGGGGTACAGGACGCCGGATCCGCTCGATCTCCTCTACCGGGAGCGCGGGCTCGGGCTGCGCCTCGCGAGCAACATGTCGGCGGTGGCGCCGCAGGTGCCCGAGGGAGAAAAGGGATGGCGCAACGCGGGAGGCAGCGGCGGCGCGGCGGGCGCCGACGTGCTGCGCTCTCGCTTCCAGACGACGGCGTTCTTCCTCGGCTCGGTCGTGACCGATGCGCAGGGCGTCGCCGTCGCGACAGCGAAGCTGCCCGACAACATCACGACCTTCCGCGTGATGGCCGTCGCCGTCACGGCGGGCGACCGCTTCGGCAAGGGCGAGTCGCCGATGCTCGTGACGCGCCCGCTGCTCGCGCGGCAGGCGCTGCCGCGGTTCGTCCGGCCAGGCGACGCGTTCACCGCCGGCGCGGTGATCAATCGGCGCGACGGCGCCGCCGTGCCGGTGCGCGTGCGTGCGGCGTCGACGGGCGCCACGCTGCAGGGCGCAACTGAACAGACCGCGACGCTCGCGGCGCAGCGTGGCGCAGAGGTGCGCTTCCCCTTCGTGGCGACGCGCGCCGACAGCGCGTCGTTCCGCTTCGACGTGAGCGACGACCGGAATGCGGACGCGGTGCGCGTCACCGTGCCCGTACGGCCCGATCACCATCCCGTCGTGCACACCCTCGCCGGAATGGTGCGCGACAGCGCGTCGGTCGAGCTCGCGCTGCCGGCGGGGATGGATCTCGAGCGGTCGCGCCTGTCGCTGAACATCGGCGCCTCGCCGCTCGCGACGATCCGCGGCATCCGCGAGACGATGCACGTCTACCCGTACTATTGCTCGGAGCAGGTGATCAGCAGCGCGACGCCGATCATCGCGCTCTATCGCGCCCAGCGCGAGCGCGGCGACACGATCAGCGGCCGGCCGCAGGGCGACGTCGCGCGCGCGGTCGCGATGCTGAGTGCGCGCCAACGTGAGGACGGCGGCATCGGTTACTGGTCGCCGACCGACTGGACGAGTCCGTGGCTCTCCGCCTACGCCGGCCTCGTGCTGCTCGACGCGCGCGATGCCGGATTGGCGAAGGTGGACAGCGCCGTGCTGGCGCGCCTCGCCGCCTATCTGCGCACCGACCTGCACGGCAAGCAGGTGGCGACCACTTTCTCCCCGGTAGCGCAGTGGACCAGCCGCCGTCCGATGCGGCTCCGCGAGCAGGTAGCCGCGGTCGATTTCCTGAGCCGCTACGGCAAGGCCGACGTTCCCGCGGAGAACGAGCTGCTCCGCTCGGCGGCGCTGCTCACCTTCGAGGATCGGGCGCGGCTCGCCGAGGTGCTCGTGCGCCGAAAGCAGACCGAGTCCGCGCGGAAGCTGATGGAGCCGACGTGGGCCGTGGTGCGCGTCGAGGGACGACGCGCCGTGCTTCCCGATTCGCTGTCGGAGGACGACTTCTACTTCCGCTCCGAGACCCGCGCGCTCTCGCGCGTGCTGCGCGCCACGCTCGCGGTCGATCCCCAGCATGCGTTGGTGGGGCCGCTGCTCGAGTCGCTCTCGCAGGTCGGCCGCGTGGACCGCAATGCCTGGATCTGGAACACCCAGGACTACGCCGCCGCCGTGTCGGCGCTTGCCGCCGCGGAGCGGCTGCAGCGCGCGAGCGAGGATCGTGTCGTGCGCGTGCGGGCGGGCCGGCGCGTCGTGCTCGAGGGAGGCGCGGCAGCGCAGCGCGCACTGCGCGACTCGAGCATCGCGCTGGCCGGACTGCTGCCGTCGTCGCGCGGCCCGCAGACGCTCCGCCTCTCGCTCGACGCCAGCGCCGGAGCGAGTAGCTCGGCGCCTGTGTACTTCTACCTGTCCGTGAGCGAAGTGCCCGCCACGCCGCCGGTGACGCCGCGCGATGGCGGCATCCGCGTCGAGCGGTGGTACGAGCGGCTCGCTGGCGGCGCGCCGGTGACGAGCGTCGCCGAAGGTGAGCTCGTGCGCGTTCGGCTGCGGATCACGGTCCCCTCCACGCGCTACTTCGTCGTGCTCGACGACGCACTCCCGGCCGGCCTCGAGGCGGTGGATCTCAGCCTCCGCACGGCCGCATCGATGCCCGGCCCCGGCGTCACGAAGAGCGACGAGGAGAGCGAGCACGAGGAAGGGCGCGTGAACTGGTTCGGCAGCTGGGATTCGGGCTGGTGGTCGCCATTCGACCACCGCGAGTTGCGCGACGATCGCGTCGTGTACTCGGCCAATCAGCTCTGGGCCGGCACGTACACGGCGACGTACATCGCGCGGGCCACCACGCCGGGCACCTTCGTGCGACCGCCGGTGCACGCCGAGGAGATGTACAACCCCGCCGTGTTCGGCCGGAGCGACGGCGGCTCGTTCGTCGTCACGCCGAAGGGAGGGGGAGCGCCGCGATGACGCTGCGCCGGCGCTTCGCAATCGTCGGCGGCGCACTCGCGCTCGCGAGCGTGCTCGGCGCGGCGACGTGGATCGCGCTTCCCCTTCCGGCGCGGTTCACCGCCGGCACGAGCGGCGCCGGCGTCACGATCGTGGACCGCGACGGGATCCCGTTGCGCACGACGCGCGGCGCGGGTGGCGCGCGCGAGCAGTGGGTGCCGTACGCCGAGCTCGACGCGGATCTCATCAATGCCTTCGTCGCCGTGGAGGACCGAAGGTTCTGGCAGCACCACGGCGTCGATCCGCGCGCTGCGCTGCGTGCCGCGGCCGGCAACCTGCGCGCGCGCCGAGTCGTGTCGGGGTCGTCCACACTCACCATGCAGCTCGCGCGGTTGCTCACGGACGCGCCGCGCCGCTGGAGCGGGAAGCTGGTGCAGACCGCGTGGGCGCTCCGCCTCGAGGCGCACCTCTCGAAGCAGCAGATCCTCGAGCAGTACCTCAATCGCGTCGAGCTGGGGCAGGGGACGATCGGCGTCGGCGCGGCGAGCGCGCTCTACTTCGACGCGTCGGCGTCGGAGCTGAGCGTCGGTCAGGCGGCGACGCTCGCCGGCATCGCGCATGCACCGTCGCGCGACAACCCCTATGTGTCGGCGGCACGCGCGCGGACGCGACGCGCCTACGCGCTGCGCCGCATGCATGCGCTCGGCTACGCGACGAAGGAGGACGTCGCGCGCGCGAGCGGAGAGCCCGTGCACGCCGTGGCGACGCGATCGCCGTCACTCGCGCCGCACTTCACGACACGCGTGCTCGCCTGGGCTGACGCCGAGAGCGTACACCCGATAGCCGGTGGCATCCTGCGCACGACGCTCAGCGCCGACCTGCAGGACGCCGTCGAGGGCGAGGTGCGGCATACGGTGACCATGCTGCGCGACCGTGCGGTGGAGCACGCGGCCGCCGTCGTGCTCGACAATCGGACCGGAGACGTCCTGGCGTGGGTCGGCTCCCCCGACTTCTGGTCGCCGAACGATGGCCAGACCGACATGGTCGTCTCGCCGCGCCAGCCGGGATCCTCGCTCAAGCCGTTCCTGTACGCGATGGCCCTCGACCGCGGCTACACCGCGGCGAGTGTGCTTCCCGACGTGCCGGCCTCGTTCGCCACGCCGACCGGCGCCTACGCGCCGCGCAACTACGACCGGCGCTTCCGCGGACCGGTGCGCGCGCGCGAGGCGCTGGCCAGCTCGTACAACGTGCCCGCGGTCTCGATCGTCTCGCGGCTCGGCACGGGACAGCTCCTGCAGACGCTGCGGCTCGCCGGCTTCACGTCGCTCGATCGCGACGCCGAGTACTATGGGTTGGGGTTGGCCCTGGGGGACGGCGACGTCACGCTCATCGAGCTCGCCAACGGGTATCGCGCGCTGGCCAACGGCGGCGAGTGGCGCGACTGGCGCTGGCGCGCCACGCCGCGCGCGACGCGCGGTGGCGCCGTGTCGCGGCGCGTCGTGTCTCCCGTGGCCGCGGCGATCGTGCTCGACATGTTGAACGACGCCGATGCGCGCATCCCCGCCTTCGGCCTCGAGACGCCATTCGACTTCCCATTCCCCGTCGCCGTGAAGACGGGAACGAGCCGGCACTTCACCGACAACTGGGCCGTCGCGACCACGGCGGAGTTCACCGTCGCCGTATGGGCCGGCAACTTCAGCGGCCGGCCGATGCAGGGCGTGTCCGGTGTCACCGGCGCGGGGCCGCTGCTGCATCGCGTCGTGATGGAGACGGCGAAGCGATTCCCGCCCGGTGCGCTCGTCACGCCGGCGGAGGCGGGCGCCGTCGCCGTGCCGGTGTGCCGGCTCTCGGGACGGCGCGCGACGGCCACCTGCGCACGACTCACCGAGTGGTTCGCTCCGGGCACCGCACCCGCCGACAGCGATCGGTGGGAGCACGACGGCGTCGTCACCCTGCCCGAGGAGTACGCCGCCTGGGCGCGGCAGCAGGGCGCGCAGTACCAGACGGAGATGTTCGCGGGCGAGCCGAGGACCATGCCCCTCGCGTCACACGCCGAGCAGGCGGGCTACATGGCCAGCCTGCTCCAGCCGCACTCCACCGCGACCTCCGACTCGGCACGCGCTTCATTCCGCATCACCTCGCCGATGAATGGCGACCGGTACGCGATCCCCTCGGGGGTGGAGCGACGCTACGCGTCGATCGCGCTGCGCGCCGCCGGTCCGGGTGCGCAGCGGGTGCGCTGGTTCATCGACGGACGCGAGTACGACGACGCGCGTTGGCCGCTCGAGCCGGGCACGCATCACTTCCGGGCGACGTCCGCGCGCGGCGAGCGAGCCGAGGCGCGAGTCGAGGTCTTCCCGTGAGGGGGGAAGCCCGATCCCCCTCGCCCGCACCGGTCCGTTAGCTTTCAGCCATGCGATACCGGACTTTTCCGAACACCGATGTGCGCGTCAGCGAGGTCGGTTTCGGCACGTGGACCATCTCCACCGGCTGGTGGGGCGACAAGACCGACGCCGAAGCGGTCGCGATGCTGCGCCGTGCGCTCGACGAGCACGGCGTCACGTTCTTCGACGCCGCCGATGCGTATGGGAATGGCCGCGCCGAGCGACAGATCGCCGAGGCCTTCCGCGGCCGGCGCGATGAGATCGTGATCGGGACGAAGGTCGGCTACGACATTTACGACGAAGAGGCGCAGAAGGCGCGCCGCGGGCAGCAGGAGCTGCCGATGCGCACCGATCCGGCGTTCCTCCGCTTCGCCGTGGACAAGTGCCTCGAGCGGCTCGAGACCGACTACATCGACGTGCTCCAGATCCACAACGCGAAGATGGAGCACGTGCGCGACGCCGAGCTGTGGGGGACGCTGCGCGAGCTGCAGCGCGAAGGGAAGATCCGCGCGTGGGGCGCCGCGTTCGGTCCAGCGATCGGCTGGCTGTACGAATCCGTCGAGCTGCTGGAACGCGAGCCGGACATCAACACGATCCAGATGATCTGGAACGTCCTCGAGCAGCACCCGGGCTCGGCGATGATCGAGGCCGCGCGCCGCCATGCACCCAACTGCTGCTTCAACGTGCGCGTCACGCACGCCAGCGGCATGCTCGAGGGGAAGTACACCGCGGACACCGTCTTCCCCGAGAACGACCACCGGCGGCACCGCCCGCGCAGCTGGCTCGTGAACGGCGTGCAGAAGGTGAAGACGCTCGACTTCCTCACCCGCGAGATGACCCTCGGCCAGGCGGCGATCAAGTGGTTGCTCGCCGAGCCCCTCGTCGTCACTACGCTACCCAACGTGTACGACGACGAGCAGCTCGCCGAGTTCGCCGCGGCGAGCGAGAAGCCCGATCTCACCGCCGCGCAGCTCGCGCGCGTGACGGAGCTGGACGAGACGAACTTCGGGGTCGAGGAAGGTCCGATGAGCTACAAGGGCGCGATGACGCGCGAGCGCGGAGCGAACCTGGATCTCCAGGCCGCGCGTAACCCGACCGGCCGGCCGGCGCTGCAGAGCGCCGGCGCGCGAGAGAACTGATGCTCAACCTCTGGCACGACCTCCCCTGCGGGCAGAACCCACCGGAGATCGTCACCGCGGTGATCGAGATCCCGTCGGGGAGCCGCAACAAGTACGAGCTCGACAAGGCGTCCGGGATGCTCAAGCTCGACCGCGTCCTGTTCAGCGCCGTGCACTACCCGGGCGACTACGGTTTCATCCCGCGCACGCTGCACGAGGACAACGATCCGCTCGACGTGCTCGTGCTGATCAAGGAGCAGACCTTCCCCGGCTGCCAGATCGACGTGCGCCCACTCGGCGTGCTCAAGATGCTCGACCGCGGGGAGCCGGACGACAAGATTCTCAGCGTGCCGGTCCACGACCCGTACCAGCAGGAGTTCTTCGACATCGCCGACATTCCGCAGCACATGCTGAAGGAGGTCGAGCACTTCTTCCACACCTACAAGGACCTCGAGGGGAAGCGCGTCGAGATCAAGGGGTGGGGCAAGAGCGACGAGGCGATGCGTATCATCTCGGAGTCGATGTCGCGCTACGGCGCCGCGTACGGGGCCAAGCCCGCGCTGCACGTCTAGCTGGCCCGCCGCAGCGACGTCCTACTTCGCCAGCGCGCGCTCCGCCCGTCGCCGATCGGTGCGAGTGTCTCCGGTAGCCAGCTTGCGGTCGCGCCGCCGGATC
>JAEKKK010000252.1 GCA_019510405.1 Gemmatimonadota bacterium | reverse complement strand
CCAAGATCACCCGCGTGATCGACCAGCTCGCGGACCAGACGAACCTGCTCGCGCTCAACGCCGCGATCGAGGCGGCGCGCGCGGGGAAGCACGGCCGCACCTTCGCCATCGTCGCGGAGGAGATCCGCGATCTCGCCGACCGGACCTCGTCGTCCACGAAGGCGATCGCCGAAGTGATCCGCGAGAACGAGCAGGCGGTCCGCGAGGCCGTCGAGCGGATGGGCCAGGTGTCCGGCCATCTCGCCAGCGGCCGTCAGCTCGTCGACAAGGCGGGCGAGGCGCTCGACTCGATCATCGAGAACTCCGGCAAGGTGCTCGACAGCATCAAGCAGGTGACGGCGTCGAGCGAGGAGCAGGCGCAGACCACGGTGCACATCGGCCGCAACATCGAGATGATCTCGCGCGTCACGCACGAGGCGGCATCGGGCAACCAGGCGATTGCATCGTCGGTGCAGGAGCTGAGCGCACTGATCGAGGATCTCCAGACGCGCGTCGCCCGCTTCCACCTCGGCGACGGCATGGACGGCACGCGCGAGCATCCGATGCCGTCCGCCCCGGGGATGGAGATCAAGGTACGGGGGTTGGCGGGGGTCGGGTGATGAACTGTCACTCCCAGTCTGAACTACCACTCCCAGTACCGAGTACGAAGTACCTGGTACCAGGATTGGCATAACGGCCCCCAGAAGGCCTCGGAAGTCCCCCTATCTGAACAGCAGACGGCCGTTGGGGTCAGAGTCAGCGATTCGCCGACTCTGACCCCTTTCGTTGCGTTGCTGGAATGCGCCAAGGGGTCAGACACCTTCGGTATCTGACCCCGATGTCTGGCCCCTATTCCGGGAGGCAGTATGCCAGTCTCGGTACCAAGTACCAGGTACTCAGTACTGGGAGTGGTAGTTGAGCGTTAGTCCCCCGCGAACTGCGCCGTCGCCGGCGAGAGGAAGCCGACCGCGCGCACCCGCTCTCCACCCGTGAGATCGAGCTGCGGCGCACGGGTCTTCCACCACCAGGCGCGCAGGAGCTCGATGGCGAAGCCGGGGCGCGACTCGGTGTGCGCGCCGCACATGAAGGCGTAGTTGCGGCGCGTGCTCCAGATCTCGACGATGCGGCCGTGCTCGAGCCGGTATCGGGCCGAGCACGACTTCGAGAACACGCGCCGCTCGCCCTGCATCGCGCTCCAGCAGCCGCGCACCGTCACGGTCCCGTCCTCGTTCACCGCGAGCTGATCGACGAACAGCGTCAGCCCGTCCACGCATTCGCGCGTGCGCAGGTAGAGGATCCAGTTCGCCCACACGTTGATCCCCGCGAAGCGCCAGCCGTCCACGTTGGCCACGACGTCCGGGGCGATGAGCTCGACGCCGCACTCGATCGGGGATTTGCCGCTCAGGATGTCGATCAACCGCGCAACCGTGGCGCGATTCCGTTCTGTCTCCGTCAACGGCTCCTCTCTGTGGCGGGACCAGCGTGGCGGGGGCGGGAACAGCTTCTCGGGCAGGAACAGCTTCTCGGGAGGGATCAGCGCTGTGGTGCCGGTGGTGCACGACGTCTCCACGGGAGTCGTCGCCAGATCGCCATCTCCACCAGCACCAGCAGCCAGCGAACGGGATGGCGAACCTTGGGGCCGAAGATCATCTCATAATTTCCGCGCGTTGTCCAGACCTCGGCGATCCGACCGTTCTCGATTCGATACGTGGCCTGATGTTCCTGTCGGGTGGCAAGGGGAGCGTTCGCCATCCGCAGAAATCCGTACGCGGTGATGGTGTCGCCACTACGGACCATCCGATCCACCTCCACGGTCACACTCCCCTCGGCCTTCGACAGGAGAAACTGAAGCCAGTCATACCAAACGGTGATCCCGCGCACGGTCCACTGATCCATGTGGCTGATCACGTCCGGCGCGAGCAGCCGCTCGGCGTCCGTCATGGGCGCGTCGCCGCTGATCACGGCGAGCAGCTGCACCACGAGCGCCTCGTCGGCCGACCGAGGCGAGTAGGGGCCCGTCGGCCCGGCAGCGTCCACTACGCCACGAGCGTCGGGCGATCCACGCGCCGCACGGCGCAGTACTCGTGGATCGCCGCGGGCTGCTTGAACAGCCACCGGATGGCGGGGGACACCATCGCCGAGAGCCGGCCGTCGCGCAGCTCGGTCGAGCCGGCGAGCCGCACGAGATTCGTCACGACGAAGCGGTCGGAGAAGTGATGCAGCGCCTTCGGCTCGTACTGCGCGCGCGGCCCCTGCGCGAAGTAGTCGAAGGTCTCGTGGATGGGGAGGAGCTGCTTCATGTAGCGATCGTACTCCGCGCCCCACCGGCGCGGATCGGCGACGAACTTCGGCGCGAGCTGCGCGGCCGCCAGCGCGGTGCCCACGCCGGCGCCGGCGAGCCACCACACCTGGCAGAAGCTCGGACCCGCGAGCAGCCAGTTGGTCCCCGAGGCGCGCTCGTACGCGAAGTAGCTGTGGCGCAGCGCCTTGAGCTCGGCACGGCGCGAGTAGCGCCGGCGGAAGTCCACGCCGTAGCGCGCGAACGCGGCCGCCGTCCGCTCGAGCAGGGTCTCGTCGTCCAGCTCGGTCTCCGTCGCGGTCATGCTCACGCCCACCGAGACGACGTCGCCGAGCGGGATGCACCACGCCACCGCGTCCACCCCGTCGCTGGCGCGGAAGAGCCGGACGACCACCGTCGCGCGCTCCCAGGGATCGGCGCCGGCCGGCGCGTTCGGCGCGAGCCGGTAGTGCGTGTACGCGACCCGCTGCGGCTCGCCGAGGGTGCGGTGCGCGACCTTCGCTGCGCGCCCGAGCAGGCGTCCGTGATTCGTCGCGTCGAAGACATGCGACGGGTGGAGCACCGTCCCGTCGGCGAGGCGAACGCTGTCGAAGCGGTCCGCGGCCTCGTCGAACGCCAGGCTGGTGACCGGCGACTCGAGCACGGTGCAGTGCGCGCTGCCCGTGGCGAGGTCCCAGAGCGCCGCGTCGAAGCCGATGCGGTCCACCTGCAGGAGCTCGGTAGCAGGAGCGAAGCCGAGGGTGCGGAAGATCGCCCGGGAGACGGCTCGCTGCGAGACCTCGAAGTCGCACACGACTTCGTAGTCGCCGAAGTAGCCGAGCGCGTCGCGCTTGGGAAAGAAGAAGCGGGAGAGCTCGGGGAACATCTCCAGGAGCAGGAGCGTCCCCTCGAGGTTGAGCGATTCTCCGAGCCGCAGCGACAGCTCCGGCCGGCGGCCGATCACGATGTGATCGATCGCGGCGCGCGAGAGGCAATGACTGATCGAGAGGCCGGTGAGCCCCGAGCCGATCACCACCGGCAGCTGCGTCTGCGCATCGACGATGTTCGGCATGGCCGGAACGTTGTCCGAAGGAGCCGACGTCCGCAATGCAAGGCTGGTGCTAAATTCCCCCCATGCCCCGACAGGAACTCGACCTCCTCGCGATCCTCGAGCGCGACATGTCCCTCGAGACCGCGACCCACTTCACCGCGCTCGCCGCGCAGTATCTCGCCGACACGCGCGAGCGCGAGAGCGCGGTGAGCACCGGACGCTCATCGGACGAGATCGCCGAGCGATTCGACGAGCCGATCCCGCTCGACGCGCAACCGCTCGAGACGGTCGTCGGCCGACTGCGCGACGACGTCCTCCCCGACGTGAACCGGCTCTACCATCCGCGCTACGCCGGTCATCAGGTCTCGCCCCCGCTCCCCGCCGCGATCTGGTGTGAGCCATTGATCGGCGCGCTCAATCAGTCGCTCGCCGTGGCGGAGATGTCGCCGGTGGCGACGGTGCTCGAGCATCGCGTCGTGCGCTGGATGTGCGAGCTCGCCGGGCTCGGCGCGGCGGCGGGAGGCACGCTCACGAGCGGGGGCACCGAAGCGACGTTCACCGCACTGCTCGCCGCGCGCGCAGCCGCGCTCCCCGACGCATGGACGAACGGCGTCGGGACGAATCCGCCCGTCGTCGTCTGCGGCGAGCACGCGCACTACGCCGTCGCGCGCGCCGTCGGTGAGCTCGGGCTCGGCCTGCACAACGCGGTGGTGGTGCCGTCACGCGGGTGGCGGATGGATACCGAGGGGCTCGCGCTGACGCTCGACTCGCTCGCCGCGCAGGAGCGAAGCGTGATGGCGGTCGTCGCCACCGCGGGGTCCACCGCGACCGGCTCGTTCGACGAGCTCGAGGCGATCGGGCCCCTCTGCCACGAGCGCGGGCTCTGGCTGCACGTCGACGGCGCGCATGGCGCGTCAGCGCTGCTGAGCGAGACGCATCGCGATCGGTTACGCGGCCTGGCGTACGCCAGATCGATTGCGTGGGACCCGCACAAGATGATGCTCCTGCCGCTCTCGGCCGGCGTGCTGCTCATGCGTGAGGAGAAGGATCTCGCGACCGCGTTCGCGCAGCGCGCGCCGTACCTGTTCACCGGCGACGAGAATGCGCGGCAGTGGGACCAGGGGCCGCGCAGCTTCCAGTGCTCGCGTCGCGCCGACGTGCTCAAGCTCTGGGTCGCCTTCCAGCGTTACGGGGTGCGCATGATGGGAGCGCTCTATGACCACCTGTGCGCGCTGGCGCGCTCGATGTACGAGCAGCTCGAGGCGCATCCGCAGTTCGAGACGATGCACGAGCCCGAGTCGAACATCCTCTGCTTCCGCTGGGTGGGGGACGGCAGCTTCGGGGACGAGGCGCTCGACGCCTTCAACCGCGAGCTGCGCGAGTCGTACAACCGTTCGGGCGAGGGATGGATCACCGGCACCAACCTCGCCGGCCGCCGCGTGCTGCGCGTGACGCTGATGAACCCGCGGACGACGACGACCGACGTGGCCGAGATCATCGACGGACTCGCGCGCCAGGCGGACGTGATGCGCGCGGCGAACTGACGAACCTTTCCAGGAAATTCCGGATACTGCACCAGCTTGCACCCGGCCCCCGTGCCGACCAGCTTCCACGGTCAGATCAGCCCCTTTACCCGAACACCCGCTTCCATGCGCGTCAACAACATCCTCGAGACGATCGGCAACACGCCGCACGTTCGCCTGAACCGACTGTACTCCGACGTGCCCGGGTCGGAGGTGTGGCTCAAGCTGGAGCGCGCGAATCCGGGAGCGAGCATCAAGGACCGTATCGGCATCGCGATGATCGACGACGCCGAGCGGCGCGGGACACTCAAGCCGGGCGGCGTGATCATCGAGCCGACCTCGGGGAACACCGGCATCGGCCTCGCGATGGCCGCGGCGGTGAAGGGGTATCGGTGCATCCTCGTCATGCCCAACTCGATGTCCGTCGAGCGGCGGCGCGTCATGGCCGCGTACGGTGCGGAGCTCGTGCTCACGCCGAAGGAGATCGGCACCAAGGGCGCGATCGAGAAGGCGAAGGAGCTCGTCGCCTCCACGCCCGGCGGCTGGATGCCCAACCAGTTCGACAACCCGGCGAACGTCGACATCCACCGCCGCACCACGGCGCAGGAGATCCTCAAGGATTTCCCCGAGGGGATCGACTACCTCATCACCGGCGTCGGCACCGGCGGCCACATCACCGGCGTGGGTGAAGTGCTGAAGAAGACCATGCCCAACCTGAAGGTGTTCGCCGTCGAGCCGGTGAAGTCGTCCGTCATCGCCGGCGGCACGCACTCGCCGCACAAGATCCAGGGCATCGCCACCGGCTTCATCCCGGGCAACGTGAACCGGGCCGTGCTCGACGGCACGATCTCCGTGACGGAGGAAGACGCGTTCGCGATGGCGGCGCGCGCGGCGAAGGAGGAAGGGATCTTCATCGGCATCTCGTCCGGTGCGTCGCTCGCCGCGGTGAAGCAGAAGCTCCCCGAGATCCCGAAGGGAAGCCGCGTGCTCACCTTCTGCTACGACACGGGCGAGCGGTATCTCTCGATCGAAGGGCTGTTTCCGCCTGGGGCGGAGTGAGTCAGTGAGTTGGTTGAGTTGGTGACTCGGAGAACGGCCTCGGGAGGCAAAAGCTTCCCGAGGCCGTGTCGTCACTAACTCACCGACTCACCGACTCACCGACTCACCATGCAACACCCCTCATACGCCGAGTACCCGCCGCCGTCCGACCTGCGTGCCGCCGTCGCGTGCACGTGGGTCGCGCGGACGGGACAGGGGTCGGGGCCGAGTCCGATCGTGCCCGATGCCTGTTCCGACATCGTGATCGTCGGTGAGGCCGCACCGCACGTCGCGGGGCCAGCGACGACGACCCAGCACGTGCTCGTGCCTCCGGGGACGACGGTCGTCGGCATCCGCTTCCGGCCTGGCGCGACACGGGCGGCGTTCGGCTGCGACGCGAACGAACTGCGCGACGCCGACCCCGAGCTCGCCGCGGTGTGCGGGTCAGCGGTGCACGCGCTTGCCGATGGGATCGGCCGCGCGCGCGACGCGGACGATCCGGCCCGCGCGCTGCGCTCCGCGCTCGAGGCGTGGGTCCGCACGCGGATCGGACCGCGCATCGACGGCGATGCGAACGCGTTGCGCGCCGCACGCCGGCTCGTGCTCGATCGCAGTGTGATGGTGCGCGACGTCGCCCGCGACTTCGGATGGAGCGAGCGGCGGCTGCACCGCGAGATCACTGCCACCTGCGGCTACGGTCCCAAGACGCTGCAGCGCATCGTGCGATTGCAGCGCGCTTTGCGCGCCAGCCGCGCCGGCGTCGCGACGCGCCCGCCGACCTTCGCGCCAACGCTCTCCCGTCTCGCCCTCGACGCCGGCTACGCGGACCAGGCGCACATGACCCGCGAGTTTCGCGATCTGACCGGCTTCACGCCGCGACAGCTGCTCGGACGGTCCGGGGCGGATGTCGGAAGGTGGCTCGAAGACTAGCTCACGGCTTTTTCGCACTCGGATCCCCCGTCGGCGGCGGAGCCTGATCGGTCGAAGCCGGTGGGCCGAGCAGCTCGGTGAGGACCGGCTTCAGCGCGTCGGCCCAGATCTGGTAGCCGGCCGCGTTCGGGTGCAGGCCGTCCATGAACAATCCCTCGCGCAACGTGCCGGTCGAGTCGACGAGCTTGTCGTTCACGTCGACATAACGGATCGACTTGCCGTAGGCCATGCGCGCGAGGTTCGTGTTGATGCGCGCGATCTCGGCGTTGATCTCGTGCGCCGTCGCCGGGCTGTCGTTGCGCGGGAAGATGCCCGTCAGCACGATCGTCGCGTTCGGTGCCTTGGTACGCGCGAGGCTCACGAGTGCGCCCAGCCCGCGCGTGATGTCAGCGATCTTCTCCTCGCCGCCCGGAACCTTGCCGACATTGTTCGTGCCGGCGAGGATGACGATCACCTTCGGGTTCACGCCATCGAGCTCGCCGTTCTCGAGGCGCCACAGCATGTGCTCGATCCGGTCGGCGCCCCAGCCGAAGTCGGCGGCGTTCCATCCGGTGAAGTTCTGACGCCAGTTGGCGAGGAACTGCGGATAGTCCGTCGCTCCCCAGCGGCGCGTGATCGAGTTCCCCTCGAAGTAGAGGTCGATCTTCCCCTGCGAGCGCTTCGCGAGGAGCTGCCGGTGGGCGATCATCGAGTTCGAATCGGTGCGCGGCGTCGCCTTGTCAGCGGGCCACTGCGGCGTGGCCGCGACCGCGCTGCCGGCGCTCGTCACGCTGCTCGTGCTCGACGCGGGCACTGGCGGCGCCGGCGTGTATGTCCGCTTGAACTTTCCATCGGCCCACTGGAGGTAGTACTTCCAGTTCGGCGCATCGGTGTGGCCGCCGTCGTGCTGCCGCCACGCGAGCTCGCCGTCGAGCAGGCCGACGTTCACCGGCGGCATCTTCGCCGAACGCCAGTCGTCCGGCACACCGAGATCCTTCGCGCCGAGCAGGCGGAACACCGGCTGCGCGGCGACGGCGGCCATGAAGCTTCCCTGATGATCGAGCCACTTCGCGTCGCCCTTCTCGGGAATGCCGTAGCTCACGAACGTCAGCCGCGGCGCGGCGAGCGCGATGAGCTCGTGCGAGTCGACCGACAGCTCGTTCGCCGTGTGCCGCCCGGTGCGCGACGAGTCGGCGCCGTAGAGCAGATAGTTCCCCGCCATCCAGTGGTACTCGCCCGAGCCGGTGAGGCTCTCCACCGCCTCGCCCCAGTTGCGGCGATGCAGCGTCGTCCCGCCCTTGCCCGACGATCCGATCAGCACCATCGCGAAGCGCGGATCGAACGCCATCGTCACCAGCGCGGCCTTGCCGTACCGCGACACGCCCTCGATCCCCACCTTCTTCGCGTCGACGGCCTTGTCGGTCTCGAGATAATCGAGCGCGCGCGACGCGCCCCACGCCCACGCGCGCAGCGCGCCCCAGTCGCCCGGCTTCCGCCGCTGGCCGTGATTCGCCAGCCCGATGATCCCCTTGGTGAGGCCGGCGCCGTTGTCTGCCTGCACGCTCGTCGGATTCAGGAACGCGAATCCCCATCCATCCACGATGAGTTGCTCCGTCGCCGGCGCATCGCTGCCGGGCGCGGGCGGCGGAGGCACGAAGCCCTGCGGCGGCGTACCGGGGCGCGGTGGCCGGCCGAGCGCCGACTCGAGCGTGCCGGGCCGGAACATGATCATCAGCGGGACGGGCGCCTTCGCGTCCTCCGGCACGACGACGGTGAGCGGTATTTCCAATGATGAGCGTGACGCGTCCAGCGGGTCGCCACGCGATGGTGAAGCAGCGTTCACGTGGCCGACGAGCTGCTTCGCGATCACGCGCCGTCCACCGACGCGTCCCGTGTCGGTCGCCGTCACGGTCCACGTGACCTTCGGCACGTGTGCCGGCACGCGGCCGTACACCTCGCGCTCGAAGGCATCGATGATCTCGCGCCGCCGCTGCTGCCACATCCGCGCGCTCGTCACGCGACGGCCGTCCTTCATGCGCAGCACGTCGGGGAGCGACGTGAATGGATTGGCGAGCGACGCGTCGTAGTTCGCGTGGTTCGGTGCGGACTCGTTCCCGTTCGGGCCCGGCCGGAGCGCGGTGATGCCGAGCTGCGCCAACATTTGCTGATGGTCCTCGGCCGTGGCCCGGCGCATCACCGCGAGAGCCGAGTCGGCCCGGGCCCGCTCGGCGGGGCTCATCGTGGCCGGCTGCTGGGCGCCGAGTGCCGGCGCGACGACGAGCGCCGCGACGATCGCTGTCCTCCAGGGCGCGCCCGAGCGCCACGAGCGTCGCTCGTGTTGGTGCATCCGCATCGCTGATCTCACTGATCGGAGTTGGGTGCGGCGCGCGAGATCCTTCCGCGTGCCGGTGGGCGCTCCTACCGTACACTCGGCGAACGGCCGACCGTCGTCAACCGTTGCGCGCCTGCCGATTTCTTCAATACGCCGAGTGGGTGGGCCGCTAGTCTGGGTCACAGGGGAACGCGTCCAACTCCTGCGCGCCAAGGGGTCAGACACCTGCGGTATCTGACCCCAGGATCACCAACTCACCAACTCACCAACTCACCACGTCAATGAAACAGCGTTTAGGCATGCTCACCCTCGGCGTCCGCGACCTCGCGCGCGCACGTCGCTTCTACGAGGAAGGACTCGGCTGGCACCACGACGCCGGCCAGGACGACATCGCGATGTACCAGTGCGGGGGGATGGTGTTCTCGCTCTACGAGTGGCCCAAGCTCGCGGAGGACGCCGGTGTGAGCGCCGAGGGGAGCGGCTTCCGCGGCTTCACGCTCGCGTACAACTGCCGCTCGAAGGAAGAGGTCCGCGCCGCGATGGAGGAAGCGCGGGCCGCGGGCGCGCAGATCCTCATCGAGCCGCGCGACACCTTCTGGGGCGGCTACGACGGCTACTTCGCCGATCCGGAGGGACACCTGTGGGAGGTGGCGTGGAACCCTACTGGACGATCAACGACGACGGCTCGATCTCGATGCAGCCGCCGAAGTAGCGCGGCTGCCAGATGTCAGCGGTGCACTAGTCCGCGGGATCCTCACTCGGGGCG
>JAEKKK010000251.1 GCA_019510405.1 Gemmatimonadota bacterium | reverse complement strand
CAGCTCCAGCTCGCCGTGCACGGACGCGCCGTAGGACTGTCCCGGCGCCGGTGAGTCCGTGCCCGTCAACACGGGCACGCCTGCGCGCACGAGCTGGCGCAGCGCCTCACGCGTCCCCTCGCACGAAGTGCCTTTCGCGGGCGGGAACGTCATCGCCGCCTGGTGGCGCATCGCGGGGCGGATGTACGGGCGCAGCAACGAATCGCTCGCGATGCGCGGGCCGTTGCCCTCGCCACAGCCGCCGCCGTAGAGCGTGGTCAGCGTCGGCGTGACGAACACGTGGTGCGACGCCGCGAGCCGCGCGAAGTCGGGCGACACCGTCGCGCCGGTGAAGAGATGCGCGAGCCCGTCGGCGCCGGCCTCGATGGCGTCCTTCGCCTGCCACTCGCTCAGGATGTGCACGACGACGAGCTTGCCGCGCGCGTGGGCCGCGTCGACGAGCGCCGCGAGCGTGCGCTTGTCGAGCATCGGCTGGTGCCGGCCGAGCGACGACAGGTCATCGTAGATGATCTTGATGTAATCCGATCCCTCGGCGATCCGCGCGTCGACGAACGCCGGCGCGTCGGCGGGGTCGTCGATCGTCGGGAAGGATCCGCCGCCCATCTGGGTCGGGTGGCCGCCGGGTGCAGTCGCGCCGGTGCCCGCGCTGCGCACGCCGGCGACGTCGGGCGCGTCGGCGGCGCGCAGTGCCTTGATGCGCTCGAAGCGCGCGCCGCCATTCCACATATCGAGATCTGTAGTGACTCCAACGGCAAGCGACTGGCGCAGGTCGGCCTCGGCGGAGTCGGAGAGGTGGACGTGCGCGTCGATCAGGCCGGGAAGCAGAGTGCGCCCACGTCCGTCGACGACCTGGGCGGTCGCCGGAACGGCGAGCGCTCCGTCATCGACTTGCGTGATGATGCCGTCGCGCACGACGACGCTTCGATGCTCGGTCACGCGTTCGCCGTCGAACAGGCGGACATCGCGCACGATGAAGGTGCCCTGCGCCGATGCCGCCGAGCTCTGTACGCACGTGGCGATCGCCAGCGCGGCGGTCAGGATGGGTCGCATCTGTCGTCGCTTCCTCGGCCGAGGGTGATCGAAGACTGGACACGTCCAGCCGCTCGATGGTTGCACGGGGCTCAGACCACTCTGCCAACCCTTCGCCGGCTCGTGCTGTCCATTCCGTGCCGCCCTACACCGACCCGGAGTGCATCATGCGCCGTCTCGCTTCGCCCGCCCTCGCCCTCGCCGCCCTTCTCCTCGCCGCGACCACCCTCCCCGCGCAGCGGTACCGCGACGATGAGTCGGACGCCGAGTGGCTGGAGCACTGCCGCGACAACCAGTACGGCAACCGATGGGACGGCCACGCCTGCGAGGTCCGCACGGTACCGGTGAGCCGCGGTACGCGCGCGCTCTCGATCGACGGGGCGTCGCTGGGCGGCGTGTCGGTGACCGGATGGGACCGCGACTCGATCCACGTGTCGGCGCGGATCGTCGGCATGGCACATACGCAAGCGGACGCCGAGCGGTACCTGAAGAATCTCCGAATCACGGCGGAGGGCGGGACGATCCGCGCGTCCGGACGGAACGGCGACGACGATGACACGAGGCAGATCGTGAGCTACGACGTCTGGGTCCCGCGCCACATGGACCTCGACCTCCGCGCGCACAACGGCGGTCTGCGCGTGGATGGAGTGACGGGCAAGATGACGCTCGAGACGGAGAACGGCGGCCTCAGCCTGGAGGGTGCCGGCGGCGACGTGCGCGCCCACGCCGAGAACGGCGGCCTGAACGTCCGCCTCACGGGCACGCACTGGGAGGGCGCAGGGCTCGACGCCGAAACCCAGAACGGCGGCGTGCGCCTGATCGTCCCCGAGGGCTACTCGGCGCGGCTCGAGACGGGGACGGTGAACGGCGGGGTCCGCACGGACATCCCGCTCACGGTGCACGGCAACATCTCGCGGCGATTCTCACTCACGCTGGGATCGGGTGGTGCACCGGTGCGCGCGACGACGACGAATGGGGGAGTGATCATCGCGCGCGATTGATTGCTCAGGCTCGGTCGCGCAATGGATTTCGCGCGGAGGCGCGGAGCGGTGCCCCGGATCAGCCCACCGACGCCGCGGCCCGCGGAGGCGCGGAGTGTGACGGAGAGATCTCTCCACCGGACCATTTAGAATTTTGGGTCGTGGATGGAGAGGGGCGGTTCCCCGGAGCGCGGATCGCGACCCGGAGAGCGGTTCTCCGCGTCCCTCTCAGTTCCTCCGCGTGCTCCGCGTGAAATCCAGCGCGCAGCGGTCTGTACGTGCAGATCCCTCGAGGCTATTGGAGATCCCTCGACTCGCTCCGCTCGGGATCAGGCGCTCGCTCGGGATGACAGCGTGTTTCAGCGACGAGTGCGCGTCGAATCGCGGAGGAACTCCAGGAGCGCCGCGTCGAAGCTGCGTTCGTCTTCGATCGCGGGGATGTGGCCGGCCAGGGGCAGCACCTCGAGCCGCGCGCCCGGAATGAGTCGCGCGAGATCCTGGCCCTGCGCGAGCGGCGTGATCGAGTCCTTCGCGCCCCAGAGCACCATCGTCGGGATCGCGAGCGTCGCGTAGCGCGAGCGGTCGGTCGCCATCGACGTCGTGCGCGTCGTCGCGAAGGGGGCGAGCCATGACCCCAGCCCGGACGTCCAATCCTGAACGACGAATGGACGCTGCAGCATCGCCACGCGCGCCGGCGTCACGGCGGAGTCGCGATTGTAGACGAGCTTCGACAGCAGCCAGCCGGTCAGGTGCGGATTGCTGAGCGTCGAGGCGACGACCATGTTGCGCGTCACTCGCGTGCCGAGGATCGCGCGCACGACGCGCGAGCCGGTCGTGTCGGTTGTCGTAGTGCTTCGAGTCGCGGCTGAAGCGGTGGTCGTGGAAGTTGTCGTTCCGCATCCGCCCATCCCCGCATCCCCGCATCCCTGCATCAGGTCCAGCGCCGCATCCACGAGCACCAGGCGCGACACGCGCTCCGGCGCCATGAACGTCGCCTCCATCGTCGGACGTCCGCCGAACGAATGCCCGACGAGGGTCACGCGCGTCAGCTTCAGGGAATCGAGCACGGCGAGGATGCGCCGCGCCTGCGCGGAGTCGCCGTAGTCGGCCGACGTCGGCCGAGTGGAGAAGCCGAACGGGGGCATGTCGAGCGCGATGGCGTGATAGCCCGCGCCCGCGAGGGCGTGCATGGTGCCGCGCCAGATCTCGCTCCACGCACCGGTGCCGTGAATCAGGACGACAGGCGGCCCGTCGAGCGGCCCGTCGTCCTGCACGAACATCTGCACGTCGGCCGCATGAAAGAAATGTCCGGTGCTCGGCGCGGCCTCGGCGCGCGAGTACACCTCGCGCCGCGCCGCGGCGATGCGGAAGCCGCCGAGGACGAACACCGTGCCGATGAACAGCACGACGAGCAGGTTGACGAGCCAGCGAACGAGGCGAGCGAGGCGGTGCATTACGTGGGGATGCGGGGTGCGGGGAAGTAATAGGGTCCCGAGGCCGTACACCAACTCACCAGCTCACCAGCTCACGCGTCCTGAGCGCCCGATCGAAGAACGCCTCGCGGCCAATCGCGAGGAAGCGCTGGCGTGGGACGGCTTCACTGCCGACCTCGCTGGGGTCAGCTCGAGAACCCTGGATGCGTCTGGGCCACGCTCGCCCGCAGGGCTCCCACCCGCTCTCACACCGAATCGTCCCGACACGCAACCAATTCGCTGTGCCCCAGTAGCCGACGCGCGGTCGCGAGCACAGCTTGAGGGCGTGTCGGTCCCGATCAGTCCTCTTCCGGTGTCAGAGCCGGGGCTTCTGCCCCTCGACAAGAGCAGCGCGATTCTCCGCGGTCGCTCTGCTTCCTCGGCGCCTGCCGAGTGCGGATCCCTCGACTCGCTTCGCTCGCTCGGGATGACAGGGACGCTGCCCTCGAGCGGGATGACAGCGTCGGCCAGGATGGCGGGTTCGCTCGGGACGGGGGCGTCGCTCGGGTTGGCGGACGTGGTCGTTCGGACGCCGTCGCCATCGCAGCGACAGGCGATCGAGGCGGAGGCGGAGCCGTTGCTCGTGCTCGCCGGGCCCGGGGCGGGGAAGACCTTCTGCCTCATCGAGCGGATCCGGTTCCTCCTCGAGGAGCTCGCGATCGAGCCGGCGCGGCTCTGCGCGTTCACCTTCACCAACAAGGCGGCGGGAGAGATCGCCGAGCGGCTCGCTCGCGCGCTCGGTGCACGTGCGAGCGGCATAAAGACGGGGACGATCCACGCCTTCTGCGCCGAGCTGCTGCGTGAGTTCGGGGCGCGCGTCGGGCTGGAGCGCGGGTTCGGCATCCTCGACGACAAGGCGCAGGCGGCGGTGCTGCGGCGGATCGGCGTGTTCAACTATCACAGCTCGGTCCTGCGGCGCTACTCGGCGCATCGGCTGAGCAACGAGCCGTTCGCTCATCCGAACGATCGCGCGAGCTTCGAGAAGTACGAGCGATTCTTGCGTGATCGCAACTTCGCCGACTTCGACACGCTCATCCTGAAGACGGCGGAGCTGCTGACGCATCGCGACGTCGTGCAGCGCGTGCGCGCGCGCTGGGACTGCGTGCTCGTCGACGAGTTCCAGGACCTCAACCCGCTCCAGTACCAGGTCATTCGCGAGCTGGGGCGCGAGCATCGGCACATCTTCGCCGTCGGCGACGACGAGCAGTCGATCTATTCGTGGGCGGGCGCCGACCGGCGCGTCTTCCTCACGTACTCGAACGACTTCGACGTCAGGAGGCGCATCACGCTACGAGAGAACCGGCGCTGCTCGCGCGAGATCCTCGCGCTCGCCCGGCGGCTGATCGAGCACAATCCGACGCTGTTCGACGAGCCGAAGCAGCTCGAGGCGGAGCGCGAGTCGGAGCATTGCGTCGTCGCCCACGCGTTCCCGGACGATGCGGCGGAGCGGGCGTGGCTCGTCGCCGACGTGCGGCGCGAGCACGACGTGCATCGCGTCGGGTGGGGCGACGTGGCCGTGCTCTATCGCACGCACGCGATCGGCGATGAGGTCGAGGCGGCGTTCCTCGGCGCGGGGATCCCGTGTCGCCTGGCGAGCGGCCGCGCGATCGTCGAGGACCCGATCATCGCCTACGTGCTCGCCGCGCTCCAGGTGGTGGCACGCCCGAACGACGTGCACGACGACGCCTTCCTCGAGGTGGCGCTGCCGAAGCAGGTGGTGGCCGAGGCACGCGCGCGCTGCCCGCGCTCGGGACGGACGCTGCGCGAGGAGCTCGAGGCGACGGCGCGCGAGCTGGGCCGCGAGCATCCCGATGCGCGGCGCATCCGGCGCGCCTGCTACTCGCTCGACAATCTTCCCGCGCTCGCGCGTCAGTGCACGACGGTGATCGGGCTGATCGAGGAGCTGCTGTCGCATCGCGTCGGCGAGCATCGCACGGTGCTCGAGGAGAACCACGACGAGCTGAGCGACCCGAACGATCATCCCGAGGTGGTGAGCCTGGCGCGACGGCTGGCCGACGCACGCCGCGCGGGCCGCACGATCTGGATCGAGCGGCGCCGCGGCGTGGAGATCCCGCTCGCCGGCCTGCTGCGCCGCGCGGGATTCCATCAGGTATCGCTCGACCCGGTGCCGCCCTCCGACGCCGAACCGATCCTCGCCGACGACGCGCCGGTGCTCGGGCTGCCGCTCGCGCTGTTCAAGGCGCTGCAGAGTCACGTCAGCGACGGTCCCAGCCGCGCCTTCGCCAACTTCACCGTCGTCGACATCGAGACGACGACGAACAAGGTCGAGCAGGCCGACGTGATCGAGATCGCCGCGGTGCGCGTGCGCGACCGGCTGATCGTGGACGAATACTCGGCGCTCGTGCGGCCCGATAGCGCGATCGACCCCGAAGCGCAGAAGGTGCACGGCCTCTCCGACGCCGACGTCGCACACGCGCCGTCGTTCGCCGAGGTGTGGCCGCAGGTGAAGACGTTCAGCGGCGACGACGTGCTCGTCGCGCACAACGGGCACCACTTCGACTTCCCCGTGATCGAGCGGCTCACGGGGGACAAGCTCGCGTGCACCTACGACACGCTCCCGCTGGCGCGGAAGCTGTTCACGAGCAGCGCGGGGCTCGTGCACCTCGCCGAGCGACTGGGCATCGACCGCGGCCGCTCGCACCGTGCGCTCGACGACGTGCGCACGCTGGCCAGGGTGTTCGTCGCCATGCGCACGCTCAACGACGCGTACGCGCGGAAGACGGCGCTCGCGCACCTGCTCGACTACGTCGCCGTCGCGCTGGTGCTCTGGCCGGACGAGCTGCACCCCGAAGCGGCGATGCTGCGTGACCGGAGCAGCCACTTCGCCTTCGGCCGGTTCAGCACCGTGCTCGACGAGTACGACGTCGAGCGTTCGGCGCGCGGCGACGACTCGCTTCCGACGGTGAAGGATCTGATCGAATGGCTCGGCGGCGCGCAGCGAATGGAGCGCGTGCGGACGGAGAAGTCGCCGATGGAGCGCTATCCGGCGGCGATGGCGCGGCTACGCTCGCTGCTCGATCAGTTGCCGGACGGGACGATGGAGGAACAGCTCGAGCGCCTGCTGGAGCTCGCGGCGCTGTCGCGTCGCGAGGACGACCCGGTGGACGCGAGCCGCGTGAACCTGCTCACGCTGCACTCGACGAAGGGGCTCGAGTTCTCGCGCGTGTACATCGTCGGCGTGGAGGACGGGTCGCTGCTCGGCGGGCGCAAGACGAGCGATGCGGACATCGAGGAGGCGCGGAGGCTGCTGTACGTCGGGATGACGCGGGCGAAGGACCGGCTGGTGTTCACGCACGCGGCGCTTCGGAAAGGCGAATCGATGGGGGGGCACCGGTTCCTGGACGAGATGGGCGTCGGGACTACCACTCCCAGTACCGAGTACTAGGTACCTGGTACCGAGACTGGCATACGGGCTCCCGGAATGCCGGGCGAGATCTCGACGTGACAGGCGAACGGCCGAGAGCAATCGGGGTCAGAGTCAGAAGGGTCAGAGTCAGACTGGGCTGCCCACTACGACAAAGGGGTCAGAGCCTGGGGCTGCGCCCCAGGGTCTGACCCCGATGCCTGCTGCCTTCGAACTGACGCTGAGCCTGACCTGTCAGATCGGCCTTCCTACCATGATTCCGGTCGCGTCGCGGAGCTGGGCGACGTACTCGGGGAGCGAGACGCGACTGACCTGGACGTTGCCGCCCGAGGTCGGGGGATGTACGACGCGGAGGATGCCGCGGGAGTCGCGGACGGCGATGGCGCAGTGCGTGACGTCGAGACCGGGGGTGCTGGTCGCGAAGCCGATGACGTCGCCGTTCTGGATGCGGTCCTCCACCTGGGCGATGCGCGCCGTGGGAATGACGCGGCGCGCGTCACCGTCGAGGCGGTGCTCCATCTCCTTCATCGCCTTGAAGACGCGGTCGTCGGCGAGGGCGACGTAGCTATCGCGGTGCTCGGTCATGAAGCGGAGGGGGCGCTTGTCCTCGACGCCGCCGAGTGCGAAGCCGACGTCGCGGATGAGGCTGCGATTGTCGCCGTCGGCGAGCCATTCACTGAAGTAATGAAGGCGCGTCGTGTAGTCGCCGCGGAGGCCGTTGCGGTAGCGCATGCGCTCCACCTCGCGGCCGAATCCTCTCCAGGTCGGCTGGCCGCCGGCGCGCGCCGCGCGGGCTACGGCGACGCACGACTCGACGAAGGAGTTGCAGTCGAACCGCGTGAGGGAGAGGGTCAGCGGCTCGGTGGCGAGCGCGTCGCCGCCACGGAGGTAGGCGTCGAGGAGGTGCGCCTCGTAGGGCGTCCCGACCGCCAAGGCGGCAATACGCGCGGTGGCGATGCCGAGTGGGATGGAACGATCCGCGAGCTGCTCGGTGCGAAGGTCCGCGGTCCACCCGTCGAAGCGGGCGAGGTCGGGGTCGAGGTCGGCCGGCGTGGCGGCGCCAAGGGCGCGCGAGCCAAAGCGGCGGAGGAGCGGGGTCGGCAGGGTCAGAGCGGCGGCGAGGTAGGTGAGGTCGCCGATCATGGCCCGACGAGTACGGAGCGTATTCACGATGTCCTCCTTGGCGTGCGACGGCGCACGCGGGCGGGGGGGTATCGAACGAACTCAATCTGCTACCGAACTCGACGTTATGGAGGTGAGAGAAGTCACGGTTTTTGGCGTCGCTTCGGTTTCTGATCGGACCTGTTTACGATGCGGGGGTATGCTCGTCAGAAGCACTCGATGCGGCGCACGGCGTGCGTAGGAGAATCCGTGAGTTGGTGAGTTGGTGAGTTAGTGAACCAATGACCGGTTCACCCGTCTGCCGCAGATTACCCGACACTCTTCCCGTTACATGAATCGCTTCAGAATTCCGGTCGTCGCCGTGCTGTGCGGTGTCGGCTTCATCGCATGTGCGGCCGATGCGCCGCGTCAGAGCAGCTCGGGCGAGGTGACCGCCGACTCGGCCAAGGGGAAGTCGGTCGACCTGTCGACGACGGTCGCGTCGGCGCCGCCCAGGGCGGGGGCCGGGGGGACGTCGAACGCGTCGCCCGGCGACAAGCCGTGGAGCGAGACGCCGGCGACGGCGAAGGCGGACTCGATCAGCCCGAAGCTGGCGCCGGGCCACAAGCCGGTGGACCAGACGAGCTTTGCCGCCGCGGTGCGGGCCGGTGTGCGCAAGGAAGCGAACTGGCCGGCGCCGCCCACCATACTCCCCGGCTCGCTGCTGCCGAAGAACCGGATCGTCGCGTACTACGGCAACCCGCACTCGAAGAAGATGGGGGTCATCGGCGAGTACCCGGAGCAGCAGATGCTCGGGATGTGGGACCGCACCGTTGCGGCATGGAAGGCGGCGGACCCGAAGACGCCGGTAATCCCGGCGATCCATCTCGTGACGGTGGTCGCGCAGGGGGCGCCCGGTCCGGACGGACTGTGGGTGCGGCGCGAGGACTCGTCGATGATCGAGCGGACGTACAAGTGGGCGAAGAGCCGGAACGGCATCCTCTTCCTCGACATTCAGGCGGCGAACAGCACGCTGCAGAAGGAACTGCCGCGGCTCCTCCCCTGGCTCGCGCGTCCCGAGGTGCACCTCGGCATCGACCCCGAGTTTTACATGCATTACGAGCGGGAGGGATTGCGCCCGAGCTCGAAGATCGGGACGATGCACGCGTCGGACGTGAACTACGTCATCCAGACGCTCGACAAGCTGGTGCAGGAGAAGAAGATCCCGCCGAAGATCCTCGTCGTGCACCGCTTCACGAGCAAGATGGTGCCGGATGCGGAGCAGATCCGTCCGACGCCACGGGTGCAGGTGGTGATGCACATGGACGGCTGGGGTCCGCCGTGGCTCAAGTTCGATTCATACAAGGACTACATCGTGAGCCACCCGGTGCAGTACACGGGGTTCAAGCTGTTCTATCACAACGACACGAAGAAGGGAGATGCGTTGCTGACTCCTCCCGAGTTGTTGCAGCTCAGACCTCGGCTGTCGTACGTGCAGTATCAGTGAGTTGGTGAGTTGGTGAGTTGGTGAGTTGGTGAACGGCCTCGGGACGCTTCGGCGTGCCGGGGCCGTTCTCAATTCTGGCTTGATCGCGCAAGGGATTTCACGCGGAGCACGCGGAGGGCGCGGAGGAACGACACGCGGAGAACGACCTGCCCAGTGAGATCGCGGACCAGCGCAGGGCTCCTCTTGGAGGAAGCGCCGCAGGGATTTGGGGTCAGCATCCAGGCGTCGTATCGCCACGGCCCAGCTCTGAGACCCACTGATCGGGTGCACCGATCTCGCCCCGAGACCCAAAAAATCCTGCTCCCCGACATTGCAGGGAGTGGTGCTCGGGCCGAGGTCTCTCCCGGTAGCCGTTCTCCGCGTGAGCCGTTCTCCGCGAGCTCCGCGTGCTCCGCGTGCAATCCATTGCGCAGTGATCTGTAAGTGCAGATCCCTCGACTCGCTCCGCTCGCTCGGGATGACGGTTAGTCTGCCTCCTCTCCGCATCGGCGCTTCAC
>JAEKKK010000250.1 GCA_019510405.1 Gemmatimonadota bacterium | reverse complement strand
GGGTTCCTCTGGGGGCGGACCCGGAAATTGGCCGTCGTGTCAGGTACCTCGCAATGGTCTACGGATGGGACAGGTACCTGAACTACGACTCCCAGTACTGAGTACCGAGTACTTGGTACTTGTACTGGCATACGAGCCCCCACAAGGCCTCGGAAGTACCTCTATCTGAACGGCGCACTGCGATGCGCGTTGGGGTCAGAGTCAGCGGGTTCGCTGACTCTGACCCCTTTCGCTGCGTTGCCGGAATGCGCCAAGGGGTCAGACGCCTTCGGTATCTGACCCCTCATTCCGGGAGGTAGTATGCCAGTCTCGGTACCAAGTACCAGGTACTCAGTACTGGGAGTGGTAGTTCAGTATGACGTACTGGGAGTGGTAGTCCTGGCCGCTTCCACCGCGCACGCCACGAGGCGGCTGCGGAATCCGTCGATGCTCGCCAGAGGAAGCACCGGTTCGGGGCCGGCCACGTCGCAGCGCGACTCGCAGCAGGTGGCGAGACGGCGCACCAGATCGAGGTCGACGCGATTGAACTCGTCCGCCGCGTGGCGCGCGTTGAGCTGCGCGACGAGCATGGCCGCCTCGTTGCCGATGCCGCGCCGCACGGCGTGCAGTCCGGCCGCCACCGACTCGATCAGGGCGCCCGCCGGCTCGCCGATCCCGCGGCCGACGCCGGAGTAGCGCACCGCGGTGGAGGCGATCTCCGAGGCGCGATACGCATTGCACGCGTCGATCACGGTGCGCAGGCGCTGGGCGTGATGGAGCCAGCGCCTGCCGCCGCGCAGATAGCGCTGGTGCGCGACGCAGACGACGACCACCTCCGCCGTCGCCAGCGCGTCGGCGAGGTCGCGATGGAAGTGGCCGGCGAGCCAGGAGCGCAGCAGGTGCTGGTCGGCGGCGCTCACGTGAGGGTCGTGCATCGCCACGCGCGCGCCGCGCGCCATGAGCTGGCTCGCCAGGGCGAAGGTCGGCGAGTTGCGCGCGTCGTCGGTGTCCGGGCGGTAGGCGACGCCGAGCAGGGCGATCGACCGGCCGGCCACCGCGCCGGAGAACCGCTCCACCAGGGCGAGAATCTGCGCCGGCGACTCGTCGTTGATCCGGCGCGCCTCGAGGACGAGGCTGTGCGCCGGGTTGGCGCCGCTCTCGAGCGCGCGCCACCAGAGATACACGCCGTCTTTCGTGAGACTGTTGCCCCCCACGCCGATGGTGGGGACGAGCAGTCCACCGCAGGGCGGCGCCTGGGCGCCGCGCTCCGCGGCCAGCCGCGCATTGACGCGCCGCCGCACACTGAAGAAGTCGATGTCGCGCGCGTCGCAGTAGCGCGCCACCTCCGCCGCGTAGGCGAGGTGCACGTCGCGCGTGGCATTCTCGAGCGTCGTCACGAGCTCCACGGTCAGTGCGTTCGTGCAGTGCACCGTCCCCTGGGTCACGACGTGCTCGTACAGCGAGGCGACGCGTGGCGCCGTGGCCGGCGAGAGCGCCCCGACGAGCTTGTCCGAGGTGATGAGCCGTCCGACGACGTCGCCGCGCGTCACGCGGCTCGGGCTGTGGGCGAGCAGGACGTCGCGGCCTTCCTCGAGGCCGTGCTGCGCGAACAGCGGTCGCACGACGGTGGCGAGCGTGGTCGGCGCGAGGGTGGACTCGATGACGACGATGGGCACCGAGCCCGCGCTGCGCTGCGCGAGCGCGGTGGCGACGCCGTGCAGTGCTTCCAGCAGGTGCGAGTAGTCGGGGGCGATCCCTCGGCGCTCGGTCTGTACGGCTACGATGACGACATCGGCGTCGCGGATGGCGGCGAAGTCGGTCGTCGCCCGCAGGCGGCCGCTCCCCGCGCCCTGCGCGACCAGCTCGTCGATCGCCGGCTCGAGCCCACCGATCGGCGACCGGCCGGCGTTGATCGCGCCGACCTTCCATCCCGAGGTGGCGGAGGCGCGCTGCACGACCGTGACGCGCGTCGGCGTGCCGTCGGGTGCCCACAGCTCCGCCGTCGCCAGCAGCGCGGCGATCGGCATTCCCACCACGCCAGGCCCGACGACGGCGATCTCGCGCAGGAAGACCGGCTCGGGACCGCTGTGGAGCGCGAGCCCAGGCCGCCGAACGGCGAGCGAACCACCATCGAGCGCCGCGGCGCGCGGCAGGACGGCGCGCGTGCCGCTCACCCTGGTGCCGCGCAGCCGGTGCCAGGCCAGCTCGGCGAGCAGGCCCAGATGGCCGGCGAGAGAGCGAGCGATGCGCGGGCTGGTGCGGCCGAAGATCTGCGCGTCCAGCGTGACGGGATGCTCGACGATCGTGCCCCCCGCGAGGTCGAGGCGCGCGAGCATCTCGGTGACGCCGACGGGCCCACCGCGCCGGACGTGCAGCGCGAGCAGTGCGCGGCGCCGGTACACCCGGAAGGAGGTCGTGTAGCAATGCAGCGGGTGGCGAAGCACGCGCCGGTAGCAGAACGCGAGCGACGTCGTCAGCGCGCGCTGCCAGCGCGGGACGTTCCGCACCGCGCCATCCGGGTGGTACGGCGAGGCGACGACGAGATGGACGCCGGTGCGGAGCCGCGGGATCATCCGCGCCAGCTCGTGCGGATCGAAGCGGCTGTCGCACTCCATCGTGCACACGATCTCCGTCGTGGACGCGAGCGCGCCCGTGAGGATCGCCGCGGCCTGGCCGCGGTTCCGGTCGTGGCGCACCACGGTGAGGTTCGCCCAGTGGGCGAACAGCGCGCGCGACCGCACGAGGGTCGCGTCGGTGCTGCCGTCGTCCACGACGATGAAGCGGAGGTCGTACGCCGAGCCGAGCGACGACTCGAGTCGCTGCAGGGTGTTGGCGAGATACGGAAGCGCGTGCGCTTCGTTGAAGCAGGGGATCACCACCGACACCGCCAGGCGCGGCAGGCTGCGCGCGGGGGGCACGAGCGCCGGTCCGCCGGCCGCTGCCTGGACCGACAGCCGCCGCGGCCCGACGGCCCGTGTGGGGACCGGCGGCGCGTGCGGCGCCGTCTGCGCCGCGAGCCATCCGGCGATGGAGCCGCACTCGTACCGGCGGAGATGGTGCCGCAGCCGGTCGGGCATGCGGTGCAGGTTGCGGTAGTGGCGCCACCGCGCCAGCCGCGACGCACCGTCCAGGCGCGGCTGGTCGGGATCGAGCTCCCACGAATGGAAGTAGAGCACGACCGGCGTCTCGTCCTGAGCCAGGTGCGCGATGCCGTGGCGCACGACCGTCTGCGGCAGCTGGCGCATCCAGTTGCCGCCGCCGAGCGGGAGGTCGCACCCGAGGAGCGAGAGGCTCGACACGGGGATCTCCCAGATGGCGCGCATCGAGTCGGCGCAGTGGACGTGCGGACGACGCGTGGCGGGAAGGCCGGCGTGCGACCGCAGGAAGGGGCGCATGCTCGAGTCGTACCAGTAGCCCTGGTCCGCCAGGACGTCGAGCGCCCATGCGTCGCGCGGCGTCAGCCAGCCCGAGATGCGGCAGCCCGTGACGGGCTCGCCCGTCGCCCCCTCGATCGCCTCGCGCGCGCGCTGGAGGTCATCGGCCAGCGCGGCGGGAGGGAGATCCTGGATGAGGCGATGCTGGTAGCCCTTGCTCGCGACCTCGTGTCCGCGCGCGCGCACCGCGCGCACCAGTTCCGGGAAGCGTTCCGCGACGATCCCGAGCACGAACACCGTGGCCCGCGCCTCCTGCTCGTCGAGCAGATCCAGGGTGCGCGCGACCCCCTGCTCGACCCGGCTCTCGAAGCGGTACCACTGCCCGCGTGGGATCAGCGACCCGAAGGTGCCCACGTGGAAGTAGTCCTCGAGCGAGATCGTGAGCAGGGCCTGTGGCCGCAGCTGTCGCGACGTCTCCATGCCCCCCGGAAAAGCAAATTCGCAGCCGAGCTCGGCGCGCGCCCCGCGTCCGAGGGGCCGCGCTCGCGCCCGCTGTAAGTCGTTATGTGTAAGCAATTTGCGTCGCACTTCCGCGCGGCGGTGTCGCATATTTCGACGGTGGGGACGGCGGGCGACGGGGCGGAAGCCCGCGGTCTTTGTCGCGATGCCACCACAGGACTGGCGTCGCACCCCGACATTCGGAGACCAGTGCCGGAGAAAGGCGGCACCGCAAGGTCGCCCCGCCAACGGATGGCTCAGCTCGTGCTATTTCGCGCGATATGAAGCTTCGGGGGCACCGATGGCTCGTGCTGGTGGTGTCGTGTCTCGCCGGTTCCCGCGTTGGCGCGCAAGCGACCACCGAGCGGACCGTCGAGCCGTGTGACGGCCGGATCATCACGCGCATCGACATCCGCCCCGGCCGGCCTCCGTTCGCGGGGCACGCGGCGAAGTGGCGAGCGGTCGCGCGGGCGCTGGGGCTCCATCATGCCACCACTCGGCCGCGGGTAGTGAAGGCGTTCGTCGCCCTGCACGTCGGCGATCCGTGCACGGAGTTCCGCCGTGCGGAAACCGAGCGCGTGCTGCGTGCACAGCCCTTCCTCGCCGATGCGCGCGTCCGCGTCATCGCCGACACGGCGGGGGATCTGGCGGCGATCGTGGAGACGACGGACGAGATCCCCGTGCTCGTGGGTGGGCGTTTCCGCGGGATCGGTCCCGCCGCCATCTCGCTCGGCAACGGGAACGTGGCCGGCCAGGGGCTGCTCGTTCAGGGCGCGTGGGAGGCGGGTCGCGGCTACCGAACGGGATTCGGCGGTCGCCTGACCGACTATGCGACCTTCGACCGGCCGTATGTCCTCAACCTCGAGGCGTTCAGGTTCCGGATCGGAGACGCGCTGGGCGCGGAGCTCGGGCATCCATTCTTCACCGACCTGCAGCGGGTCTCGTGGCACGTCGGAGTCGATGGGAGCACGACGTTTCCCGGCTTCGCGCGTCCGGCGAAGGATCCGCTGGCGCTTGAAGTTCATCAGCGGAGCTGGGACCTGAGCGGGGTGGTCCGGGTGTTCGGGACCCACACCATCGCGCTGTTGGGCGCCGCCGTGACAGGGCGGCGCGTGGATCCGGCCTCGTTCGGCGTGATCGTGACGGACAGCGGGTTCCTGGCGGATACCGGGGTGGCGCTGCTGAACCGATACCGGCCGTTCGAGACCGTCCGCGTGGGTGGGATCGCGGGAGCGCGCCGGGTGAGCTACGTAGCGGTGTCCGGGTTCGACGCCCTGACCGGAGCCCAGGACGCTCCGTCCGGGGTGTCCGGCGCGCTCTTCCTCGCGCGTGGCTTCGCTACGGGTCCCGGGGAGCTCAGCGACATCTTTCTGTCGGGGGCGACCTACGCCGGATATGCACGCCGTACCTTCCTGATCGGGAACCTCGCCGAGGTGGAGGGGCGGCGCGACATGCTGACGCGCGACTGGAACAACATCATCGGCAGTACCCGATCGGCGATCTACTGGGGACAGGGGCCGGGAACGGTGCTCGTGGCGTCCGACGAGTACTCTACCGGGATCAACGCCGTGCTCCCACTCCAGCTCACCCTGAGCGATCCGACGGGAGGGGTCATCGGCTATCACCGCACGGGGTTGGCGGGTGCGCGGCGAAACGTCGTCCGGACGGAGCTGAGGCAGAGTTGGGCGAGCGCGCTGCGCGGGGCCGACCTGGGCGTGGCGCTGTTCGGGCAGGTCGGCACCCTCTGGGCGGGAGACGTGCCTTACGGATGGACCGGTTCTCGCGGTAGTGTAGGGCTGAGTCTGCTAGGTGCCTACCCGACCAGGTCGAAGCGAGTGTATCGCATCGACATGGGATTCCCCCTCACGCGCGGGGGAGTAGGAGGCGGGCGCTTCGAGATTCGATTCGGCAGCGAGGACCGGACTTCGCGCTTCTGGGAGGAGCCAACGGACGTGGCTCAGGCCCGGACCGGCTCGAACCCGGCCACGCTGTTCGCCTGGCCGACCCGGTAAGTTCGGTTGGTTGGGGCGATGTTGCCCCACGCTCGTTCCCCTTCGCATGCCCTTTCTGGCCCTCGCCCAGGTATCGCGGTGAGCTGGCCCGGTCGCCGTCCGGCGCCGGGCTTCACGCCCCGCGTCCCCGACTTCGAGGCCTTCTTCGAGGCACTGCCGGCGCCGTGCATCGTGTTCGCCGCGGACGATCCGCGCTACACGATCGTGGCGGTGAACGACGCGTATCTGCGGGCGACGAACAGCGTGCGCTACGGCGCACGCGGGCTCCTGGGCCGGCCGCTCTTCCAGACCTTTCCCGATCCGCTGTACGACCCCGCGGCGGCCGAGACGGCGAACATGCGGATCTCGCTGCACCGCGTGATGCGCCAGCGTGCGCCGGACCGCATGAGCGTGCAGCGCTTCCGCTCGCGCCGGCCCGACGGCACGGAGGAGGAGCGGCTCTGGAGTCCCGTCAACGCGCCCGTGCTGGGCGACGACGGCGAGGTCGCGTTCATCGTGCACCACGTGGAGGACGTGACGGCGCGCTTCTCCCCCGCGGAACCGAGCGCGGAGAAGGGCGACGCGCGCGCGACGGGGGAGCACACCTTCGGCGCGCAGGGCGCGGCGGCGTACGTGGACCTGGCGTTCGCGCAGGCGCCCGTCGCGATCGCGGTGCTGCGCGGGCGCGAGCTGGTCTTCGCCTGCTGCAACCGCGCGTACGGCGCGCTGGCGGGCCATCGCCCGCTCGTCGGCCGGTCGGTCCGCGAAGCGTTCCCCGAGCTCGACGTCGGCACGATCCAAACGATACTGCAGGAGGTCTACACGACCGCGGTGCCCTACGTCGTGAACGAGTTCCCCGTGCACGGCGAAGGGCCCGGGCCGGAGATCTACTACAACTTCGTGTACCAGCCGCTCACCGACGCCGACGGCACGGTGACGGGGATCGCCGTGCTCGCGACGGACATCACGGAGCTCGTGCTGGAGCGACTCGTGGCGGAGCGAGGGCGCGCCGAGGCGGAGACGGCGCGCAACGCGGCGGAGGAAGCAAGCCGCGCGAAGTCGCGGATGCTCGGCACGCTGAGCCACGAGATGCGCACACCGCTCAATGCGATCGCCGGCTACACCCAGCTACTCGGTGCCGGCGTACGCGGCCCGGTGACGCCCGCACAGCTGGAAGACATCCAGCGCATCCGCCAGAACCAGCTCCATCTCACCGGCGTAGTGAACTCGGTGCTGCGCCACGCGAAGCTGGAGAACGCGATGCTGGGGGCGGACCTCGAGACCGTCCCCGTGGCGGACATCTGCGCGGCGGTCGAGTCGCTGGTGATGCCGCAGATGCGCGAGAAGGGACTGACCTTCGCGTTCACATCGACCGCACCCGACCTGTTCGCGCGGGCCGACCCGGTGAAGGTGCGACAGATCCTGCTGAACCTCCTGAGCAATGCGGTGAAGTTCACCCCCGAGGGCGGGCACGTGAGCGTGACCTGCGGTGCGGGGGAGCAGGCGGGCACCGTGGCCGTGCGCGTCGCGGACACGGGAGTCGGGATCGCGCGCGTCCTTCAGGAGAAGATCTTCGAGCCGTTCGTGCAGGTGGGGGCGCCGCTCTCGTCCGACGAGGGGGTCGGCCTCGGCCTGTGGATCAGCCGCGCGCTGGCGCGCGCGATGGGGGGCGATCTGTCGGTGCGGAGCGAGCTGGGTCAGGGCGCGGTGTTCACGCTCACGCTGCCCTCGACGCGCTGAATCGCGGGGATGCGGGGATGCGGGGATGCGGAGCTAACGGGGCCGGCCGGCGGTGCGCGACGGATTGCCGCCGACGAGGGTGAGATCGACGAGCAGCGGGCGGTGGTCCGAGTAGGCATCGGGGCCGATGTGCGCACCGTCCACGTGCCAGTCGCTGCTCGTCAGCACGTGATCGATTCGGGCGCGAATCCACCCGTTGTACTTCGTCATGCCGAGGCCGAACCCCGCGGTGGAGAAGGCGTCGGCGAGGTCGCCCCAGTGCTGGCGGAAGATGCGGCTCTCGACCGGGGTGTTGAAGTCGCCGAGGACGACGAGCGGGCCGGTACCCGTATCGACCCAGGCGCGGGCGAGGTGTGATTCGACGTCGCGGATCTCGGTGTTCATCTGCAGCCGACGGAGATCGCGGTCCATGAGCCCCTCGAAGCCCTTGCGCGGCGTCTCGAGGTGCAGGTTGCCGACGCGGATCGGGCCGCGCGGCCCATCGATGACGAAGCGGACGACGTAGCCGGCGCCGCCGATCTCCTTCGTCTCGCTCTGCTTGACCCGATCGAGGCCGCTGCGATCCATGACCTCGGCGCTGCGGATCGGATAGCGGCTGATCAGGCAGAGGTCCTTCCCTTCGAAGTGGTACCAGCCGGAGAGGCGTGCGGTGGCCGCGGCGAGGCTCTCACCGCATTCCTGGAAGGCGACGATCTGCGCGCCCCACCGCTCGACCAGGCCGGGGAGGAGCTGTGCGAGGACGCCGCCCCCTTCCGTGTTGAAGGTGGCAACGCGCAGCGGGAGGCCGGCGGGATGTGGGAGCGCCCGCCGCCAGCCGGTGCGGAATCCCATGATGGGTCCCAGCACGACGACGGCGGCGAGGGCCAGGTGCGGGAGCCGGTCGCGCCGCAGCCACAGAGCGGCGGGGAGGAGCAGGACGAGGGGAAGGAGGAAGACCCATCGCCCCATGAACAGGAGGACGCTGCCGACGGTGGCCCGGTCGCCGAGCGTCCACATCGCCGCGGCGATGACGACGACCGCGCCGAGATACGCCCAGACGGCCCAGGAGACGATCCGGGCGAGGCCAGTCCTGGGTACCGTCAGCGGTTGCCGCGACGGTGACGCTTGTCTGGCGGTATCGCGGCGCTTGCTGCGTCGTCGTTGGGCGCGGGGCTTCTCAGGCTCCGCGGCGGCGGGACGTTGGACCTCGGTGACCGAGCCGCAGCGCCGGCAGACGACGTGGCGTCCGATCGCGGCGTCGTTGACGTGAAATGCTTCGCCGCAGCGACAGTGGACGGTGAAGGTCGACATTGCGCTCAATGTATCGCCAGTTCGGCTCGGCAGCGGTCCACACAGGTGTGGCGTGGACGCCATCGTCGGGAAATTTCCCGGTTGCGCGACGCGACCGGCTCATTAAATAGGAGGGCGCGTCCGAGCACCCGCAGCCGGAGAGACGCGCAGGCTGCATCTGCTGTCACGACAAAGATTTAGCGGGACGCTCCGGCCGGCGCCTCCGGCTCGCCCGTCACGATTTGTTTACCTATCCGGCGGCAGTGACGTCTCGATGCGTGGATGGCATGCGCGCTGCTTTGCCGGGGGCGCCGGCCAGAGCCGGTTTCGACAACCAACCCGCCCCTCCCCACACGGCGCGGTCGATAGACACCCTCGCTTCCGAGACCGGTGTTGCCTGGACTCGGCAAGGCGTTCTCCTCTCCGTCACCGAACAGGATCTCGATCATGACAGTCGCAGCGACTTCCGGCAGCGTCTTCACGTCCCCCGTGTCCGGTACGCCGAGCGGTGTCCGCGCGTACACGCTGAACGAAGGGGGCCTTCCGCTCGTCGTCGAGCCGGTCGAGGAGGGAATCGTCCTGGCCGAGTGGAACGCGGCGAACCGCGAGTGGGTCGAGGCACAGCTGCAGGTGCACGGCGCGGTGCTCTTCCGGAACTTCAACCTTCCCTCGCCGGCTGACTTCGAGCGGGCGGCGAAGGCGGTGTACGGGGAGCTGTTCGCCGACTACGGCGACCTGCCGCGCAACGCCGCGGGGGAGAAGATCTACGAGTCGACGCCGTATCCGGCGGACCAGATGATCCTCTTCCACAACGAGAGCTCGCATCTGCCCAGCTGGCCGATGAAGATCTCCTTCCACTGCGTCACGCCGGCGAAGGTGGGCGGCTGCACGCCGGTGTTCGACACGCGCGAGGTGCTGAAGCACATCGATCCGGCGGTGGTCGAGGCGTTCCGCACGAAGGGGCTCATGTACGTGCGCAACTTCTCGAAGGGGGTGGATCCGACGTGGGAGGAGTTCTTCCACACGACGGACAAGGCGAAGGTGGAGCAGATGTGCCGCGACGCCGGGAGCGACTTCGAGTGGCGCGCCGACGGCGGGCTGCGCGTGATCAACCGGACGAAGGGGATCGTGAAGCACCCGAAGACGCTCGAGGAGATGTTCTTCAACCAGGTGCAGATCCACCACATCTACTGCGTGGACGAGGAGACCCGCGACGGGCTGCGGGCGCTGTTCGACGAGGAGGACCTGCCGCGCAACGTGTACTACGGCGACGGCACGCCGATCCCGGACGAGACGATGCAGCACCTGGGCGAGGTGTTCGAGAAGGTGTGCGTGCGGTTCAAGTGGCAGAAGGGCGACATGATCATGTGCGACAACATGCTCGTCACCCACGCCCGGGACACGTTCGAGGGACCGCGCCAGATCGTCGTCGCCATGGGCCAGATGCTGAGCGTCGATCAGCTTCCGGCGTAAGCGCCGCGCGCGGCGCTTCGGGCAGCAGCATGCGCGTCCTGCTCTTCCGGATGCTGTGTGACACCGGCGGTGTCTCCAGCTCCATGCTGCTGCTCGGGCGGGGGCTGGCCCGCCAGGGGATCGACTGTGAGTACTGGTTCTGCCAGCCGTCGAGCCGTCTACCGGAGTTCACGGCGACGGGGCGCGCGACGGTGGGCTCCCTCCCTGCGCTGGCGGCCCGTCTGGAACGCGGAGACTTCGACATCGTCCAGATGACAGCGTCGGATCCCGCGGCGCTCGTGGTGTCGCGGCTCGCGGGTCGCGCGCGTGTGATCGTCACCGCGCGCGGCGCGCTCTCCGACGTCTGGCATCGCGACAACTGCTTCGCCTACACCGCGATCTCTCGCGGGATGGCGGAGCTCAATCAACCGTTCACCGAGCTCGAGATCGAAGTCGTGCACAACGCGATCGACGTGGAGGCGTGGGCACCACCGGCGGCGCAGGACGCCGCCGGAGGGGGGGGGCCGATCGTCGCGTTCGTCGGCCGCACGACGGCGGCGGAGAAGGACTTCCCGCGGTTCACGCGGATCGCGCGCCGCCTGATCGACCGGGGAGCGCGCGTCTGGATCGCCGATCCGCACGCGGGGCGATGGGAGCAGTTCGACGGGCTGCCCGTCGAGCGGTTCGCGGCCGAGCGGTGGGAGCCAGTCGCGCACGAGTCGATCGCCGACTTCTATCGCGCCGTGGCGGCGTCGAACGGCGTGGTGCTGATGACGTCGCGGTCCGAGGGGTTCGGCAACGTGGCGCCCGAGGCGGCGGCGTGCGGCGCCCGCGTGGCGGCGCCCGACGTGATGGGGCTGCGCGAAGCGGTGATCGATGGGGAAACCGGCATGCTCTATCCCGCGGCCGCGAGCGACGACGAGGTGGCCGACCGGATCGCGGCGTGGCTCGCGTCGCCGCACGACACGGCGCGGTGTGCCGACGCAGCGCGGCGGGAGTTCTCGGCCGATACAATGGTGGAGCGGTACGCGGCGATCTACGACCGCGCGGCGCAGCGGCTGCACGACGGAGCGGCGGGCGGCGCGCGGACGCACGAGTCCGATGCGTCGGGGATGGCGCTCCTCATGGAGCACCTCGGCCGCCAGCGCGGATGGCGCGCGACCGTGTCGCGGCAGGCCGCGGCGGAGCTGGCGCGCGCGGGCCGCCGGCGCGAGGCGCTGCAGGTGCTCGCCGACGGGTTCCGCGCGGTGCCGACGCAGCTGTTGAGCGCGACGGCGCTGCGGCAGCTCGCGCTCGCGGGGGCCGGCCTCGTGCGGCCGGCGCGGCGGGCGTAGGGCGATGCGATCCGCTGTCGCGCCGAGCGCGGTCACGTATCCACTCACACCGCTGCAGCAGGGCATGCTCGCGCAGCACCTGCGCGCAGCCGGCTCGGGGGTGGACATCGAGCAGCTCGTCTGCTCGCTCCCCGAGCGTGTGGACGCCGCAGCGCTACGCGCCGCGTGGCAGACGGTGATCGATCGGCACGACGTGCTGCGTACTTCGATCGAGTGGAGCGGACTCGATGCGCCGCGGCAGCGGGTGTACGAGCGGGTGGACGTGCCGTTCGAGGTGGAGGACTGGCGCGGCGTCGCCGGCGGAGCGCGCGACGCGCGGTTGGAGGCCTGGCTGCAGGCCGACCGGACGCGCGGATTCGTGCTCGACGCGGCGCCGCTGCTGCGACTGACGCTACTCGTCCTGGACGAGGAAGAGCATCGGCTCGTGTGGACGTTCCACCACGCGATCCTGGACGGGCGGTGCTTCCCGATGGTGCTGCGCGAGGTGTTCGACCTGT
>JAEKKK010000249.1 GCA_019510405.1 Gemmatimonadota bacterium | reverse complement strand
GCCGCATGCTGACGTTGTCGATGCCGATGTCGAGTACGTCGGTGGAGTACCAGAAGGCGCGCCAGTACCAGCCGAGGTCCATTCCCGAGACGTTCTCGATCGTGCGAAAGAAGTCGGCGGGCGAGGGATGCTTGAACGCCCAGCGCTGCGCGTACTCGCGGAACGCGCGGTCGAAGGTGGTGCGCCCCACCACGTTGTCACGCAGGGCGAGCAACGCGACCGCGGGCTTTCGATAGCCGAGCGCTCCGAGTGCGCGCGCATTGATCTGGTCAGGCGGTGTCATCAGCGGCGCGTCGATGCGGTTCTCGACGGTCTGGCGCCAGTTGGTGAGATAGCCCGGGAAGGGAGTCGTGCCGGGAGTACGACGCTCGAGTGCGAACGCGTTGATGTAGGTGTTGAATCCCTCATCCTGCCAGGCATACCGTCGCTCGTTCGAGCCGACGACCATGGGGAACCATTCGTGGCCGTGCTCGTGATTGATCGTGCCGAAGATCGACTTCGGATCATCGAGCGGGTTGCCGTAGTGGACCATCACGAACATCGGGTACTCCATGCCGCCGACGGGGCCCGCGACGGAGGTCGCCTGCGGATACGGATACTTGAAGAACAGCTCCGAATAGTTCCTGATCGTCCACGCCGTCTGCTCCGCTCCCTGCTCCCAGGCCTTGCCTGCTTTCGCGATCTGGTAGTAGGCCTGTGCGAGCACGCCGTTGGCGTTCGTGGCATCCCAGCGAAAGTCGGGGGCGCCAGCCCAGGCGACATCGCGCACGTTCTGCGCACGAAAGCGCCAGGTCTTCGTGCCGGCGATGGGGACGGCACGAGCTTCCTCGTTGGTGACGACCGCGACGACCGTGTCGGACCGCGCGGCGCGCCCCAGGCGCTCGCGCTGCAGGGCCGTCAGCACTTCGGTTGGATTCTGGAGCACGCCGCTGCCGGCGATCGTATAGCCAGCCGGGGCGGTGATGGCGTACTCGAAGTCTCCGTACTCGAGATAGAACTCACCCTGCCCGAGATACGGATCGGTGTTCCACCCGCGGATGTCGTCGTAGACGGCCATGCGGGGATACCATTGCGCGATCTCGTAGAGGGTTCCGTCACGCCCCATCCGGTCGGAGCCGTGCTCGGGCACACGGAAGGAGAAGCTCATCGTGATGGTGAGCCGACCGCCTCGCGGCGCGACTGGTTGCTCGAGATCGATCCGCCCCATCGTGTCGTCGACATGCAGGGCGGCGGCGCGGCCGTTGACCTGCAATCCGTCGATCTCATACCCGCCCCGAAAGCCGCGCACCCCCCAGCGCGAGTCCGCGGGGAAGAGCATGGAGCCCTTACTGCCGGGCCGATACAGGTTCTGGTCGAGCTGCAGCCAGACGAACCGCAGGCTGTCGGGCGAGTTGTTGGTGTACCGGATCGTCACCGCGCCGCTGACGCGCTGCTGCGCCGTGTCCAGGGTCGCGGCGATCGTGTACTCGGCGCGCTGTTGCCAGTACTCGGGGCCGGGCGCTCCTGAGCCAGAGCGAAACATGTTCGGACCGGGCCACTCCATCCGATCGACGCGGCTCAACGGATCCGTCTCGAAGTTGCGCGTGCCGACACTGGCGCTGGGCGGTGACGCTGGCGGTGTCGGCCCCGTCGATGCCGTGGCACGCGCAGTATCGATGCGTACGGGCGTCAACACGGGAGGACGCTGGACCGCGCAACCGGCGGCGGCCAGGACAAGGAGCAGCTCGAGGCGCATCACGAGAGAAAGCAGGTTCGGGTATGGGCACGGCGACGCGCACAGAGGACACCGCGTGCGCGACATCCCCTCGCACCAAATACCGCGCGCGGCTTCCCACAACGCAAATGCCGCACGATGATTGCGCCCTTGCGCCCTTGCCCAATCCTCGGTGGGCCTCTAGCGTCACTCCGACATGCACGACCGTACGACGGACCTGCACCCCCGCCCGAGCGGTGCCGAGCTCCAGCCGGCGCGGCTCGTTAGTGGCTCGACACGAGCCCTGACGCGCGCGACGACGGCTGGCACCCGGCGTGTGATCGAGCGCGATCCGGCGAGCCGCGAAGACTTCCGCCGCGCCTTTCCACGGCGGCTGACGGTCGGCGCGCTCGGTGTAGGCACGTATCTCGGGGACTGCACCGACGACGACGACGAAGCGTACGCGCGTACGCTGCGCGCGGCGATCGCGCTGGGCATCAATCTCGTCGACACGGCGAGCAACTACCGGTGCCAGCGCTCCGAGCGCACCGTGGGACGGACCCTGGACGCGCTCTTCGAATCCGGCGAGGCATGTCGCGACGAGCTGATCGTGTGCACCAAGGGCGGCTATCTCGCATTCGACGACGCACCGCCACCGTCACGCGCGGCGTACGAAGCGTGGAGAGAAGCAACGCTCTTCGCGACAAGCATCATCACGCAGGATGAGCTCGTCCGTGGCGGGCACTCGATCGCGCCATCATTCCTGGCGCACCAGCTCGCGCAGAGCCGAGCCAACCTGCGTCTGCCGACGATCGACGTGTACTACCTCCACAATCCGGAGGAGCAGCTGCTCGGCGTGGACCGCGCGCAGTTCCGCACCCGCCTGCGTGCCGCGTTCACGTTCCTCGAGGAGGCGGCAGAGCGCGGGGAGATCGCGAGCTACGGCTGCGCGACCTGGCTCGGTCTCCGTGTGGGGCCGGAGCACCGGCAGCATCTCACGCTCGCCGAGCTGGTGGCCGTGGCTCGGGAGATCGCGGGCACGAGCCATCATTTCCGTCTCGTGCAGCTACCGCTGAGCCTCGCGATGCCGGAGGGCGCGCGGGCGCCGACGCAGCCGCTTGGCCGGCGGATGACGACACTGCTCGAAGCCGCGGATGCGCTGGGCATCGGCGTCGTCGCGAGCGCGCCGCTCATGCAGGGACGGCTCGCGGCCGGGCTCCCGGACGAGGTGCGCGAGCTCTTTCCGGAATGCGCGACGGATGCGCATCGTGCAGTTCGGTTCGCGACGTCGCTCCCGGGGGTCACCTGCGCGCTCGCGGGCATGCGCCATGGCGCGCACCTGGAGGAGAATCTCGGCGCGTGGCAGCGGCGCGCCTGAGCGCGCATCTGGTCGCTCCTCCCTGCGGCGCTACGCACCTCCGGTCGGAGTTCCGCATTTCCACCGTTGTAATCGCTCCTCCCTGCGGCGCTACGCGCCTTCGGTCGGAGTTCCGCATTCAGGCACCAACGCTACTCCACGATGACGAGCGGCCGGATCTCCACCGAGCCGATCTCGATCACCGCGATGCGGTGTGCATTCGTGTCGGCGACATAGACACTTCGCCCGCCGAGCGCGATACCTCCGGGCTCGTGCAGCCCGCGCACCCAGGTCGAGACGTCGCGCGTTGGTCGATCGAGCCAGCGCAGCGCGTCGTTGTACGAATCGCAGACGAGCACACGACCGTCCTCCGCGACGGCCAATCCTTGTGGATGCTGGAGGCGGGCGCGATCGCCCACGCCGTCCACCTGCCCGAAGTCGAACAGGCCCGTACCGGCGAGCGTGCGCACCGCGCCCGGCGTGGTCAGATCCACTTCGCGCACCGCGCTCGATTCGGCGTCCGCGACGAGCAATGCGTCTCGAGCGAGAGCGAGTCCCATCGGCTGGGCGAGGGCCGCCTCACCATGCGCACCGTCGTGCAGCTCCTCGGCGCCAGTGCCCGCGAATGGCGCGACCATTCTGCTGGACAGATCGAGCGTCCAGATCTGATGGATTCCCGCCATGGCGATGTACAGTGTCTCCCCGTGGAGCACGATGTCCCACGGAGAGCTCATTGCGCCGGCGTCGCGGTCGCGCGCGGTGCGAAGCTGCGTGCCGGTGCCGGCGAGGGTGCGCACGAAGCCGTTCGCGAGGGAGACCGCCCGGATGGCGTGGTTGCCGGCGTCAGCGACATAGAGCGTATCGTCGCTGTCGAAGGCGAGACCCTGTGGATATCGAAACTGGGGTGTGTCGCCGTTGGCCAATCCCGGGACACCGGAACCGATCACGCGCTCGACGCGCATCCGGCTCCCACCCTCTTCGAGACGTCCGAGCAGCAGCCGGTGATGGCCGGAGTCGGCGATGGCGATTCGATCGTCGCGCACGGCAACCTTGCCGGGAAACGCCAGACGGTCGGGCGGGATCGTCGGCGGATCGGCGGCGAGGTGCATCGACTCCTCACGGAGCACGCCGGAGGCGCGTGCCTCGGCGAGCACGCGCTCGATGAACGGCGTGACGCCATCGGCGGTGAACTCGCCCGCGCTCATCCCGATGACCGCGCCACGCGGATCGATGGCGACGAGGGTCGGCCAGGCGCGCACGGCGTACGCACGCCAGACGCGAAACTGCCGATCGTTCAGGACCGGGTGGGCGGCGTCGAGCCTGATGGACGCATCACGGATGCGATCGGTGATGCGCTCAGCGGTGTACTTCCCGCTGTGCACGCCGACCACGGCAATCGCGTCGCCGAACCGCTGCTCGAGCTCCCGCAACTGCGGAAGCACATGGATGCAGTTGATTCAGCCGTAGGTCCAGAAGTCGAGCAGCAGCAACTTGCCGCGGAAGTCACCGAGCGTGAGACTCCGGCCGGCGGTGTGCAGCCAGTCGAGCGTGTCGGGGAAGTCGGGGGCGCGAACGGCGGGCGAGGCGAATCCTTCGGACATTGCGGAATGTGGTAATGCGGGGACGCAGGGATGCGGAACTTCGCGAAGCGCGGCTCTAGGGGTGAGGAGCTCCGCACATGGTGCACCACCCGGCATCCAGCGGTAGCCGCGAGGGCCATTTGCTGAGGACGCGGCAGTCGAGCTCGCTCGCGACGTCATGGGATTTGCTCCAATGCAGAGCGTGCCCGCAACGCTCAATCCCCGGTACACCTTTCCACAATTCGTCGTCGGACGCAGCAACGAGGGGGCATACGCTGCCGCCTCCGCTGCGGCCGTGGCGCCGGGCACGCTCTACAACCCGATTCTGCTCGTCGGCGGCACGGGGCTGGGGAAGACCCATCTGGCGCACGCGGTGACGGCAGAAGCAGCGCTGCGCGATCCGTTGCGCGTCGCCGAGCTGCTCACCGCCGACGATTTCCTCCATCGCCTCTCGACGGCGCTGGGGCGCGGCACGCCGGAGCTGATGCTGGACGAACTGGCGAGAGCGTCGCTGATCGTCGTGGATGACGTGCACGTGCTCGACCGCCATGCGACGGCGCAGGAGGCGCTGCTCTCGCTGGCGGCGCGCGCGGTGAGCGCGGGGCGCCAGCTCATGCTGACGAGCGACGATGCGGCGGGAGCAAGCGCGCTCGCCCAGCGCATCGTGCGGCGGTTCCGTACGGGCCACAGCGCGACCCTCGGCACTCCCGACTGGGCGCACCGCGTGGCGATCCTGCATGCGAAGGCAACGATGCTCGGTGTGGAGCTGCCTCCCAGCGCGGCGCATCACCTCGCGTCGCAATGCGAGGGAAGCGTGCGCGAGCTGGAGGGGAGTCTCACGCGGCTGCTCGCGATCGCCGCACTCGAGCGGTCTCCACTCACGCTCGGGCTGGCGCGGCGCGCCATCGCGATGCGAACGGAGCGCAGCGAGAACGCGCCGCACCCACTACGGGCGGCGCAGACGGTACAGGACGCCGTGGCCGCCGAGTGGGGCGTCTCCCCGGACGAGCTGGTAGGCGCGGGGCGCTCACGCCGGGTCGTGGAGCCGCGACGCATCGGCATGCTCCTCTGTCACGAGTTGCTCGCGCTCTCGCTGCGCGAGATCGGCGCGGCGTTCGGCGACCGTGACTCGTCGACCGTGCTCTCGGCGCTCGCGCGCGCCCGCGCGGACATGGCGGAGAGCGGAGCGGTCGCCGAGCGCGTGGCGCGCCTGAAGCAGATGCTGCCCGCGACGCATACGGCGCAATCCGCGTCCGCGCGCTGAGCGCTGAGCGCTACGGCGTCCAGTCCGCGATGAAGAGATTCGTCTCGGTGGGAGTCGAGCCATGGCGGTTCGAAGCCCAGACGATGCGCCGCCCATCGGGACTGAACATCGGGAAGCCGTCGAACGCGCCGTGGGTCGTCACCTGCTCGAGGCCCGTGCCGTCGACGCCGATCAGGTAGAGGTCGAAGTTTCCGCTGCGCGGCTGCTTGTAGTTGGACGAGAAGATCAGATGCGTGCCGTCGTGCGTCCACGATGGACCGAAATTGGCGCCGCCAAGGTGCGTGATCTGCCGCTGATTGCTGCCGTCGGCGTTCATCACCCACAACTCCATGCGGTTGGGGCGGACGAGCCGGTCGTGAAGCAGCGCCTGATACGAGGTGAGCGCGCTATCGGTCGGATGCCAGGCGCGATAGGCGATCTGGCTGCCGTCCGGCGACCACCATGGACCACCGTCGTAGCCCGGCGTCGTCGTGAGCCGGCGCACGTTCGTGCCGTCGACGTTCATCGTGTAGATGTCGAGATCCCCGTCCTTGAGCGAAGTGAAGACGACGCGGCGACCGTCGGGGGAGACGACGGCCTCCGCGGTGTAGACACCGTAGTCGGTGAGTCGGCGTAGATCGCTGCCGTCCGGCTTTGCCGTATAGATGTCGAACGGATCCAGCCCCCACACGTAGCCCTTGGAGGGATCGGGCCTGGGCGGGCAGTCCTGCTCGAGGGCGTGCGAGGAGCCGAAGAGGACGCGCTCGTCGTTCGCGTAGAAGAAGCCGCAGGTCGTCTTGCCCGTGCCGGTCGACACGCGCCGTAGCCCCGAGCCGTCCACGTTCATCACGAACTCCTGATCGCACGTGCGGCCGTCTCGCGTGCTCTGAAACACGAGCCTTTTTCCGTCCGCGCTGAAATACGCTTCGGCGTTCTCGCCACCCGCGGTGAGCTGGCGAATGTGGCGAAGGTGGCGCTCACCCGGCTCGGCGGGGATCGACGCGAGCGGTGCAGGCGGCGCCGGCTTCGCGCAGGCGAGCGCACCGACGAGCAGGAGAGCAAGTTGGCGCAGGGGCGTGTGCATGTCCCACAATGTAAAACGGGCGCCCATTCGGGCGCCCGTTCTCGATCGCTGCGCGGTGTTTCGTCAGGGCGCGATGGTCTTGTCCGACAACCGGGTCGCTGCCGCGATGGTGAAGAGATCGCGCTGCGATTGGCCCTTCTCCATGACCTCGAGCGCCTTGCGAAGCGGGGCGTCGAAGGGGAGATCGCGGCGCTTGGCGGTCGAGTCGCCGGCGACGAGCCGCGCGACGCGCTGCTCGAGCAGACGGTCGACGTAGCGGCCCGCTGCTGCGTACTGGGCTTTGTCGAGCGTCACGCCCTTGGCCACGAGCCGACGATAGAACTCGTCGCGCCACTGGGGCTGCACCTTGAAGTCCTTCTTCGCGCCGCGCGACAGCTCGAGTGCGTAGTCGGCGAGCGTCACGTACACATCCTGCTGCTTCGGCGCGAAAGCCTTGCCCAGCGTCTGCTCAGCGGTCGTGAGCGTGTCGTCGCGCACGAGGATGTCCGGCGTGATGCCCCCGCCACCGTACACGATGCGGCCCGCGTCCGAGCGATAAGCGGGACGCGCCTTCTTCTTGGCTTCCGTCTCGAGCGAGTCGGGGGTCGTCTCGACGAACTTGCCGTTCACGAACTTGCGCTCGCGCTGGATGCTGCGTCCGCTCGGCGTATACCACTTTGCCGTCGTGATCTTCAGCGCGTAGCCGCCGTCGAGCGGGAAGAGCGTCTGGACGAGTCCCTTGCCGAAGCTCGTGCTGCCCACGACGAGTGCGCGGTCGTGATCCTGCAGCGCGCCGGCGACGATCTCGCTGGCCGATGCGGTTCCCTCGTCGGTGAGGACGGCGAGCGGCACGCTCGGGAACACGGCGTCCCCGGAGGTCGTGAAGCGCTGCGTGTCGCTCGTGCGCGACCGGACGCTGACGATCTCCTGGCCCGACTTGAGGAACAGGTTCGACATCGCCGTGCTCTGGTCGAGGATGCCGCCAGGGTTGCCACGCATGTCGAGGATGATGCCCTTCACGCCCTCGCGGCTGAGCCGCGCGACGGCGTCCTGCACTTCCTCCGTGGCGGTCTCGTTGAACCGCTGCACAGGGAGGTAGCCGATCTTGTCGTCGAGCACGATGGCGTACGGCACGGCGGGGATGTGGATCACCTGCCGCGTGAAGGTGCTCGTGATGAGGTCGGAGACACCGGGCCGCTGGAACTTCACAGTGACCTTCGTGCCAGGCACGCCGATCAGGTAGTCGGAGACCTGCTGCGTCTTCCACCCGCGCGTCGAGAGCGTATCGACGAAGGCGATGCGATCACCCTCACGCACGCCCGCGGCTTCCGCCGGTGTATGCGGGAAGACGCGGCTGATCGTGATGGCGCCCTGCTGCTCCTCGATCTGCATCCCGATGCCGGCGTACTTCCCGTTGGTCTGCTGCGAGAAGCTCGCGAGCTCCTTCGGGGTGAACAGCTCGCTGTACGGATCGTTGAGCTCCTTCACGAGGCCGCGCGCCGCCTTCTCGTACAGCGCGCCCTGGCTGACCGTGTCGACGAAGCGCGTGGACACGAGCTGAAGCACCTGATCGAGGACGCGCGCGCCGTCGGTCGTCGCCCGGTTCTGATACAGAAAGCCACCGGCGATAACCGGCAGCAGGACAGCAGCAAGGAGAGCGGAGCGGCGACGAGGCATGAACGACTCTGCGTGAAGAGGAAGTCTTTTCAGTAGATACGCCCCGCCGAGCGGAAGTGTTCCCGGGTCGACATGCGAAGCGCTCTCAGGGCGTGGGCCGTCAGGCTGGCCGCGAGCCCAACACGTAATCGACGAACCAGTCTCGCTGATGTTGCCGAACAGCGGCATTTCGAAGCACACCCTGCGCCACGAGCATCTCGTGAGCCGGCTGGAGGACACGCTGGAGATGCGACGGGTACCGCTGGGCGAGGGGGAGCTGCTGAGCGAGCTGATCCAGGCCAACGCGCCAGGTGAGCCGGCCATCGGCGCGCGCGACCTCGAGCAGGCGGTACAGGCGCCGCGCGACGGGCGAGCCGAGGGCCCAGTAGCAGGGCGCCGAGATGCTGATGGCGTGATTGGCGGCCAGGTTGTCACGCACGACGGCGGCGAGGACGACGCGTGCGACGCCCGGCTCGCCGGTCGCAATGCTGTTGAAGAGCTGCAGCTGCTCGCGATCCAGGGTGCGCCGTCGCTCGACGGCGACCGAGGCGAGGAGGGTGAAGCGCAGATCCGCGCGCGCGCCGCTGGCCAGCTCGTAGATCCCGATCGACTCGAGGGTGGTGCGCTCCAGGCGTCCCAGGGCACCACGCAGCTGTTCGTAGGTTCGGCCGTCGACGCGTCGCCCCATGGCGCGCAGGAAGGCGTGGAGGGTGAAGGTGATCACGCCGTCCGTCGGCTCGCCCGCCTCCTGGAAGCGGCGTAGCAGCTCGACGTACACGTCCTGGTCGAAGGTGCCGGGGAGCCGGTCGCCTGGGCTGGGGATGACGCGCCAGCGGCCGCCGCCGGCGTCCGCATAGGTGATCACGCCGTCGTCAGCGGAGTCACTGAGGCGAAAGAGCGGGAGCGCCTCGAGCGACCGGTCGAGCCGAACGGCCCGGGACACTGCCCGGCGGCGCGTCACGACTGTCATGTGGGCAAGCTGGAGCGCCGGGTCGCGGGTGGCAAGACGACCCGATGCCTAGTCACCGCACCCGGATGACCTGGCCGGTCACCGCGCGGGCCGCGTCCGAGCAGAGCCAGAGCACCACGTCGGCGACCGCTTCGCGAGTAACGTAGGCGGCATCCGCGCCCATATCCGCGAGGTTCGCCGCCGTACGGATCGAGGTGGGCGCGAGGGCGTTGGCACGCACACCGTTGTCGCGCTCCTCCTGCGCGATCGCCTGTGCGAGCGTGAGCACGGCCGTCTTGGCCGCCGCATAGGCGGAGATGCCGGCGACGCGCGCCCCGGGCAATGCCGCCTCCGAGCCGAAAAAGACGATCGCGCCTTTCGTGCTCCGCAACAGCGGGATGAAGGCGCGTGCCGTGAGCGCGGCGGTGGTGACGTTGATCGCGAACTGGCGTGCCCACGCGGCCGGGTCACTGTCGGCCAGCGGGCCACTCGCGGCGAATCCGCCGGCGAGATGGACGAGCGCATGGACTCGAC
>JAEKKK010000248.1 GCA_019510405.1 Gemmatimonadota bacterium | reverse complement strand
CCACGAAGCCCGCCACCGAGCACGAGCTCGTGCAGTGGATCCTCGACCGCTTCGCCCGCGCCGGGCTCTCGACCGATCACGGTCCGAGTGTGTGCGCCGGCGAGAACTCGGCCAACCCGCACTACGAAGCCTCGGCAGAGCGCCCGCGCGCCATCCGCGAGGGCGACGTCCTGCTGGTGGATCTCTGGGCGATCGAACCGGAGGGGATCTGGGCCGACCAGACCTGGATGGCGCACGTGGGGGAGCCGTCCACACGCGCGCAGGAAGTCTGGACGGCCGTCCGCGACGCGCGCGATGCGGCGATTCGTCTGGTGCGGGAATCGGCGAAGGAGGGACGGACCGTGCGCGGCGCCGACGTCGACGACGCGGCGCGCCAGGTGATCGAGTCGCGCGGATTCGGCGACCGGTTCATCCATCGCACCGGCCATTCGATCGATCCCCGATCGCTGCACGGTGCCGGCCCGCATCTCGACAACCTCGAGACGCGCGAGGAGCGCCGCCTCATTCCCGGCGTCGGCTTCTCGATCGAGCCGGGCATCTATCTCCCGGGCGAGTTCGGGATGCGCAGCGAGGTGAACGCCTTCTTCGGCGCGCGGGAAGCGGTGATCACCCCCGTCGACTACCAGCGCGACCTCATCGTGGTGTGAACTATGAACTGCCACTCCCAGTACTGAGTACTAGGTACTTGGTACCGAGACTGGCATACGGGCTCCCGGAATGAGGGGTCAGATCCTGGGGTCGGATACCGCAGGTGTCTGACCCCTTGGCGCATTCCAGCAACTCAACGAAAGGGGTCAGAGTCAGCGAACCCGCTGACTCTGACCCCGGCGCGTACTTGGTACGAAGTACGGCCGTCCGCTGTTCAGATCGAGGGACCTTCCGGGCCTTCCGGGAGCTCGTATGCCAGTCCAAGTACCAACTACTCGGTACTCGGTACTGGGAGTGGCCGTTCGTGCCAGCAGAGTGGCTCATCCCTTGCCCGTTCGGGTCGAGCCACCAGCTATCCTGCACTCGTGAATCCTGCCCGACCCACGTCCTCGATCCCTCGCCGCGCGGCCCCGCGCAATCGGCCCCTCGCTCGCCTGATCGCGATCTCTGCGGTCGCGACGCTCGCGATGAGCGCAGCATGCGGCGCCAGCGATTCTCCCTCCGCCACGAACCGCGAACAGGCGGCGAGCACGGCCGCGCGCGTCGATGGTCCGACCCCGCCGCGCGAAGTCATCATCGCCGTCCCCTCGGCGCCGTACGTCGCCGAGGCAGTGGCGTCGGGGGGATCCGTCACCGGGACGATCAGCGCCGACGCCGGCGTGCAGCCTGGCGCACCGACTCCCACCGGCCGCGACAGCGCCCAGTGCGGCCCATCGATCCCCGACGAATCGGTGGTGCGGCAGGGCAGCGGGATCGGTGGCGCCGTCGTCTGGCTCGACGACGTCCGTCGCGGCAAGAGCGTCCCGCTCGAGCGGCGACTCGAGCTCGAGATCGAGAAGTGCCGTCTCACGCCGCGCGTGCAGGGGGGCGTGGTGGGGAGCGCGGTCAACATCCTCGCGCACGAGCCCTTCCGCGAGCATCTGCACTTTCTCGCCGGCGGCGAGGCCGGTCCGCGCGCCAACGTGCTGCTCGGTCAGGACGAGCAGGTGATCCCCACCAATCTCCCCTTCTCGAAGCCGGGGCTCGTCATCGTGAAGGACTCGGATCATCCGTGGCCCACGGCGTACCTCGCCGTGTTCGATCATCCGTACTTCGCGGTGACCGCGCCGAACGGATCGTATACGATCGACGGCATTCCGCCCGGGCACTACACGCTGAAGGTATGGCACGAGCGGACGAAGCTCGTCGAGAAGCCTGTCGACGTGGCCGCCGGAGGCGCCGCGCGAGTGGACGTCCAGCTCCAGGCGAAGTAGCCGCGCTTCATAACCGCGCGGTCGGTCACGCCGAGCGCAGTCGAGCGATCTGCACCCCTGTCATCCCGAGCGCAGTCGAGGGATCTGTACTTCTCCCTAGTCGCGCAGCTCCGCCTGGTACAGCCGGCCGTACAGGCCGGCCTGGCCCACGAGCTCCTCGTGCGTCCCCTCTTCCACCACGAGCCCGCGCTCGAGCACGAGCACGCGGTCGGCGCGGCGCACGGTGCGCAGGCGGTGCGCGATGATCAGCGTGCTCCGTCCGCGCAGCAGCTCCTCCATCGCTTCCTCCACGAGCCGCTCCGATTCGTTGTCCAGGCTCGACGTCGCTTCGTCCAGCACGACGACGGCGGGATCCTTGAGGAAGATGCGCGCGAGCGCGATGCGCTGACGCTGGCCGCCGGAGAGCTTCACCCCGCGCTCGCCGACGAGCGTCGCCATGCCGTCCGGCAGCCGCTCGATGAACTCCATCGCGTGCGCGGCGCGCGCGGCGGCGATCACTTCGTCGTCCGGTGCGTCGGGCTTGCCGTAGGCGATGTTGTCGCGCACCGAGCCGCTGAACAGCGCCGGCTCCTGGGGCACGAGCCCGATCGCGCCGCGCAGGTCGGCGAAGGAGAGCTGGCGGATGTCCACGCCGTCGAGCGTGATGCGCCCCTCGGTCACGTCCCAGAACCGCGGGATGAGCGACGCCACCGTCGTCTTCCCCGCGCCCGACGGTCCGACGAGCGCCACCACTTCGCCCGGCGCGATCGTGAACGTCACGTCGGTGAGCACCTCGTGCAGCTCGGGCGCGTACTGGAAGCGCACCTGCTCCAGCGTCACCGCGCCGCGCACGGGCTTCGGCAGCCGCACGGGATGCGCCGGTTCGGGTACGGTCGGATGCAGCGCGAGGAGCTCGAACACACGCGTCGCCGCGCCCACCGCTTCCTGATAGCTGCCGAACAGCGACACGAGCGAGCCGACCGCCGCCGCCACCGTGATGGCGAGCAGGAGGAACGACACGAGCGCACCCGGCGTGAGCGCGCCGGCCAGCACGAGCCGGCCGCCCTGCCAGAGCACGACGACCACCGCGCCGAACGCGACGAAGCCGACGATGCCGAACAGCGTCGCGCGCATCTTCGCGCGCGCGACGGCGACGTCCACCACACCGGAGAGGAGCGACCCGTAGCGGCGCGACTCTTCCTCCTCTCGCACGAAGCTCTGCACCGTGCGGATCTGCGCGAACGCTTCGTTGGCCATGCCGAGGCTCTGCGCCACCCTGTCCTGCAGCCCCACGCTCGCGCGGCGCAGCCGGCGGCCGAAGAAGAACCCGAGCCCGACGACGATCGGCACGACGCCGAGCGTCGTCGCCGTGAGCTGCGGATGCGTGAAGGTGAGCAGCACCACGCCGCCGACGAGGAACAGGATCTGGCGCGACGCCTCCGAGACCCACGTCGCGAGCAGCGTCTGGAGCACCGCGAGGTCGGCCGACAACCGGCTCGTCAGCTCGCCCGTCCGCTGCTCGGTGAAGAAGCCGGGCGACAGCCGCACGAGGTGCGCGAACACGTCCTCGCGCAGCCGGGCGACGACCCGCTCCGACGTGCTCGTGAGCAGATACACCTGCACGAAGTTCATCGCCCCCTGCAGGGCGAACAGCAGGATCATCCCGAGGGCGATGCGGTCGAGCAGGGCGCGATCGCGCTGCTGGAACGCCGCGTCGAGCAGGTGGCGGACGATGAGCGGAAACGCGAGCCCGACCCCCGCCGCGATGACGAGACAGACGGCGCAGATGGCGAGCGTGCCGGCGTACGGCCGCACGCGCGGGACGATCGCCGCCAGCGGCGCGGGCGAGACGGGCTTCCGCGACCGCGCGCCGTTGCGCGACGCGCCGGATATGTCGCCTGAGGGGGAAGGACTGGTCACGTCAGCGCGCTGCAGGTCCCTCGCCGCGGAGCCAGAGCCGCAGCGCATAGAGCGATTGGTTCATCGAACGGCCTGCCGCGGCCTGCTCCTCGAGCCAGTGCAGGAACGCGCCCGCCCGCTCCGCGCGGACGCGCGGCGGTGCGCTCCAGTCGTTCGCCGACCAGACGCGCACGTGCACCACCTCGTCGGCGCCGGGCGCGCCGATCAACAGGAGCATCTCCGGCGCGGCCGCGCTCGGCCCCAGCAACAAGGGCATCTCCCGCTGCGGGCTCGCCATCGCGCTCTCGCTACCCACGCGTCGCCCGTCTTCCGCTCACGCGATGGCCCGGTCGACGACCATCGCCGCGAAGAGCAGTGCGAGGTAGAGCAGGGAGAACTTGTACACCGACCACGCCGGCTTCTGGAAATCGGCGGCGCGCATCACGCGGATCACGCCGGCGAGCAGTGCGCCGCCGAGCAGCGCCGCGCAGACGAGATAGAGGATGCCCAGCGCGCCGAACGCCACGGGCAGCAGCGTCAGCGGCACGAGGATGAGCGTGTACCAGAGCATGTTCCGCATCGTCTCGCGCTCGCCCCAAACCAACGGGGCCATGGGCACCCCTGCGCGCCCATAGTCGCGCTGCTTCAACAGGGCGAGCGCCCAGAAGTGCGGCGGCGTCCAGTAGAAGATGATGAGGAAGAGATAGCCCGCGAGCAGGTCGATACGTCCCGTCACCGCCGCCCAGCCCACGAGCGGCGGGAAGGCGCCCGCCGCGCCGCCGATCACGATGTTCTGCGGCGAGCTGCGCTTGAGCCACCGCGTGTAGACGAACACGTAGGTGTAGAAACCGCCCAGCGCGAGCGCCGCCGTCAGCACGTTGGCGACATGTGCGAGCAGGAAGGTCGCCGTCGTCGCGCACAGCACGCCGAACGCCAGCACGGCCTCGGCGCGCATCCGTCCGCTCGGGATCGGGCGCAGCCGCGTGCGCGACATGCGGTCGTCGATGTCGCGGTCCATGTACATGTTCACCGCGTTCGCGCCACCGGCCATCAGGTAGCCGCCGACGAACACGGCGAGCACGAGCTGCCAGCTCGGGTCGCCGGCGACGTACATCGGCGCGATGGTGGTCACGAGCAGCAGCGAGATGATCCTCGGCTTCGTCAACGCGACGAGGTCGCGCGCGAAGCTCTTGCCCTCCGACTTCGTGGCCGCGACCTCGGTCATCGCTCCCCTCCGCGCACGAGCTCCGGCGCGAGCCGAGCCGTCGCACCCGCTGCGCGCGCGTTCGGCGACAGCTCGCTGCGCGATGGCGCGTCTTCCACCACCGCGACCTCCGAGCTCCCGCTCCCGATGCGCGCCAGGTAGGCGAGCGCGAACGCCGCGATCCACACGCTCACTCCCGTCGCCTCGTGCAGCGAGCGCAGCACGGGCGGCAGATGTCGCCCGATCATCGCGCCGGCAACGACGAGCTGCAGCACGCCGAGCGACGCGACGGCCGCCGCGGCACGCTTCGCCACGCTCGCCTCACGGCGACGGAACACCCCGCTCGCCAGCCCGAGGAAGTGCAGCACGACGAGGAACGCCAGCACGCGATGCGTGAGCTGCACGTGCACCGCGGCGGGCACCACGTCGGCGTTCCGCCCGCAGAGCGGAAATCCCTGGCAGGCCACCGCGGCGCCCGGATACTTCGCCGTCAGCCCGCCCATCACCACCGTGAGCAGTGCCATCGTCGCACCGGCGAAGGCGCCGCGCATCGTCTTCGCCGAGACGCCGCCGAGCCGCGCGGCGTCGCCGCCCAGTCCTCCGGCGCGGATCAGCGTCGCCACCGTCGTCGCGACGAGGCTCATCGCCACCGTCCAGTGGGCCAGCGTCGCGAAGGGAGCGTTGCCCAGCTTCACCGTGACCGCGCCCAGCAGCGCCGCCGAGAAGCCGAGGGCGACGCCGAGCCCCGCCATGCGCAGCACGCCGCCCCGTCCGCCTACCCCAGGCTCGCTCCGATGCCGCCACGCAACGCCGAGGGTCGCGATGAGCGAGAGGAGCAGGATCGACGCGAGGTAGCGATGCGAGACCTCGACGATCAGGTCCGGGCGGCTGAAAGGCGGAAACCAGTAGCCGTAGCACTTCGGCCAGTGATCACCGCAGCCCATCCCCGAGCCGGAGATCCGGACGATCGCCCCGAAGACGAGGTGCAGACAGGCGACCGCAAACGTCGCCGCCGCGAACCGGCGGACCGTCCTCACCGCTCCACCACTGCCGCCGCCGCGGGTCCATCAGGGGCCGCGGCGTGGCGATCCCCATCGATCGCCCGCCAGGTGAAGAAGAGGATCAAGGCCAGGGCGACCCCGGGCACCACGGCCCACATCACTTCGACGCTCCCCCGCGCTCGCGGCAGATCCGGCCGCACGGCCGGCAACCCGCGCGCGGACAGAACCGAGCGGACGATCAACACTTGTGCGACGAGACAGCACGCCACGGAGATCCAGAACAGGATGGTGGCGGGGAGATGCGGCATACGGATGGGTCCTGGGAAGATCTGGAATCTAGCCGGGGTCGACTACCACTCCCAGTACTGGGTACCTGGTACCTAGTACCGAGACTGGCATACTGCCTCCCGGAATGTGGACCAGAGGCTGGGGTCAGATACCGAAGGTGTCTGACCCCTGGGCGCATTCCAGTAGCTCAACGAAAGGCGTCAGAGTCAGCGAACCGCTGACTCTGACCCCGACGCGTACCTGGTACTGAGTACGGCCGCGTGCATTCCCGATAGAGCGACGTCCGAGCCTTCCGGGAGCCCTTATGCCAGTCCAGGTACCAAGTACTTGGTACTCAGTTCTGGGAGTGGCAGTTGCCCGTCCAACCTAGTCTCCCCGCCTCCCAGCAAGTACCATCCCCCGCCATGCCCTTAAAGCGCCAACTCGGCCTCTGGAGCGCCGTCGCCGTCCTGATCGGCTCGACCATCGGCTCCGGGATCTTCCGCACACCCGCCGGCATTGCCGCGAAGCTTCCCGGTCCCCTCCCACTCATGTCGGTGTGGGTCGCCGGCGGCCTCTTCGCGCTGTGCGGCGCCCTGACCCTCGCCGAGCTGTCGGGGGAGTTCCCGGCCACTGGCGGCATGTACGTCTTCATCCGCGAAGGCTGGGGACGACTCCCGGCCTTTCTTTTTGGCTGGTCCGAGCTCGTGCTCATCCGCGCCGCCTCGCTCGGCGCCATCAGCACCACCTTCTCCGAGTACCTCCTGCGCGTCCTCGGCTTCGATCCCTCGACGAAACCGTATTCGGACTGGGTGCACTACGTCGCCGCCGTCGCCATCGTGCTCACCGCCACCTTCAACTACATCGGCGTGCGGTGGAGCTCCCTCGTCCTCAACCTGACGACGCTCGCCAAGTACGGCGGACTGCTGTTCATCATCGCCGTCGCGCTTCTCCTCGGCCTGCCGCGCACCGGGGGCCACTTCACGCCGGCCGCCCCCGCCGGTTCGTTCCACGTCGCGGCGTTCGGGCTCGCGCTCGTCTCCGTGCTCTGGGCGTTCGACGGATGGGCCGACCTGTCGTTCGTCGCCGGCGAAGTGAAGGATCCGCGGCGCGTGCTGCCGCGCGCGATCATCCTCGGCACCTGCGCCGTCATCGCGATCTACCTGCTCGCGAACCTCGGCTATCTCGCTGTGATGAGCGTCGAGGAGATCAGCCACTCCAAGCTCGTCGCCGCCGACGTCGCACAGCGGCTCATCGGGCCCGCGGGCGTCGTGTTCGTCGCGTCCACCGTGATGCTCTCGACGTTCGGCACGCTGAACGCCACGCTGCTCACCGCACCGCGCGTCTTCTTCGCCATGGCCGACGACGGGCTCTTCTTCCGCCGCGTCGCGTCGGTGCATCCGCGCTTCGGCACGCCGTCCATCGCCATCCTGCTCGCCGCGGCGCTCGGCGTCGTCTTCGTGCTCCTTCGAACCTTCGAGCAGCTCGCCGACATCTTCGTCACGGCCATCGTCCCGTTCTATGCGCTCGCCGTCGCGGCGATCTTCGTCGTACGGAAGCGGCCGAACTACGACCCGCCATTCCGCACGCCGCTCTATCCCATCGTGCCGGCCCTGTTCATCCTCGCGACGGTCTTCCTGCTCGGCAACGCGCTGCTCGATCCGTCGAGCCGATGGGGCACGCTCGCCGTGCTGGCCATCATCGTGCTCGGTGTGCCGGTGTACTACGCCACGGTGGGTCGCACTGTGCGCGCCGCCGGCTGAGTTGCGCCGTCAGAGCTCGTGCGCGGGGAGAACCGCGCTTCCGCGCGTCCATCCAGAATGATTCGCGCCCGAGCGAGACCAGCCGACCGCCGTGGCGCTCGCCGGACATCTTCGTCAAACGAATGTGCGCGCCCGAGGCGATGACCGCGCGACGCGTCTGCGCGTGAGCGAGCGAGGCTCGTGTGCGGCGCCACCGCGCAGACGACACGGCGAGCGGGGCAAGGAGTGCGCATGGCCGGCCTATCTACCAGCAACGCGGTCAACCCGATAGCATGACGAGTCCAGTCCGACGGCCGGCTCCGCAGCCCGCTCCGCACCCCGCTGCTCTTTCGCATCTCTCCGGCGCCGCCGATCTCCGCATGCGCAACAAACACGACCTCCCCGGCGTGAAGGGATTGGAGATCATCGCCGGCTTCAAGTTTCTCCAGGCGACGGCGCTGATTCTGGCGGGGCTCGGCGCATTCGGGCTGATGCACCCCGCCGTGTCCGATGCCGCAGGGGACTGGCTCGAGCGCCTCGCCGTCGGCAACGGGCAGCGCTTCGCCGTGGCCGCGGCGGCGCGCATCCTTCCGGTCTTCAACGCGGCGACGCCGCGCCACTTCGCCGCGTTCGGCCTCGGTGCGCTGCTCTACGCGACCGTGTTCCTCGTCGAGGGAGTCGGCCTCTGGCGCGGCAAGAAGTGGGCGGAGTGGCTCACCATCGGCGTCACCGCGTCGCTCCTGCCGGTCGAAGTGATGGCGCTCGTGCATCGCATCACGCTCGTGCGCGTGGCGACGCTCGTCATCAACTCGCTCGTGATCGTGTATCTGGTGTGGGAGCTGCGTGCGCGGAGCGCGAAGGAGCGCGAGCGCAGATCGGTCGACGTCGTGTAGCGACGGCGCGCATCGCAGCGCACCGATCTGCACTCAGCAGGAGCGCATGTCAGAACCTGGCGGTCAGGCCGATCGCCAGTCGCGCGGGGCTCGAGGGCACCTTGAACCCTGTGCGGGCTCCGGACGGCTGGACCGGTATCGATCGCCAGCTCTCCGTTCCCATCGCACCTGCGAGCGCACCAAACGCGATCCCGCCTGCTGTCGCGACGCCGATCAGGGGCGATCCGAGCCGCATGTCTCTCGAGCCGTACTTGGAGCTGTCGCTCGTGGTGACCTTCTCCATGACGAGGCCGAGGGCAGCGCCCATGACCAGCCCGTACATCATGCCCCGCTTGACATAGTGGCGATGTTCGCCCGACACCTCCAGCCGCTGGACCGCGAACAGCGGCATCGATTCGCGCGCGCCATTCGACCACTCGACCGTGAGCGAATCGTCCGACTGAGCGACGAGCTTCCCAACGCGTGCATGTCGAACGTCGAACCGCTGGACGCGGATTCGGTCTCCCTGGTGAGCGGAGGCTTCCAGCGTCTGCCCACGTGCCGTGCGGACCGTGGTCGCGCACAGCATCGAGATGAGCGCCGCGAGATGTCGAACGTTCATGCGTCGCTGATTCGGCCGAACGATCAGAAGTGCGCTGAGAGCGCGAGCGCCACGCGGCGCGGGTTCGACGTCGGCACGACTCCCACCCTCGCATCGCCGCGGCGAATCGCCGCCGGACGCCATCTCTCCTTCCAGAGATAGCCCACCAGCGTGCCCGTCGCGGTCCCGGCGACGGCGCCGATCGGGATCCACATCGAGTTGCCGTGCTCGGTGCGAGTAGACATCGTGCTTGCGTCGCCGAGCGCCGCCTGCAGATACAGGTTGTTGGGATCCGTCGACTTGAAGATGGCTTCGGTCCTCGTCACCCGGTCGCCGTTCTGCTTGATCAGCAGACCGCCCACCCCTCCGGCCACGAGGCCGAGCGCAGTGCCGACGACGACGTGGCGCGATCGTCCGCGGGAGATCTCGAGCTCGGTCACGTCCTTCATCGCGATGCTCTGCCGAACGCCGTCCGATTGACCGACGACGATGCTGTCGCTCGCCCGCGCGAGCACGGTGCCCGTCGTGGGCGCGGCCCCGGTGCGCGACACGCGCACGCGTGCCCCGACAGGAGGCGCGTCGAACGACGACGTCTGCGCCGCTGCGCGCTGCGC
>JAEKKK010000247.1 GCA_019510405.1 Gemmatimonadota bacterium | reverse complement strand
GGTCTCGGGCGACATCTCCGTCGCCCCGACCATGACTCCGCTCCGGGTGGACGGCTCGATCCGCCACCCGAGTGGAGGCGAGGCGTGGGAGTATTCGGCTGTCGTCACGATCACGAACGACAAGGGCGAGGAAGTGGGTCGCCACATCGTCGGGGTCGGCGCGCTGCAGCCGGGTGAAGGTCGCACCTTCACCTTCGCGGTCGAGGTGTTCAAGCCGAACATGGCGTCGACGGTGAGCCAGACCGACACGACGCCGGCGCGCGGCGTGGGTCAGCTCACGCCGAGTACGCGGCGCATCCGCTAACGGACTGAGGTCAGTGGCGCGGCGACGTCGCCGCGCTCACGGCCCGCCCTCGCTGTCCCGCGAGCAGCAGCGTGCGCACCTTCTGCGCAACCCGCTGCGCCGCGTCCCCGTAGTTCGCCATCACCGCAAAGGTGTAGCCCTCGCCGACGTAGATGTCGAGCTGCGAGTTGATGCCTGGGAAGCCGCCGCTGTGGCCGACGACTTTCCCCCCTTCATCGATGATGAAACCGAACCCGTACGCGGGCGAGTTGAGCTCGGGCTTCGGTGAGGTGAGCAGTTGCACGCTCGCCGCGCTCACGAGACGGCCTGCCTTCAGCGCCTCGGCGAACCGCGTCAGGTCGTCCACGGTCGAGTAGCCGCCGCCCGCGGGACCGCCGCGAATGACGTGCATGAAGATGTTGTTGCGATACTCCACCCCGCGGGGCGTCTCTTCCCGCTCGTAGCCGACGGCGAGATTGTGGTTCACGTGATCGAGCTCGTACGCGTCGGTGTTGGTCATCCCGGCGGGCTGGTAGACGTGCTCGCGCACGTAGGCGAAGTAGTCCTGCCCGCTCGCCACCTCGATGACCTTGCCCAACACGAGCAGACTCGGGCTTCACGAGCGCCATCCAGTCGTCGACGGAGCGGAACCTGGCGCGCGACATGCCGTCCCACTCGTCGGTGAAGTAGCTGCCGAGTCCGGAGGTGTGCGAGAGCAGGTGCTTGATCCGCACCTTCGCCAGCACCTCCGGACGCATCGTGCCCGCGGGGAGAAACTTTCCGAGCGTGTCGTCGAGGGAGAGCTTGCCCTTCTCGACGAGCTGCAGCACGGAGACGGCGGTGAACATCTTGTTCATCGACCCGAGGTTGAACTTGGTGTCGACGGTGTTGCGAGCGCCGAAGTCCTTGTTCGCCTCGCCGAATGCGGCTCGGTAGAGAGGCTTGCCCGCCTTGGCGAGGAGCACGGCGCCGGAGAAGGCGTCGCGACTCGCCAGTCGCTCGACGTAGCCCTTGACCTGCGCAACGATGTCGGCGTCGGTGGGCCGCGTCGTGGGTGCGGCGGGATCCGGCGCCGGACTGACGCGCAGGCCGCGGATCCGTCGGGCCGGCGTCCCGTCGAAGATGAGCGCGAAGTGAGCCCATTCCTCGGTGCGCTTGTTCTGCACGAGACTGACGAACTCGTTCGCGCCGCCGGTGTCCACTTTCGCGAAGTCGAGCTGGCCGAGGTTGGCGCGGACCCTGAGTAGTCTCCCTACACGCTCGGTGGCGGTCGGCACGCCATCGCCCGACGTCAGGAAGTGCTCGTCGACGAACCGACGGAGCGTGACGGTGTCGCGGGCGTTCATCGCGCGCAGGAGCTCGAGAGTCGTCTGTCGGTCGGCGTCGGGCTGCTGGCCGGCACTCGGCGTCGTGGATCCGAGCAGCAGCGCGAACACGAGCAGACCCTTCTTCATCATATCCATCGTTCGACTCTCCTCGAGTGAGGCGACCTCGGCGCTATTCCTCCGCTGGGTCATGACGAAAGCTCGATGCGCGACCATCGAGGCGTCTTGGATGGAATTGTGGTCGGGAGGAGTGGAAACGGAAGGGCAACGATGCCGCGTGCCGCTGTGCGGACGACCGCGTCTCACTCCGTCGCGCGGCCCTTCATCTGGGAGCGGACGGCCGCCTTCCAGTTCGTCGCCACGATCATGCGCCCTTCGCGTGCGGCTTTGAGAAAGACGAAATGCGTGCCGTCGGCCATCGCATCGTAGTTCGCGTGCGGATTGGCGGCGTACTGATAGACGTCGGCGAGCAACGTGTCGCGCCGCGCCACGCCGAACGACTGCGCGACGTCCAGCGTGGCTGCCATGAGATGTCCGTCGCCGCGATAGAAGAGGCGCCGTCCGTCGTGTGACCACACCGGCTCGCTGCCGCCCCCCGAAGAGACCTGGATGCGGCCGCCGGGACCGGGGAAGGGCTGCACGACGACTTCGCTGTGCCCGGATTCATCGGTGTCGAACGCGACCCACCGGCCATCGGGGGATAGACGCGGCATCGTCTCGATCGCCGCGGCGTTGGAGACGACGTGCTGCGCGGTGTCGCCGCTCAGCCCACGATAGAGGATGTCGGCGCCGACGGTGTCGAGCTGGTAGACGACGTACCGCATGTCGGGCGAGATCACGGCCTCGAACACGTCGATGCTCTTGCCCTCGATCAACGCCGTCGCGTCGGCGCTCAGGTCGACGGGGCGCCACCAGATGGCGGAGCGCGCGTGCCGATCGGTGCGGAAGAGCACGCGCCTGCCGTCGGGGGTCCACTCGGGGCGCTCGTTGGTCGTGCCTTCGTTGGTGAGCCGCGCCGCCGTCTGCGCACCGAGGTCGTAGATCCAGATGTCGCGGCGGTCGGTCGAGCCGATGGCGACGGCGAGCCGCCGTCCATCGGGGGAGAGCCGTGGAAAGGCATACTCGCGCGCCTCGGCGAGCAGCACGCGGCTGCTGCCGTCGACGCCGGCGAGCACCACCTGTGACGACTGCGTGCCGGTCTGGTAGAACAGCGTCCCATCCTCGCTGAGCGCGGCGCGCGCCAATCCGGTGGTCGTGTTCACGGAGATGTCGCCGACGAGCTGCACGGGTTTTCCCGTCAGCTTGCGAGCGCGCACGTCGATGGGGACGCCCATGATCACGCCACCCGAGGCGACGTAGACGAGCACACCGTCCACGATGCCGAGCGGCTGCCAGCCGGGCACGTCGAACACCGTCTGCTCGCCCGTGGCGAGCGACGCCATCGCGAGCTTCGACGTGGAGACGGCGCTGCTCGTCGTGCTCGCGTAGAGGAAGATCCCCGCCTCGTCCACCACGAGCGGCGCGTCCTGATCCACCTCGCCGACGCGGCGGTCGGGCTTGCCGAGCTGGCGCGGCTGACCGCCGACCTCCGGGACGGCGTACATCGCAAGATTCCCAGACACGAGGATCACGCCCGTGTTCGACCAGCTCATTCCGTTGAACACGCCGAGCACGGGCGCGAGCAGCTGCGGGCGGTCGCCGTCGACCGCGATCTTGAAGAGCTGATTGCCGCGCACGAACGCCACCCACCGGCCGTCGGGCGAGAAGACGGGGTTGTTCGCCTCCTCGCTGCCCGGCAGCGCGCGCGGCGTGACGTCGCTCAGCGTGCGGATCATCAGCACCGGCCGTCGCGACTCGCTCTGGCCGACGTACACCAGCGTGCGGCCGTCGCGCGAGATGGCGAGCGTGTTCAGGCCGAGCGTGTTGGACGACGCATCCTGCGGCGCGGGGATCGCGAACCGCACGACACCCGTCGATTCCGGCGGCACCCCACGCCACTTCCAGGCGGCGAGGCCGAGGGACACGAGCGCGATGCCGAGGAGCCCGAGCACGATCGGATCGCGCGCTCTCGCGCGCCACGATGTGCGGGCGGTCGCCACCACCCGCGCGCGCGACGCGACGGTGCCGCCGCGAGGTGCCGAGCCGGTCGTCGAGCCCTGGAGCGCGTCGGCGTACTCCTGCGCCGAGCTCCAGCGATCGGCGGGGAGCTTCTCGAGCGCGCGCAGCACGGCGTCTTCCACGTACTCCGGGATGGCCTTGCGCTGCGTGTGGAGGGAACGCGGCTCCTCGGTCATCACGCGCGCGACGATCGCCTGCACCGTGGGGCCGGTGAACGGGGCCTCGCCGACGAGCATCTCGTAGGTGACCGCGGCGAGCGCATAGAGATCGCTGCGCGCGTCGATCGACTTCTCCCCCATCGCCTGCTCGGGGCTCATGTACTGGGGCGTGCCGAGGCTGAGCCCCGTCTGCGTCATGCGATGCCCACCCGCCTGCTGCACGGCGAGTGCGATGCCGAAGTCGGCCACGGTGGCGTGACCACCCTGCAGGAGGATGTTCTCCGGCTTGATGTCGCGATGGATCACCCCGAGTCCGTGCGCGTAGCCGAGTGCGTCGGCGATCTCGCGCGCGATGCGGATGGCGTCGTCGATCGGAAGCTGCTTCTCGCGCTCGAGGCGCGCGCGCAGCGTCTCGCCGGTGACGAGGGGCATGACGTAGTACAGCAGGCCGTCTGCGCTGCCCGAGTCGAGCAGCGGCAGGATGTGCGGATGCTGGAGCCGCGCGGTGGTCCGGATCTCGGAGAGAAACCGCTCCCCGCCGAGCGCGGCGCCGAGGTCGGGATGAAGGACCTTGATGGCGACGTCGCGATCGTGCCGGAGATCGTGCGCGAGGAAGACCGTCGCCATGCCGCCCGCGCCGAGCTCGCGCTCGATGCGATAGCGATCGGCGAGCGACGCGGTGAGCCGCGTGAGGACTTCGTTGGACACGGAGGGGAGCGGCGGAAGGGTATGGCGAGGGGCCAGCCGCGAGGCTCGGCTAAGGTACGCGCGGGGGAGGGCGGGGGCGAGTGCAGCGATCGCCGGCCGGCATCGACGATGGCGAGAATGGCTTCGACCGGCTCGTTCATTCGGCGGGAAGCGCGCTCCGCCTCTTGCCGTGGGCACTTCGCGATCCCCACTTTCGGGCACGCCCGCCCGCAGTCCTCCCCGGCGAAGGTCGCGGTGAAGTCCCGCCGGCTGCCGTGCCGATCAGAATGGACCATTCAGCCGTGACACCGTACGCGCCTGCTCAGCCCTTCCTCGTCGCGGCGGTTCAGATCAGCCCCGCATTCCTCGATCGCGATGCGACGGTCGAGCGGGCCTGCGAGGCGATTGCCGAGGCGGGCGCTCGCGGCGCACGACTGGTCGTCTTCCCCGAGGCGTTCGTCCCGGGCTATCCACTGTGGATCTGGGCGATCGCGGCGGGTCAGACGCAGGTGCTTCGCGCGTTGTACGCCGAGCTGCTGGATCAGGCGGTCAGCGTCCCGAGCCCCGCGGTGGACCGACTCTGCGCAGCGGCGAAGGGTGCCGGCGTGTTCGTGGCCATCGGGATCAACGAGCGCAACGCCGAGGCGAGTGGGACGTCGCTGTTCAACTCGCTGCTGTTCATCGGTGCGGATGGTCGAGTGCTCGGCGTTCACCGGAAGCTCGTGCCCACGGGAGGGGAGCGGCTCGTGCACGCGCAGGGCGACGGCTCGACGCTGATCGTTCGCGATACCGCGCTGGGCCGCCTCGCGGGGCTGATCTGCTGGGAGAACTACATGCCGCTCGCTCGCCAGGCGCTCTACGAGGGCGGCGTGCAACTGTACGTGGCACCGACCTGGGATCGCGGCGAGCCGTGGCTGTCGACGCTTCGCCATGTCGCGAAGGAGGGTCGCGTCTACGTAATCAGTTGCTGCAGCGCGATGCGACCGGACGACATTCCCGATCGGTTCTCGTTCAAGGCGGCGGTGCCTGTTTCGGCCAACGGGTGGATCAATCCGGGTGACAGCGCGATCGTCGACCCCGACGGCAAGATGCTCGCGGGTCCGTTGCACGAGGAGCAGGGGATCCTGTACGCGGAGGTCGATCCGCAGCGCATCACCGGGCCTCGCTGGCAGCTCGACGTCGCGGGTCACTACGCTCGCCCGGACGTGCTCGGGCTGGCGCGGCGGGGCCGCGCCTCACTCGAGTCGCCGCCGGCACCATGACCGACGCGCGGGGAGTCTCTTCGTGAGCGACGCCTTCACGTCCCTGTCGATCGCACTCGCCGACCGCTATCGCGTCGAGCGAGAGCTGGGGGCCGGTGGCATGGCGACGGTCTACCTCGCCGAGGACCTCAAGCATCACCGCAAGGTCGCGGTGAAGGTGCTCAAGCCCGAGCTGGCCGCGGTGCTCGGCGCCGAACGGTTCGTGCAGGAGATCACGACGACGGCGGCGCTGCAGCATCCGCACATCCTGCCGTTGTTCGACTCGGGCGAGGCGGGCGGGTTCCTCTATTACGTCATGCCGTTCATCGACGGCGAGACGCTGCGCGCGCGGCTCGACCGCGACACGCAGCTCGGCATCGACGAGGCGGTGAAGATCACCGTCGCCATCGCCGACGCGCTCGACTACGCGCACCGGCATGGGGTGATCCACCGCGACATCAAGCCGGAGAACATCCTCCTGCAGGAGGGGCGGCCCATGGTCGCCGACTTCGGCATCGCGCTCGCCGTGAGCGCGGCGGCCGGCGGCCGCATGACGGAAACGGGACTCTCGCTCGGCACGCCGCACTACATGTCGCCCGAGCAGGCGACCGCCGAGAAGGAGCTCTCGGCCCGCTCCGACATCTACTCGCTCGGCTCGGTGCTGTATGAGATGCTGACCGGCGATCCGCCGCACACCGGCGCATCGGCGCAGCAGATCATCATGAAGATCATCACCGAGCGCGCGGCGCTCGTGACGAGCGTGCGGAAGGCGGTCCCGCGCAACGTGGCGGCCGCCGTGGCGCGCGCGCTGGAGAAGCTGCCGGCCGATCGGTTCGAGAGCGCGAAGGCGTTCGCCGACGCGTTGCAGAACCCGTCGTACGGTGCGGAGACGGAGGTCGGGCACGCCGACTCCCGGACGCGCGCGCGCTGGAGCGTCGCTCTCGCCGCCGGCATCGTGCTCGGCGTCGTCACCGGCGTCGCGGCGACGCGGATCGGCGCGGTGGATCGCATGCTCGGCGGAACGGCCGCGAGCTCGAGCGCGCTCGATGGCGTGTTGTTCACGCAGCGCACCTTCGGCAACGAAGCGATCTTCAACGCCCGCTTCGCGCACGACGGCGAGACCGTGGTCTACAGCGCCGTCGCGGAGGGCGCGGCGCCGCGGGTCGGCGACTCGGGTACGCAGCTGCTCGCCGTGTCGCCGAGCGACGAGCTCGCAGTGCTCGTGCGATCGAGCTTCCAGGCCCATCGCGTCTTCCGCGGCATGCTCGCGCGGATGCCGCTCGGCGGTGGCGCGCCGCGCGAGATCCTCGCCGACGTGCGCGACGCCGACTGGAGCCCCGACGGGTCGGGGCTCGCGGTGGTGCACGAGGCGAACGGCAAGGACAGGATCGAGTATCCGATCGGCACGGTGCTCTACGAATCGTCGGGTTATGTGTCCGACCTGCGCTTCGCTCCGACGGGTGACGCGATCGCCGTCCTCGAGCACCCGGCCAAATGGGACGATCGTGGCGGCGTCGCCATCGTCGACCTGAAGGGCAATCATCGCATCCTGACGGACGGCTACTGGGGGCTGGAGGGACTGGCGTGGAGCCGCGACGGCAAGCGCGTCATCTTCGCCGGCGCGCAGCTCGGCGGGTTTTACCAGGTGCACGACGTCACGCGCGACGGACGGGCGCGGCTCGTGCTGCCGAGCGCCGGCACGGTGACCGTGCAGGACGTGGCGCCGAATGGAAGCTGGCTCCTGACGCGCGACGACCTGTTCCGTCGGCTCATGGTGCGGGGAGCCGGCGCGGCGAAGGATGAGGACATGTCCTGGCTCGACAACACCTCGCTCCCGTTCATCTCGGACGACGGGCGCCTGGTGGCGTTCGACAACGAGTCGGCCGACGCGGGCGTGAACTACGCGACGATGCTGCGGAAGACCGACGGCTCGCCGGCGGTGAAGCTGGGCGACGGATCGATTCGCGCCTTCTCGCGCGACCAGCGCTGGATCCTGAGCGTCATCTGGTCGCCGCACGCGCAGCTGATGCTCCACCCGACGGGAGCGGGGGAATCCCGCCGGATCGACAAGGGAGAGCTCGAATCGTACAACGCCGCCTCGTTTCATCCGGATGGCAAGCGCATCGTCGTCTGCGGCAACGAGCGTGGACATGCCAGCCGGTGCTACGTGCGCCCGCTCGGCGACGGTGTGCTGCGCGCCGTCACGCCGGAGGGGTACGAGCACGCCGAGATCTCGCCGGACGGGCGCGAGCTGTACGCCGGGAGTGTGTCGGGCGGATTTCGCATGTTCTCGCTCGACGGCGGCGCATCCCGCGACGTGGCGGGGCTGGCGACGTCGGACCAGGTCGTCCGCTGGAGTCCGGATGGCGCGGCGCTGTGGGTGCGGCCGGACGACGCGATGCCGGTGCGGCTGGAGCGTCTGGAGCTCGCCACCGGGCGGCGGACGCCGCTGCTGACGATCACGCCGACGAGCCGTTCGGGGCTGCTGCACGTCGAGGAGCTGTCGCTCGCCGCCGATCCGCGCGCGTACGCGTTCCTCACCGAGGAGCAGCTGTCGCGCGTGTTCCTCGTGCAGGGAATGCGCTGAGCACGTCTCGCGCGTCGTGTTTGCGGAACGTTGCGACGGGGGCGAATATCTGAGCTGGCGGCGCGCGCGGTGCGCGTCGCCCATTCAAGTGCGGAGCTCGCTCCCCGATGGCCGACACCACCTCGTTCGACGCGATCGTCATCGGCTCCGGCATCTCCGGTGGCTGGGCCGCGAAGGAACTGTGCGAGAAGGGGCTGACGACCCTGGTCCTCGAGCGCGGACGGATGGTCCAGCACATCAAGGACTATCCCACGATGAACCTGAACCCGTGGGAGCTGCCGCACCGCGGCGCGATCGCCCGGCAGCAGCTGAAGGAGAACCCGCTCATCAGCAAGGCGGCGGGCTACGGCGAGGACACGGCGCACTTCTTCGTGAAGGATCGCGACCAGCCGTATGTGCAGGAGGCGCCCTTCGACTGGATCCGCGGCTTCCAGGTCGGGGGCAAGTCGCTGATCTGGGGGCGCGCCTGCCAGCGGTGGAGCCAGCACGAGTTCGTCGCGCCGGAGAAGCTCGGCTACGGAATGAACTGGCCGATCGGCTACGACGACGTCGCCCCGTGGTACTCGCACGTCGAGCAGTTCATCGGCGTGTGCGGCAACCGTGACGGGCTCGAGGCGATGCCCGACGGCGAGTATCTCCCCCCGTTCGACTTCAACTGCGTCGAGAAGCATCTCAGCGACTCGCTCCGCGCGAAGTACAGCGACCGGCGCGTCGTGCAGGGGCGATGGGCGCATCTGTCGCAGCCGAAGCCGATCCATCTGCAGCAGGGGCGCGGCACCTGCCAGGCGCGCAATCTCTGCATGCGCGGCTGCCCCTTCGGCGGCTACTTCAGCTCGAACGCGTCCACGCTGCCGTGGGCGATGAAGACGGGGAAGCTCACGATCCGCCCCGATTCCGTCGTCCACTCGATCGTGTATGACGAGAAGACCGGGCGCGCGTCGGGGGTGAGGGTGATCGACGCGCATACGCACGCCATGCACGAGTTCAAGGCGCGTGTCATCTTCGTCAACGCGTCGGCGCTGAACACGAACCTCATCCTGCTGAACTCGACGTCGCCGCGGTTCCCACACGGACTCGGGAACGACAGTGGCCTGCTCGGCCACTACGTCTGCCATCACAACTACCGCACGGGAGCCAACGGGAAGATCGCCGGCTTCGAGGACCAGTACTTCTACGGACGCAATCCGACGGAGTGCATCCTCGTCAACTTCCGGAATCTCGGGAAGCAGGACACCGACTTCGTCGGCGGCTACACGACGTTCACCGGCGCGTACCGCTCGCAGGCCGAACCGACGGACCGCGTCGGCGGCGCGTACAAGGACGCGCTGTCGAAGCCCGGGCCGTGGGGGATCTACATGTACATGCAGGGGGAGACGATCCCGAAGCAGTCGAACCACGTCCGCCTGCATGCGACGGAGAAGGACCAGTGGGGGATCCCGCTGCTCGTGACGTCGGTGAAGTACGACGAGAACGACGAGAAGATGATCCGCGACTGGCGCACCGAGGCGAAGGCGATGCTCGAGGCGGCGGGCTGCCACGACGTGGAGACGCACGACAACCACCAGGCGCCCGGTCTCGACATCCATGAGATGGGTGGCGCGCGTATGGGGAAGGACCCGAAAACGTCGCTGCTCAACGAGCATAACCAGCTCCACGCCTGCAGGAACGTCTTCGTCACCGACGGCGCCTGCATGACATCGACGGGGAACCAGAGCCCGTCGATCCTCTACATGGCGCTCACGGCGCGCGCGGTGGACCACGCCGCCCGCGAGTTGGCGAGGCAGAATCTATGACGGCCCCGATGAACCGGCGCGAGGCGATTCGCGCCACGACGGCGCTGCTCGGCGGCGTGTGGATCACGTCGAACGGATTCCTCGTCGCCTGCTCGCGCGAGCGCGCCGAGGCGGCGGCGTGGACGGGCGTGCTCTCGGCCGACGATCAGGCATTGATCGAGCAGATCGCCGACACGCTGCTACCGACGACGGCGGCGTCGCCAGGCGCGAAGGCGGCGGGGGTGGGACCGACGATGAACCTGCTGCTCACCGATTGCTGGGAGCCGGAGAAGCAGCAGCGCGTCGTCGACGGGCTGAAGCAGTTCCGTCAGACGAGCCAGGCGAAAGGCGGTGGCGAGTTCGCGACGCTGCCCGTCGCGAAGCGCGAGGAACTGCTGCGCGCGATCGATGCCGAGGCACAGTCGAAGGGGGACGCGCACTACTTCAATCTCGTGCGCGATCTCTCGCAGTGGGCGTACTTCTCCTCCGAGGTCGGGATGACGAAGGCGCGGCGGTGGATCATGGTGCCGGGCAAGTGGGTCGGCTGCACCCCGCTCAAGCCCGGGCAGCCGGCGTGGGCATGACGGCGATACTCGGCCGGATCCTGCTGCTGCTGTCGCTCGCGACGCCGGCGCACCGTGTCGACGCGGATGGCTGCACACGTGCATTCTGCCGCTGCATCCCCCCGCCGGGGCTATCGACCGAGGCGATCGTTCGTGGGCGGCGCGAGCGTGCATCGGCGGTCGTTCTCGGGCGGGTGGTCCGGATCGACTCGATCTCACCGCGTCTCGTGGAGCACGGGCCGAACCAGGTGGAGGTACGCGACCTAGCGGCGCGCGTGGTCGTAT
>JAEKKK010000246.1 GCA_019510405.1 Gemmatimonadota bacterium | reverse complement strand
CCGACGTGCGCGCTAAAATATTGTCCGCCAATATTTTAGCGACCGCGTCTGGCGGGGGGCGGTCAGTCGCCGGCCAGCAGCCCGTAGGCGAGGGAGAGGCCGTACAGGGTGAGGTGCGGGTCCACCTCATCGAAGGAGCGGCAGAGGGGCGCGAACAGCTCCGCGAGGCCGCCCGTGCCCACGACGAGCGGCTCCCCGGCGCTCGGCCACTCCGCCTTGATGCGCCGCACGATCCCGTCGATCGATTCCGCGGCGCCGAACATCACGCCGGCGCGGATGCATTCCTCCGTGCGCGTTCCGATGGCGCGCGCCGGTGCGACGAGCTCCGTCGCCGGCAGCTTGGACGTGCGCCGGAAGAGCGTCTCGGCCGACGTGCGCACGCCCGGCGCGATCACCCCGCCGAGAAAGACGGCGTCCTTCGTGATACAGTCGAAGGTCGTAGCGGTGCCGAGGTCCACGACGATCGCGTCGCGCCGATACTTCCGGCTCGCGGCGAGCGTGTTGATGATCCGGTCCGCGCCGACGGTGAGCGGCTCGTCGACCTGCAAGGTGATCGGCAGCGACGAACGGGCATCGATGATCTCGACGCGCGTGCTCGGAAGCCAGCGGCGACAGGCCTCGGCGAGGGGCGCGGTCACCGGCGGCACGACCGAGCCGATGGCCACCCCTCTGACCTGCGCCAGCGCGATCTCCTCTCCCGCGAGCAGGCCGCGCAGCAGCACGCCGAATTCGTCCGGCGTGCGCGCGACGTCGGTCATGATCCGCCAGTGCGCGCGGAGGGTGGCCCCGTCGTAGAGTCCCAGCGTCGTCTCGGTGTTGCCGACGTCGAAGGTCAGGAGCATGCGAGCGGCTCGGCGAAGGTGAGGGTTCCGGAGCGATGCGCGGTCTCGGTGCCGTCGGATCCGCGAACGAGAAGCTCGCCTCGCGCCGAGATTCCGGCCACCGTGCCCGCACTCGGGGCCTCGATTCTGCGGCCGCGGGCGACGTCGCGGGCAGACCAGCGGGTCAGCTCCTCGTTGGTGAGCTGACCCGTCGCGAGCGCGGCGCGGCGCAGCGCGGGGATGAGGCGGATGAGCGCATCACGGCGCGCGGTACCCGGTGCGAGGCCGGTGGCGGTGTCAATCTGCGGCTGCGCGACGTTGAGGCCGAACCCGATCGAGACCCATTCCGGCGCCGTCCCACGCCACCGCGTCTCGATGAGTATGCCCGCGAGCTTGCGCCCTCGGACGTAGAGATCGTTCGGCCATTTCACGCCGATCGGTGCGCCGGCGAGCGCGTCGAGTGCTTCGGCGGCGTACAGGCCGCAGCGGAGCGACATCACCTCGAGCGCGAGCGGATCCTCGGGCCGTTCCACCAGCGTGAGCCAGAGTCCTGCCCCGCGCGCCGAGGTCCACGCGCGGCCCTGTCGCCCGCGCCCCGCCGTCTGCTCGTCGGCGAGGACCAGCGTGCCGGCGGGCGCCGACGGACCGATCGCGTTCGCGATGTCGAGCGTCGACGTCGCGGTGTCGAACAGCTCGACGCGCGGCAGGCGGAGCAGCGCCGCCACCTCGACGGCATCGAGGCCGTCGAAGCGCGCCTCGCTCGCGTCAGCGGAGGAAGACAAGGTAGAACACGACCGCGAGCGCGATGCGGTACCAGCCGAAGGCGGAGAAGTCGCGCTTCTTGATGTAGCCGAGGAACGACTTGATCGCGAGGATCGCGGTGATGAAGCTGACGACGAACCCGATGGCGAGAATGCCGACGTTGCCGTTGATCGCCGAGCGGTTCTTGACGAGCTCGAGGCCGCTCGCGGCGATCATCGTCGGCACGGCAAGCATGAACGAGAACTCGACGATCGTGCGCTTGGAGACGCCGAGCAGCGATCCCCCGACGATCGTCGCGGCGGAACGGGAGACGCCCGGGATGACGGCGATCGCCTGGAAGAGGCCGATCAGGAACGCCTTGCGGTAGGTGATCTCGCTGAAGTCCACATCGCGGTCGTCGCGCTGCTGGAAGCGCTCGAAGATGATGAGCGCGATGCCGCCAATGAGCAGTGTCCAGAGGACGACCGTCACGTTCCCGAGCAGATACCCCTTGATCGCCTTGTAGACCGTGAGCCCGATGACGCCCGTGGGAAACACGGCGACGACGAGCTTCTTCAGCACGTCGATGTTGAGGAAGCGCTTCCAGTAGAGGACGACCACCGAGAGGATGGCGCCGAGCTGGATGATGATCTCGAAGCTCTTGAGGAACTCGGTCTCCTCGAGGCCGAGCGCCTTGCTGGCCAGGATGAGGTGCGCGGTCGAGGAGATCGGCAGGAACTCGGTGATCCCTTCGACGATCCCCAGGACGACGGCATGCGCCGCGTCGAGCGTGGGCTGAACGATCGGGGCGAGCAGTGCGGCAGCGGTCACGGAAGCGGCGAGGAGGTGAGAGTCGTCGAAGAATCGTCGGCCCGGACGGTACCACGCAGCGCGTCCTCGTAAAAGGCCTCGTACTGGGCGACGACCTGTTCGAGGGAGAAACGCTCGCGTGCATCGGCGGCCGCGAGCGTGCTCGCCGCCTGCCACCGCGACGCGTCGCGCAGCAGACCGATGGCGGCGCGCGACATCCCCTCGACGTCGCCGACCGTGCACAGGGCGCCGGTCTCGCCGTCGCGCACGACTTCGGGGAGACCGCCGACGCGCGTGCCGATCACGGGCACGCCCGTCGCCAGCGCCTCGAGGGCGCTCAACCCGAAGGACTCGCTCTGCGACGGCAGGAGGAAGAGGTCGGCGCTCGCCAGCAACGGCGCGACGGCTTCCAGCTTGCCGAGGAAGAACACGCGATCCTGCACGCCGAGACTCCGCGCCTCCTGCTCCGCGTCGATGCGCTCCGGCCCGTCGCCAACCATGACGAGCACGCTCGGGACCTCCTGCTCCACCCGCGCGAAGACGCCGACGACGTCGCGCACCCGCTTCACGGCGCGGAAGTTCGAGATGTGCATCAGCACCTTTCGGCCATTCGCCTGGTCGCGGAGCTGCGGCTGGTAGCGCGTCCGGTCGTAGACCGTCGGGTCGACGAAGTTCGGGATCACCTCGATGCGACAGCTCATGCAGCCGAACGCGGCGCGCGTCTCGGTCCGGAGGAACTGCGACACCGCGGACAGCCCGTCCGACTTCTCGATCGAGAACTTGGTGATCGCGTGGAACGACGGATCCTGTCCGACGATGGTGATGTCGGTGCCATGCAGCGTCGTGAGCACCTTGATGTCCGGACGCGAGTTGCCAAGCATCTCGCGCGCGATCCATGCGCTGGTGGCGTGCGGGATGGCGTAATGCACGTGCAGGAGGTCGAGCCCGTGGGTCAGCACCACCTCGTGCATCCGCACCGCGAGCGCGAGGTCGTACGGTGGATACTCGAACAGCGGATAGCGCCCGACGTCCACCTCGTGGAAGTAGATCCTCGGCAGGAACGAGGGGAGCCGGAACGGCTGCTGGTACGTGATGAAGTGGATCTCGTGCCCGCGTTCCGCGAGCGCGATCCCCAGCTCGGTCGCGACGGCGCCCGAGCCGCCGTAGGTCGGGTAGCACGTGATCCCGATCTTCATGCGTCGCATGTGTTCCACCAGGAAAGGGCACGCGCCTCCCAATCGGGCGCGCGCGGATCGAGCCGTGTCACATCGAGGCCGGCGAGCTGGTGCCGGAACCAGGTGCGTTGCCGTTTGGCGTACTGTCGCGTGGCGATGACGACGCGCGACTCGGCGTCGCTCGCCGAGAGGGTGCCGTCCTCGAGCTGACGAATCGCGTCGTAGCCGCAGGCGTTCCAGGCGGGGGCGTCGGCCGGCACGTCACGCATCAGGGTGCGCACCTCCTCGCGCCAGCCGCCGGCGAGCATGGCGCGCGTCCGATGCTCGATGCGGTGCGCGAGCTCGTCACCTCGACGCCGAGTGCGGCGCGCCGCTCCGCATCGAGCTCCGGCTCGTCGAACAGGCCGCCGAATAGCGCACGGAGATACAGGCCCGTGCCGCCGACGACGAGTGGCTCGCGACCGGACGCGCGCGTCTCACGAATCCATGTATCCGCGCGGTCGGCCCACCACGCGGCCGATGCACGCTCGGTCGGATCGAGCACGTCGATGCCAAGGTGACGCACCGCTCGCTGCTCGTCGGGGGTCGGCTTTGCCGTGCCGATGTCGAAGCGGCGATAGAGCTGACGCGAGTCGGCGCTGACGACGACGACCTCCGCATGCTGCGCGAGCCGGAGGGCGAGCCCCGTCTTCCCCGCCGCCGTCGGTCCGCAGATGACACGGATCGGTCCCGCGCTACTGTCGGCCAAAGCGGCGCTCGAGCTCGGACCACGAGAGCTGCACGATGGTGGACCGCCCGTGCACGTCGTGCGCGGGGAGTGTCGTGTCGCCAAGGGCGACGAAGAGGGCGCGCATCTCACCCGGAGAGAGCTCGTCTCCCGCCTTGATCGCCGCCTTGCAGGCCACCGTCGCGGCGAGCCGTTCATGGCGCGCGTGCGACGACGCGTCGCGATCACCGGCGAGCGCGGCGAGCGTCTCGCGCAGGCAGCGCTCCGCGTCGAAGCGCGGATGCGGCATCGGCACCGCGTTGACGAGCAGCGTGTGGCCGCCGAACCCCTCGACCTCGAAGCCGAGCCGCGCGAGCACGTCGCGGTTCGCCTCGAAGGCCTCCGCCTCCGCGGGAGCGAGATGCAGCGTGAGGGGGAAGAGCAAGCGCTGCGACGGCGCCTCGCCGCGCTCGAGCATGCCCATGAACTTCTCGTACAGCACGCGCTCGTGCGCCGAATGCTGGTCGATGAGGACGACGCCATCGTCGTGCTCGAACATCATGTAGGTGCGCCGGAGCTGCAGCAGTGGCGGCACGTACTGCGTGGGCGGCGTCTCGACCGCCGGCGCCGGAGGAAAATCGGGCTCCGGCGGTCGCGGCGCGACGGCGCGATCGTCGCGCGCCAGCGCGACGTCGGCGTCGTGCGTGGCGGCGGCGCTGCCGTTCACGGCGCCCTGGAACAGCGCTCCGTCGGCGACCGGCGCCGGGCGCAGCAGCTCGACGTCGGCGGGACGTGTCGTCCAACCAGGCCCGGTGGCCGACCACCGCCGCACGCCGAGCGCGGCGCTCGCGTCGAACGTGCCGAGTGCGCGGCGCACCGCCTCTTCCACGCAGCGCTCGACGAGCCAGCGATCGCGGAAGCGGACCTCGGCCTTCGCGGGATGCACGTTCACGTCGACCGCGTCCGCCGGGAGCACGACGTCGAGCAGCAGCGAGGGACGCAGTCCAGGCGCGAGGGTGGACTTGTACGCGGCTTCCGCGGCGCGCAGGAGTCCGTTGTCGCGGATCGGCCGGCCGTTCACCGTGAGGAAGGTGCGGCGGCTCGCCGTGCCCACGTCGGCGGGCCGTTCGGCGAGCCCGCTCACCTGCACCGGACCCTGGACGTCCTCCACGTCCACCATGCGATCGACTGCTGCGGCGCCCCACAGCGCGGCGACCCGATCGCGCAGCGATCGCGCGGCGGGCAACGCCAGCGCCTGCCGCCCGTCGTTCGTGACGGTGAAGCGGACGTCGCGTCGCGTGAGCGCGACGGTCGTCATCGTCTCGACCACGCTCCGCCACTCGGAGCGCGGACCGCGCAGGAATTTCTGACGCGCCGGCGCGTTGTAGAACAGCTGCGACGCGGCGATCGTCGTGCCGCGGCGACGCGCGACGTCGCGCACCTCGGTGACGATGCCGCCGGCGGCATGGACCGCCGTGCCCGCGCCGTCCTGGGGCGCCGTCTCGATCACGAGCCGGCTCACCGAGCAGATGGCGGGGAGGGCCTCGCCGCGGAAGCCGAAGCTCGCGACGCCCACGAGATCGGCCGCGTTGCGGATCTTCGACGTCGCATGGCGCTCGAGCGCGAGCAGCGCGTCATCGCGGTCCATCCCGGAGCCGTCGTCGCTCACGCGGATGAGCTGGCGACCGCCTTCCTCGACGGCCACGTCGATCGCGGTCGCTCCGGCGTCGAGCGAGTTCTCGACGAGCTCCTTGACGGCGGACGCCGGCCGCTCGACCACCTCGCCGGCGGCGATCTGGTCAGCCACGGCCGAGGGAAGCACCACGATGCGCGCCATCGGGCGAATGTTACCGGACTGGCGCCAACCCGGTCAATCGCGCCGGCTGCACCGGGTCGATGGGCATGACGGCGCTCGCCGGAACCCAGCCCGCACGTGTGGCGTCGAGGGTGAGATAGACCCAACCGGACTCGCGCGCCCCGAGCCGGCCGGCTTCTCCCGCCCCCGCCGTCGCGAGCGACGGTGCGTCCGCGCTCGGCGTCTCGACGAGGGCGCGACTGCGCACGAGCACGCCGAGATCGCGCGCGCCGAGCTGCGACTCGAGCTCGAACAATCCGACGAGCCCGACGAGGGCGACGGCGATGGCGCCGCCCGCGATGGGACGCGCCGCCCTCGGGCGGCGCTTCTCCGGCAGCGCGAGGACGAGCCACGCGAGGATCCACGCCGCGAGCACGAAAGCGGCGAGGTGATCGGGCGCGATGGGCGCGACGTACGCCGGCGCGCGAAGCCCGAGCGGCTGGATCGACGCGAGGCGGTCGCGCGACTCGTCGTCGAGTGGATCGAGGCGGAGCGCGTGGTGCCAGGCGCGCGCCGCCTGCGCCGTGTCGGCGCCCTCCCAGGCGGCGGCGGCGAGGTTCGCCCACGCGTCCACGGCGCGCGGCTTCTCGTTCGTCACGCGGAGGAAGCGCCGCTGCGCGAGGGAGAACTGGTTGTGCTCGTAGGCCTTCACACCATCGCCGAAGGCGCGCGCACTCTCGTCCACGGCGTGCGCCGTCGCGGCCGCCGCCAGGAGCACTCCGACGGCCAATGCAAGCGCGCTTGCGGCGCGCACCGCGTCGCGGCTCGGACGGATCGCTTCACGATCGACCATGTCCGCGATCTCAACGGCCTCGCGCGCCGCGCGGTCATCGAGGGTGCCCGCCCCGGAGAACGCCGCGTCGTCGAGGTGGGCGAGCATCGTCTCCGCCTCGAGGGCGACGCCGTCGCTCACGCCGGCACGCCGGAGGACGCGGCCGAGCGGCTCGCGATCGCGTCCGATGGTGGGCACACGCTCGCGCAGCGTCTCGACGAAGAGCCGGCGCAGGTCTCGTGCGGGGGGCGGCGCGGGCGCGTCGGCCAGCGCGCGCAGCCGGCGGATCGGCGTCGAGCCGGCCGCGGCGATCCGGCGGCGCCGCGACAGCCGGCGCAGCGTGGCGGGAACGGGCGCGAGGGCGAACAGCGCCCAGTAGAGCGGATGCGACGAGAATGGCGTCCGTCGCTCGTCGCGCAGGACGACGCGGATCGGAAGATGCGGCCCCGTCGCCGTGTCGCTCGACGCGAGTGACCCGGGTGCGACGGAGATGGGGATCGGCGACGTCTCGATGACGGCGTACCGACCGAGCACCGGATCGTAGTACGGGTAGCGGATGCTCGGGATCACCTGCGTGCCCGCGACGCGCGGGGTGATGATCCAATCGAACTCCTTCGTGCCGCTGATCCGGCTCGCCGCCGAATCGATCTCGACGCGCTCGTCGCCCGGCGTGAGCGACGCCCACGACAGCTCGATGGTGGGGCGCGGCAGCAGCTTCACGTTGCCGACCGCATTGACGCGCACCGTGAGCACGACCGCGTCGCCGACGCGACTGGTCGGCGACTCGGTGCGCGCGCTGATCCGCAGCGTCCCGACCGCGCCGGCGAAATCCGCCGGCCGCCCCGCCGTGGGCGGCTCGACGGCGACGAAGCGCACGCTGTCCGATCGCAGCTCGAAGCTCTCCTCGCGCGAGAAGAAGGACGAGGACAGCGGCAGCGAGTACGTGAGCACGGCGGGCGGGATTGCGACGCGCCCCGGGAAGAGTGGGAACAGCGCGCGGCGATAGCTCAGCGTCTCGAAGCAACGCCGTCCATGCGGCGGTCCGCGCGGGATGTCGACGTCGTAGGCGAGCACCGACGCCATCTCGGGAGGAAAGAAGGTCGGGTTGCGACGCAGCCGCCCGCGCGCGGTCTCGTTCAGGAGCACGTCGACGGTGTAGTCCACCTGCTGACCGACGACGAGCGAGTCGAGCGTGGAGCCGCCGTGCGCATCGTCGAGCCGCGCCATCACGAGCACGACGGCCGGCGGATCGATCGGATCGCGCACGTTGACGGCCATCGCATTGGAGACTGCTCGCCTGCCATCGAGTGTCGCGACGAACGGCGGAAGCGTGACGCGTCCTACCGGCGAGATCGCGATGTCGGCGGTGCCTTCGGTGACGGCACTCGAACGTCCCGCGCCGTCCTGCTCGACGCGCGAGCTCACGTGCCAGCGGAGGAGCTGGATCCCAGGACCGCGTGGCAGCTCGAGCGTCGGTGCGGTACCTCCCGCGGCGCGGGCCGCGACGGTGAGCCTGAGCGGGAGACACGCCGTCGCCGTGTCCGGGCTCTGCGCCGTGATGGCCAGCTGTGCGAGGAGCGCGAGGCCGATCAACACGCCCGCCTCACCAATCCTTGCCGCCTGGTGGTGGCTCCGGGCGGTTCTGCTGCTGCTTCTTGCTCTGTACCTCGCGTTCCTCGCGCTCGGCGCTGCCCAGGAGCTGCTCCGCCTGCCGCTGGGCGAGCGTCGGCTGCGGCTTGGGCTCGTTCTTCGCCGGTGCTTTCGACGCGTCCGACGAGCCGCCCCCTCCCCCACCGCCGCCCCTCTGCGTGCGCAGCGCCAGCTCGTAGTTCCACTTCGCGTCGAGGTCGCCCGGTCGCTGGATCAGCACCTTCCGGTAACTCGCGAGTGCCTGATCGCGCTCGTTCCCCGCCGAATCCGACGTGGCGGCCGGTCCCTTGACGAGCCCTCGGACGAGATGCGAGTAGCCCGCATTGAATCGGGCGCGATAGCGCACTTCGGAGTCCGCGCGCTCGGCCGCGCGATCGAGAATCTCCGCCGCCGGCGGCAACGACTCCGCCGCGATGAGCGCCGTCCCGTAGTTGTACAGCGCGCCCGGCGACTTCTCGTCGCGTGCGACCTGCGCGAACAGCGCTGCGGCTCGGCGATAGTCTTTCGCCTTGTACGCCGCGGTGGCGTCCACCGCCGCCTGCGAGCCGCCGCAGGCCGTCAGGAAGAGCAGCAGGATCGATGCGGCGACCGCGGTCTCCGCCGCGGCCACGGCTCGCCGCCGACGCCCGCGCCTGCCGGCGAGGATGGTGTCGAGCCAGAGGAGGAGAATCGCCGGCAGCAGGAACCACTGGTAACGGGGCGTGCGATCCTCACCGCCGAGCGCGTTGCGCGACTGCGTGCGCAGCCGAGCCAGCGCGCTCTTGATCCGCGCCGCCTTGTCCGTCGCTTCGGCGGGGATGAACGTCCCCTGCGCCGCCGTCGCGGCGGCCTGCAACACGTCCGGCTTGTAGTGCGAGACGACGATCTGTCCGTTCTCGTCGTGCTTCTCCGTCACGCGTCCACCGTTTTCCACCGGGATCGTCGAGCCTTGCGTCGTGCCGAAGCCGACCGTGACCAGACTGACCCCCGCCTCCTTCGCGCGCCGTGCCGCGGTCGCGATCTCGTCCTGCGGCTCGAACGCTTCGCCGTCACTCAGGATGACGAGCGCACGATCGGCGCCACTCTTCGTGAGCGCGAGCAGGCTCGTTCCCTGCGCAATCGTCTGCGCGATGGAGCTGCCCGCCTGCCCCACCACGCTCGGGTCGAGGTTGTCGAGAAAGAGGTCGAGCGCTCCACCGTCGACGGTGATCGGCGACAGCACGTAGCTGCGGCCGGCGAACGCGAGCAGGCCGACGCGATCCCCGGGGCTCAGCGCCCGCAATCGACGAATCTCCTGCTTCACCTGCTCGAGCCGGTTGGGCCGCTCGTCGGTCGCGAGCATCGAGAGCGACGCGTCGACGGCGAGCACCATGTCCACGCCGGACGAGCGGACGGTCGCACGCTCCACCCCCCAGCGCGGGCCGGCGAGGGCGATGGCGGCGCACAGCGCGGCGGCGCCGAGCCGGACCGCGCGCCACCCACCGCTGACGCTGAACACTGTCGCGGGGACGAGCCGGCGAATCATGTCCACCGTTCCCAGCCGCGCGAGACGCGTCGTGCGTCGCGCGCGTGCTCGGCGCAGCAGAACGACGAACATCACCGGCAGCACGATCGCGAGGATCAGCAGCCACGGCTGCTCGATGGCGTCGTACAGCAAGGCGAGCAGCGGCGTCATGGCAGCGGCCCCTTCCACGCGACGAGCAGCAGCTCGCAGGCGAGGGCGATCAGCATGAGCGAAAGCGGCCAGCGAAAGAGCTCCGCGTAGCGCACGTAGGTGCGGCTTCGCACCGGCGCGCGCTCGAGCGCGTCGATCTGCTCGGTGATGCGCTGGAGCGCGGCGGGATCGCGGGCGCGGAAGTAGCGGCCGCCCGTCGCGTTCGCGATGTCGGTGAGCAGGGCGTCGTCGATCTCCACCTTCTGCATCTCGTAGCGCAGCCCGAACAGGCCGCGCCCCACCGGCACGGGCGCCATCCCCTCCGTGCCGACGCCGATGCCATAGATGCGGATGCCGAACTGCGACGCCGCTTTCGCCGCCGTGCGCGGGTCGATCGAGCCGCGGTTGTTCACGCCGTCGGTGAGCAGGATCATCACCTTCGACTTACCGGGTGCATCGCGCAGCCTGTTGGCCGCCGTGGCGATCGCCGTACCGATCGCCGTGCCGTCCTCGAGCTGGCCCGGCTGGAGGTTGTCGAGCGCTGCCTGGACGACGGGATAGTCGGTCGTGAGGGGCACCTGCGTCAGCGCCTCGCCCGAGAACGCGATGACGCCGATCCGGTCGCTCGACCGCATTCTCACGAACGACTTGATCTTGTCGCGCGCCACCTCGAGCCGATTCTGCGGCTGGAAGTCCTGCGCGAGCATCGAGCTCGAGATGTCGAACGCGATGACGATGTTGATCCCTTCCGAGGTGGACGTCACCGCGTGCGCACCCGCACGCGGACGCGCCAGGGCGACGATGCCGCTCGCGAGGGCGAGGTTGCGCAGGAGCGCGATCGTGCGCGCCAACCCACGCCCGGCGCGCGGGCCGCGCGCGAGCACGCCGACGCGCGAGAAGACGATCGCCGCCGGCGCGCGTCGCCGGGCCAGCAACCACCACGCCGGCAGCAGCAGGAGGAGCAGCAGCCACCAGGGCGACGCGAACTCCAGGGCGCTCAGGTCGCTCACGCGGCCTCCTGCTTCGGTGCTTCGAGCGCCGCAGCACGCGTGTGCTCCTCGCGCACGATGGACTTCGCCAGGTCGCCGAGCTCCCGCGCGCGCTGCGCCGTCACCGGCACGGCGGCGAACTTCACGGGATCGACCTCGTCGAGCAGGCGGCGGAGCTGATCGAACGGCACGGTCCCGACGCCGCGGATCGCGCCGAGCAGCTCACCGGTCGTGTGGGCGAGCGATGCGGACGGATGCCGGCCGGCGAGATAGCGGCGCACGACGTCCGTCATGAGGGCAGCGTGTCGCCCGGGCTCTCCCGCTTCGGGGAGCTTCAACCGCTCGATGCGGACGAATGCGGCTTCGGCGTCGGCGAACGGATCGCCCGTCGCGCCGGCCGCCCGGCGGCGCCGGCGGCGCCACCACCAGATCCCCAGTCCGATGAGCAGCACGGCGAGCGCGGCGAGCGCCCACCACCACCATGGGATCGGCGGCCGCACGGCGAGCAGCGCGCGCACCGGCTTGGGAATGCGCAGCGCGGTGTCCGCCGGCAGCACGCTCTTCACGAACAGCACGGGCAGCCCGAGCGCGACGCGCCGATCGCCGTCGTCCGACTGCACGACGACGTCGCTCAGCTTGATCGGCTGACGGCCGATGTCCCACGCGGCGAGGCGATACACGGCGATGCGATCGACGACACTCGAATCGGTGCCGTCGTTCACCATCGGCGGCTCGAGCGCCTGCACGGCCGAGAGCGAATCGAGTCCGGTGGGAAAGTTCACCGTGGCGCCGAGCGGCGCACGGACGCGCACCGTGAGCCGCACGACGTCGCCGATCGTGACGGTGTCGTGATCCACGACGGCACCCGCCTGCACCGTGATCGTCGACGACGCCGATGTCGACACGCGCGTCGAGTCGCGCGCCTGCGCGCCGAGCGCAGACGGGCCGAGCGCGAGCAGCGCGAGCCAGAGCGCGCGCGGCATGCTCATCGCCGGCGAGCGCGCGTCTCGCGCGCACGGAAGAAGCGGATCAACGGCTCGACGATGCTGCCGTCGGTATGGACGGGGATCTCGTCGATGGCGAGGCGGCGCAGCAGCCGGCGGCGCGTGGTGATCTCCTCCTCCACCGCCTCCCCGAAGCGACGCCGCACGTCCGGGTCGCTCGTGTCGATGTCGATCGTATCGCCGGTCTCCGGATCGACGAATCGCGCGAGGCCGATGTCGGGAAGGGTCTGCTCGCTCGGATCATCCACCGTCACGGCGATGACGTCGTGCCGCTGCGCGAGCAGCTTGAGCGGATGCTCGAGATCGGGCGCCTGGAAATCCGACACGACGAAGATGATCGACTTGTGCGCCACCATCTTCCCGGTGAACTCGAGCGCGGCCGGCAGGTCGGTGCGCGTCCCCACGGGCTCGAAGACGAGCAGGTCGCGCATCAGGCGCAGCGCGTGCCGCCGCCCCTTGCGCGGCGGCACGACGTGCTCGATGCGGTCGGTGAACAGCACGGCGCCGACGCGATCGTTGTTCCGGATCGCCGACATCGCCAGCACCGCCGCCAGCTCGCTCGCCAGCTCGCTCTTGAAGCGGCCGCGCGTGCCGAACCGCTCGGAGCCCGAGAGGTCCACGGCCAGCATGACGGTGAGCTCGCGCTCCTCGATGTAGCGCTTCACGAACGGCCGCCCCATGCGCGCCGTCACGTTCCAGTCGATCGAGCGGACCTCGTCGCCGGCCTGGTACTCACGCACCTCGGCGAACTCCATCCCCTGTCCCTTGAACACCGAGCGGTACTCGCCCGTGAAGAGGGAGTTGACGAGCCCGCGCGTCTGGAGCTCGAGCAGCTTGACCTGCCGGAGTACCTCGGGCGAGACGCCCGGCGTCGCGTTCACGGGCTCTCGACTGTCGCGAGGACGCGGCGGACGATCTCGTCGCTCGTCACCTCCTCGGCCTCGGCCTCATAGGTGGTGAGCACGCGGTGGCGGAGGACGTCCGGCGCGATCGCCTTGATGTCGTCCGGCGTGACGAACGACCGGCCGCGCAGGAAAGCGTGCGCGCGCGACGCCTGGGCGAGCGCGATCGTCGCGCGGGGCGAGGCGCCGAATTCAATCAGCGGGACGAGGTCCTTGAGTCCCGCCGCGGCCGGCTCGCGCGTCGCGTGCACGATGTCGACGATGTAGTCGACGATGCGGTCGTCCATGTACAGGTCGGCGATCCGTCCGCGCGCCTCGAGGATCGCTTCAGGCGACGCGACGTTGCGCACGTCGATCGCGTGGCCGCCGGCCATGCGGCGCATGATCTCCCGCTCCTCATCGCGCGACGGATAGCCGACGTGCAGCTTGAGCATGAACCGATCGACCTGCGCTTCGGGCAGCGCGTAGGTGCCCTCCTGCTCGATCGGGTTCTGCGTCGCGAGCACGAGAAACGGCTCCTCGAGCTTGTACGTCGTGCCGCCGATCGTGACCTGCTTCTCCTGCATCGCCTCGAGCAGCGCGGCCTGCACCTTGGCCGGCGCACGGTTGATCTCGTCGGCGAGGATGATGTTGGCGAAGATCGGCCCCTTCTTCACCATGAACTTCCCCGTGGACTGATCGTAGATCTGCGTTCCGATCACGTCGGCGGGAAGCAGGTCCGGGGTGAACTGGATGCGCGAGAAGGTCGTGGAGATCGTCTCGGCCAGCGTGCGCACCGTCAGCGTCTTGGCAAGGCCCGGTACGCCCTCGAGCAGCACGTGGCCGCCGGTGAGGATGCTGATCAGCAGCCGGTCGATCATGTATTCCTGGCCAACGACGCGCAGCGCCACCTGGCGGCTGACGTCCTGGATCAGGCGGGCATCGGCACTCGTCGAAGCATTCGTGGCCATGGGGAGTGGAACGGGGTGAGCGATGAGTCGTGACATGGGACACTACACCA
>JAEKKK010000118.1 GCA_019510405.1 Gemmatimonadota bacterium | reverse complement strand
TCACCGCCGTGCAGCCCGAGATGAACTCGCGGCTCCAGGTGCAGTATCAGTCGCTCAATACCAACACCTCGATCGTTGGCACCACGGCGAACTACCTCGAGGTGCGGAAGTACGAGCTCGCGGCGGGGCGGATGTTCTCGCGCGCCGAGGACGAGGGCCGTCAGCGCGTCGCCGTGCTCGGGCCGACCGTGCTCGAGGCGCTCGGCATCAACTCACCCGACGCGATCGTCGGAGAAAACGTCCGCATCCGCGGAATTCAGTTCCTCGTTGTCGGCGTGCTCAAGTCCAAGGGCCAGGCGACGCCGTTCGGCAACCCCGACGATCAGGTCCTCGTGCCGATCACCACGGGCCGCTTCCGCCTGTTCGGCTCCGATCGCCTCCGCTCGGTCAGCGTCCTCGCCCAGTCGGAGGACAAGATTCCCGACGCGATGGCCGACATTCAGCGCGTGCTGCGTCGCGAGCATCGGCTGACGCAGAACAAGCCGGACGACTTCATGATCCGCAGCCAGGCCGACTTCCTCAACACCCTCGGCGAGACGACGCAGGTCTTCACTTACCTGCTCAGCGGCATCGCCGCCGTGTCGCTCCTCGTCGGCGGCATCGGGATCATGAACATCATGCTCGTCTCCGTCACGGAGCGGACGCGCGAGATCGGCATCCGGAAAGCACTCGGAGCGACGAGGGCGAACATCCTGCTCCAGTTCCTCATCGAGGCCGTGGTGCTCTGCCTTCTCGGTGGCCTCATCGGTGCGCTCGTCGGCAGTGGAGGCGCGACGGCGATGAGCGCCTTCTTCCAGTGGAACACGATCATCTCCCCACTGGCGATCGCCGCTGCGTTCGTGTTCTCCGCCGTCGTTGGCGTCCTGTTCGGCGTCTGGCCCGCGCGCCGCGCCGCCAGCCTCGACCCCATCGTCGCCCTGCGCTACGAGTAACCCCCCAACGGGGTCAGAGTACACGGGGTCAGAGTCAAACGCGACTCTGACCCCTTTGCTTCACGAACTCACAGCCTCATCCCGGAAATCTGAGCCCCCGGTAAGGCGAGCACCCGAACTCCCGCCCCGCGAGCCACATCCATCGCCGCCACGATGTCGCCGTAGCGTACGTGGCCGTCGCCCTTCACGAACAAGACCTTTTCCGGCCGCGCGTCGTAGATCTCGTGGATGCGCGCAGCGAGCGCGTCGTGCGACAGCTGCTTCTGATTGATCGCGTACGACCCGTCCGCCGAGATCTCGAGGACGATTGAATCAGGAGCACGAGCAGGACGTCGATCATCGGCGTGACGTTGATCTCGTTGCTGAGCGCGGGTGCGAATCGCACCGGACGTGGAGTGGTCGCCATGGCGCTCACCGCACCAGCGTGAAGTCGAACGGCAGCGCCACCATCGTGCGCACCTTGCGACCTCCGGCTTCGCCCGGCGTGAAGCGGAATCGCGGCAGGACGGCGCGCACGGGGTCGGCGAGCTGCGCATCGGTCGCGTCCACGACCTTGAACTCGCTCATCTCGGCGCGGCCAAGTGTGTCGACGACGAACTGGACGACGATGCGCCCGCCCTGACCGCGCGCGCGGAGTGCCTCGGGGAAGTGCGGATTCTCGGAGTGGAGCACCCGCGGCGGCTTCTCGACGAGGCGCACGTCGATCGCCTCGTTGTTGCCGGCGGGAGCGCCCGTGCCTGGGGGCCCCTCAGTCACGATCTGAGTTACCGGTCCGACTGCCAGATCGCCTTGTCCGATCGGCGCCACCTGGGTCTCCACCGACTGGGTCGTCGTGGAAATCGCGTCCATCGGCGGGATCTTGATGGTTGGCGTGGCCGGCTGCTGCGTGGGCTGCCGCGGTGTGGCCGGCCGCTGTTCGGTTGGTGCGTGAGTGACGGGCGTCCGGAAGATGAGATCTCCGTGAGGCGGCTCGTCCTTGGTGAGAACTCGCGGCGGCTGCACGGTGAGCAGTACCGCCGCCGTGATGATCGCTCCGTGAATCAGCGCGCTCGCGAGCGTGCCGCCGAACCGGCGTGTGTGCTGCGCCTTCGATTCCAGCAGGACGTTGAGCATGGTGCCTCTCCCGTGGTTGGTCGTGAAAACGACTTCGCGGGCGACGATACCACTCGACTCTTAGCCCTTCGTGACGGCCGCATTAACGTTCGTGAACCGGGACATGAAGAGTCGCTCAACGGCGCATGAAGGAATCCTGATCGCGACGTGAAGAAATGATGAACGGGGCGGGCGCCATCGGCGCCCGCCCCGTTCACATGATGGAGGTCCTGACTGCTCAGGTATCGGGATCGAGGTCCTGTTCGGCCTCGCCGACGTGCCGTTGGGCTTTTCCCTCCATCTCCCTGGCCTTCCCCTTGAGCTGTTCGCTCGTGTCGCCGGTCAGGCCGCCGGCCGCGTTGCGCAGCTTGCCACCGGCTTCCTTGGCTGCACCCTTGACCTGGTTCTCGAGGCCATCCCTGCCGAGATCGTCCGCCATGGTGTCAAATCCTCGTTGAAGTAGGAAGGTCGTTCTGGGAACCGTAGGGAAAGCAAGCGATGTGCCCGTTTTTGAGGAAAGTTCTCAATGGCGAACTGATGGTTAGCGGTTATTCGGTGAACGGTTGACGGCCGGCCTCGGGACGCAGGAGCTACCCGAGGCCGGCCGTAGAAACCGACAAACCGTGAACCGACTAACTTCACGCCCCACGCGCCCTTTCCAAAGATACATCTTAGATATATCTTTGCTTCACACGATATATCGCTGCCCCGCAGCGGAGGACTACATGTTCGGACACTGCTACGATCGGCCCTGGCAGGGGCACATGCCACCGGGCGCACGCGCCAAGTGGGGGTGGGACGCCAACTTCATGAGCGGCGTCTTCGGCGCCGAAGGACGCGGACGCGGTCGATGGCGCTCGGGACGCATGTTCGAGCAGGGCGACCTGCGCTACGTCGTCCTCCGCCTCCTCGAGGAGAAGCCCCGTCACGGCTACGAGATCATCAAGGCGCTGGAAGAGAAGTTCGGCGGCGCCTACGCGCCGAGCCCCGGGGCGGTCTACCCGACCCTCCAGCTCCTCGAGGACCTCGGCTACGCCCGGGTCATCCCCGGCGAGGAGGGGAAGAAGGTCTACGAGATCACCGACGCCGGCCGCGCCCATCTCGCCGAGAACCAGGAAACGGTCGACAACATCTTCGACCGCATTGGCAAGCTGGTCGGCCACTTCCTCGACGAGCCGATGAACGAGATCCACGTCGCCTTTCGCGACGTCGGCCGAGCCACCTACCGGCTCGCCTCCGAATCGGTCGGAAAGCCCGAAGTGCTCAAGCAAGTGAGCGAGATCCTGAAGCGGGCCGCCAAGGAGATCCAGGACCTCCCCCGCTGACCCCTCGACGCGCGGCAGGGTATGTTTGAGGAGGGCCGGAGAGATCTCTTTCCGGCCCTTCCGTACGTCCACCCACCTGCATGTCGGTTCATTCGTTAACCGTCACCGAGCTCGATCACGAGGCGCAGCACCCCGCCCCGACCGGCCGGCGCCTCGGTGTCCTCACCCTGACAGCGCTCGGCGTCGTCTACGGCGACATCGGTACGAGCCCGCTGTACGCCCTTCGCGAATGCTTCCGGCCGGAGTACGGCATCACGCCGACTCCCGAGAACGTCGTCGGCGTCCTCTCGCTGATCACCTGGTCGCTCATCCTCGTCGTCAGCGTCAAGTACATCGTCTTCATCCTGCGCGCGGACAACCGGGGCGAGGGCGGCATCCTGGCCCTCCTCGCTCTCCTGCTGCAGCACCGGCAGCGCGCCGAGGACCGCAAGCGCCGGCTGTTGCTCATCTCGCTCGGACTCTTCGGCGCCGCGCTGCTGTACGGCGACGGAGTCATCACGCCGGCGATCTCCGTGCTGAGCGCGGTGGAAGGTCTCCAGGTCAGCACGCCGGCGCTCAGCCACATCGTCGTGCCGATCACGGTCATCATCCTGTTCGCGCTGTTCATGGTGCAGCGCTTCGGGACGGCGCGCGTGGGCACCGCGTTCGGCCCGCTGATGCTCGCCTGGTTCGTCACGATCGCCACCCTCGGCACGCGGGCCGTTGCGCAGAATCCCGAGGTGCTGGCGGCGCTCAATCCATTGCACGGCGTCAGCTTCTTCGCCGCGCATGGACTCGCCGGCTTCCTCACCCTCGGCGCGGTCGTCCTCTGCGTCACGGGAGGTGAAGCGCTCTATGCCGACATGGGACACTTCGGGAAGCGCCCGATCCGCCTCGCGTGGTTCAGCGTCGTGCTCCCCGCGCTCCTCCTGAACTACTTCGGCCAGGGTGCGCTGCTGCTCGGCAATTCCGCGGCGGCGAGCAACCCATTCTATCTGCTCGCCCCGCCGGCGTTCCAGGTCGCGCTCCTCGTCATCGCCACCGCCGCCGCCGTCGTCGCGTCGCAGGCGCTCATCTCGGGAGCGTTCTCCCTCACGCAGCAGAGCGTGCAGCTCGGCTACTCGCCGCGCATGCAGATCGTCCACACCTCCAAGCACGAGGCGGGGCAGATCTTCATTCCCGAGGTCAACAAGGCGTTGATGGTCGGCTGCCTGGTGCTGGTGCTCTACTTCAGGAACTCGAGCGCGTTGAGTGCCGCGTACGGCATCGCCGTCACGGGCACGATGGCCATCACCTCGCTCCTCTTCGCCGTCGTCGCGCGCTCACGCTGGGGCTGGTCGCGGGTCCACGTCGCGGCGATCGTGGTCGGATTCCTCATCATCGATCTGTCCTTCCTACTCGCGAACCTCGTCAAGATCGAGCACGGTGGGTGGGTGCCGATCCTGATGGCGATCGGGGTCTACGTGCTCATGAGCACCTGGAAGCGCGGCCGCATGCAGCTCGGCGCGATCCAGGATGCAGGCGCGCTTCCCCTCGACCTCTTCCTCGGCGGCATCGAGCGCAACCCCCCCGTGCGCGTGAAGGGGACGGCCGTGTTCATGACGTCGAGCAAGGAAGGCGTGCCCGTCGTCCTGCTGCACCACCTGAAGCACAACAAGGTGCTTCACGAGACGGTCGTGCTGCTCAGCGTGACGACGCGCGGCATTCCGGAGGTTCCCGCCGAGCGCAGCGTCACCCTCGAGCAGCTTGGCCACGGATTCGTCCGCGTCGTGGCGACCTTCGGCTTCATGCAGTCGCCGAACATTCCGGAAGTGCTCGCCCGCGTCGCGGCACAGGGGGTCCGCATCCCGCCGATGGAGACGTCGTATTACCTCGGCCGAGAGCGGCTCGTCCTCACCGGCCACGCCAGGATGCACCGGTGGCGGAAGAAGCTGTTCGCCCTCATGTCGCGCAACGCGCGCTCCGCCACGGAATTCTTCCAGATCCCGTCGAATCGCGTCGTCGAGCTCGGCGCGCAGATCGAGTTCTGACTCCCGCCAACCGAGCTTCGCCCATGTCCCTCATACGACGGGGTCCGCCGAGCGCGCTGCTCTCCCTCGCGCTGCTCGCCTGCGGCTCCGATGACGGCGTTCCCGCCGTGCGGGGTCCCGGCCTCACCGTCGCGCCCCTCGAGTTGCCGCAACAGGCGGCGATCAACTCGGCCGCCGTCAACGCGGCGTTCACTCCGAGTCCTGACCTCTCGCTCCTGATCGATCCGGTGTACCTGCCGCGATCGGCCGGCCGCGAGGGGGGTGCGTCGGTCGCGCCGGCGCTGATCGCGCGCATGAAGCAGCAGGGCACCATTCGCGGCACCTGCCAGACGCCGCGCGACGCCGCCAAGTCGGTGCCGCTCTGCCCTGCTCCGATGTCGGGCTACGTCGTCCGCTTCTCCGAGATCCTCGGCCTGGGCACCGGGAAGGATTCCGTTCAGGTCTATCTCGCGGCAACCCGCTACCGTCACACGCCGAAGGAGCCGGCGGAGCTGCTCTCGTTCGAACGGGCCTATCGCGTCGCGCGCGTGCGCGGAGAGTGGCGCGTGATGAGCGAGGCGAGGATCCCGAAGAGCAACTAGTGGCTGGCGCTAGATTGCGCGCCATGCCGCTGATCGCCGCTGCCATTCTCTTCGACCTCGACGGCGTCCTCGCCGACTCCACTCCCAGCGTCAACCGAGCGTGGAGCGCCTGGGCCCGGCGCGTCGGCCTCGAGCCCGAGTGGCTCCTGCCGCGCGTCCACGGCCGCCGGGCCATCGACACCATCCGGTCGGTCCGCCCCGAGCTGGACGCCGAGTCCGAGCTCGCCACCCTCGTCGCCGACGAGACGACCGACAACGCCGACGTTGTTGAGATCCCGGGTGCACGGGCACTCGTGAGCGCGCTCCCAGCCGACCGGTGGGCGATCGTCACCTCGGGGCTGCGGCCGGTGGCGACGGCTCGTCTGGTCGCCGCCGGCGTCCCGATCCCGCGGGTGATGGTCACCGCCGAGTCGATCAGCCGGGGCAAGCCCGACCCGGAGGCCTACCTTAAAGGGGCGGCCGAACTGGGCTTCGCCCCCGCCGACTGCCTGGTGGTGGAGGACGCCCCCGCCGGCGCCGCTGCGGCACGCGCCGCCGGCATGCAGCTGCTCGGCCTCGCCACGACCCATCAGGCGGAGGAGCTGGAGCCGGCGGCGCTCATCGTAGCCGACCTCACTCACGTCATTGTTCGTGTCGTTGGCAATCGACTCGAGGTCTCTCCCCGGTAGTTCGCATCCCCTCATCCCCGCACCCTCGCATCGCCGCGTTACCCAACCGAGCCCGAGAAATCCTTGACAGCGCCCCCCGGAGGTCATACTCTGAGTGAGCGCGCCACCTCGCAGTTTCGTCCGCGAGCGATCCGCCACGACCGACCGAAAATGCGCTCTTCCCTGGTATCGATTATCGCCGCCATTCCGACGACCTTGCCGAATCGCAAGGCCGCCATTTCGCGCGAGGAATCGAGGGGTTAGGAGCTAGCGGGTACCGAATGGTGCAACGGCCCCTCCTGACCAGCGGTTAGGAGGGGCTTCTTCGTAAGTGAGCCGCGCACAGACGCAGGGAGCGCCTGGACATGGACGACGGACTGACTGAGCAGCAGGGCCTGTACGATCCGAAGCGGGATGAGCGCGACGCGTGCGGCGTGGGATTCGTCGCTCACGTCCGCGGCACGCCGTCCCATCAGATCGTACGCCAGGGACTCCAGCTGCTCGAGAATCTCGCCCACCGCGGCGCGGTCGGCTGCGACCCGTGCTCCGGTGACGGTGCCGGCATCGTCGTGCAGCTGCCGCACGAGTTCTTCCGCCGCGAGTGCGCCCAGCTCGGCATGGAGCTGCCGCGGCCCGGCGGCTACGCGGTCGGCATGCTCTTCCTCCCGACCGACGCCGGCGAACGGCGCGCCTGCGAGCTCCTGCTCGAGAACATCGTCGAGGAGGAAGGCCAGCACGTGATCGGCTGGCGCGACGTCCCCGCCGACCTGGCCGCGATCGGCCCGGTGGCGCGCGACGCCGCCCCGGTCTTCCGGCAGGTGTTCATCGCGCGTGGCAAGAACACGGAGAAGAAGGCGTTCGAGCGGAAGCTGTACGTCATCCGCCGCCAGGCCGAGAACGCGATCGGCACGCGTGGCGGCTTCTACGTCGTCAGCCTCTCGTCGCGCACGGTCGTGTACAAGGGGATGCTCATGCCCGAGCAGCTCCCCTACTTCTATCCCGACCTCAGCGCACCCGACTTCTCGAGCGCCCTCGCGCTCGTGCACTCGCGCTTCTCCACGAACACGCTCCCAACCTGGTCGCGCGCGCATCCGTACCGCTTCCTCTGCCACAACGGCGAGATCAACACGCTGCGCGGCAACCTGAACTGGATGCGCGTCCGTGAGGCGTCGATGCAGTCGCGCCTCTTCGGCGACGACCTGCACAAGCTCTATCCGATCATCGCCGACGGACAGTCGGACTCGATGTGCCTCGACAACGCGCTCGAGTTCCTCGTGCGCGGCGGCCGGTCGCTCCCGCACGCCGTGGCGATGCTCGTCCCCGAGGCGTGGGAAGGCAACCCGCACATGAACCTCGATCGCCGCGGGTTCTGCGAGTACCACTCCACGATGATGGAGCCGTGGGACGGTCCCGCGCTCGTCGCCTTCACCGACGGCCGCATGATCGGCGGTACGCTCGATCGCAACGGCCTTCGCCCCGCGCGCTACGTGGTGACGGACGACGATTTCGTCGTCCTCGCTTCCGAGGCGGGCGCGCTCGACGTGCCGGCCGAGCGTGTGGTGTCCAAGGGCCGCATCAAGCCGGGCCGCATGTTCATCGTCGACACGGTGCGCGGCCGCGTGATCGAGGACGAGGAGATCAAGCGCGACCTCGCCGCACGGCGCCCGTACCGCGCGTGGGTCACGGCCAACCGCGTCGGACTCGACGAGCTGCCCGAGCCGATCAGCGTCGCGCAGCCCGACCCCGAGACGCTGCTCCAGCATCAGACGGCCTTCGGCTACACGCAGGAAGAGCTGTCCATGGTGCTCACGCCGATGGCCGTCACCGGCGAGGAGCCGATCGGCTCGATGGGCACCGACACGCCGCTCGCCGTGCTGTCGCAGGAGCCGCAGCTCCTCTACGGCTACTTCAAGCAGCTCTTCGCGCAGGTCACCAACCCGCCGATCGATCCGATCCGCGAGCAGCTCGTCATGTCGCTCTCGGTGAACATCGGTCCGCGCACGAACGTGCTGGGCGAGCGTCCCGAGCACGCGCGGCGCATCCGCGTGCGCGGCCCCATCCTCACGAGCGCGCAGCTCGACAAGATCCGGTCGGTCGGCGAGCGCGAGGGTGACCCGCACTTCCGCTGCACCACGCTGCGCGCGCTCTTCCCCGCCGCCGGCGGGGCGCGCGGGCTGCACCTCGCCCTCGAGTCACTCTGCCGGCGCGCGTCGCAGGCGGTGCACGAGGGGAACACGATGCTCGTCATCAGCGACCGCGGCGTCGACGCCGACTGGGCGCCGATCCCCTCGCTGCTCGCGACCGCGGCGGTGCACCACCACCTCGTGCGCGAAGGTCTGCGCACCGAGGTCGGCATCATCGTCGAGACGGGCGACGCGCGCGACGTGTCGCACTTCGCCCTGCTCATTGGCTACGGCGCGGGAACGATCAACCCGTACCTCGCGCTCGAGTCGCTCGTCGGGCTCGTGCGCTCGGGCAACCTGCCGCCCTCGGTGGACGAGCCGACGGCGGAAGCGAAGTACATCAAGGCCGCCGAGAAGGGACTGCTCAAGGTGATCTCCAAGATGGGGATCTCCACGATCCAGTCGTACTGCGGCGCGCAGGTGTTCGAGGCGATCGGCCTGGGCCCTCGCCTCATCGAGCGCTACTTCACCGGCACCGCATCGCGCGTCGGCGGGATCGAGATCGCGCAGGTGGCGGAAGAGACGCTGCGCCGTCATCGCGTCGCCTTCGGCGACGTGCCCCTGCCCGGCCGCCTCGACTTCGGCAGCAACTACCACTACCGGAGCCAGGGCGAGCACCACAACTGGAATCCGCTCACGATCTCGACGCTCCAGCAGGCGACGCGGACGAACGATCCGAAGACGTACGAGGAGTTCTCGCGCCTCGTGAACGACGAGCGGAATCGTCCGGCGACGCTGCGCGGGTTGCTCGAGTTCGTCGAAGGCACCACGCCCGTGCCGATCGAGGAGGTCGAGCCGGCATCCGAGATCGTGAAGCGCTTCGCGACAGGTGCCATGTCGTTCGGCTCGCTCAGCGCGGAAGCGCACGAGACGCTCGCCGTCGCGATGAACCGCATCGGCGGCCGCAGCAACAGCGGCGAGGGCGGTGAGACCCCCGACCGCTACAACAACGAGCGTGGCAGCGCGATCAAGCAGGTCGCGTCGGCGCGCTTCGGCGTGACGACGGAGTACCTCGTCAGCGCGCGCGAGCTGCAGATCAAGATGGCGCAGGGCGCGAAGCCCGGCGAAGGCGGCCAGCTGCCCGGCCACAAGGTCGATCCGGTGATCGCGAAGACGCGCTACTCCATCCCCGGAGTGACGCTCATCTCGCCCCCGCCCCACCACGACATCTACAGCATCGAGGATCTGGCGCAGCTGATCTTCGACCTGAAGAACGTGAACCCGAAGGCGCTCGTCTCGGTGAAGCTGGTCTCCGAGGTCGGCGTGGGAACCATTGCCGCGGGCGTCGCCAAGGCGCGCGCCGACATCATTCTCATCTCGGGTGACTCGGGCGGCACGGGTGCGTCGCCGCTCTCGTCGATCAAGCACGCCGGCGTGCCCTGGGAGCTCGGCCTCGCCGAGACGCAGCAGGCGCTCGTGCAGAACGATCTGCGCGGCCGCGTGCGGCTCCAGACGGACGGCCAGCTCAAGACGGGCCGCGACGTCGTCGTCGCCGCGGCACTCGGCGCCGAGGAGTTCGGCTTCGCCACCGCGCCGCTCATCGTCGAAGGGTGCATCATGATGCGGAAGTGCCACCTGAACACCTGCCCCGTCGGGGTGGCGACGCAGGATCCGGTGCTCCGCGCGAAGTTCACGGGCCAACCCGAGCACGTCATCAACTACTTCTTCTTCGTCGCCGAAGAGGCGCGCCGCATCATGGCGCAGCTCGGCGTGCGGAGCATCGAAGAGCTCGTGGGCCGCGCCGACCTGCTCAAGCAGCGCGACCTGTCGAGCCACTGGAAGGCGTGCACGCTCGACCTCAAGGCGCTGCTCCACCGGCCCAAGGTCGCGTCCACGGTCGCGACGCATCAGGTCACCACGCAGCATCATCCGATCGAGCACGTGCTCGACCGGCAGCTCATCGAGGCGTCCGAGCCGGCGCTCGAGCGCAAGCGTGCCGTGCGCGGCGCATTCGCCATCAAGAACGCGAACCGCACCGTGGGCGCGATGCTCTCGGGCGAGCTGGTGAAGCGTTACGGGCCTGGCGGCCTCCCCGACGGCACGATCCGGTTCAACTTCACCGGTGCGGCGGGGCAGAGCTTCGGTGCATGGCTGGCGAAGGGCGTCAGCCTCACCCTCGAGGGCGAAGCGAACGACTACATGGGCAAGGGGCTGAGCGGCGGACGCATCGTCGTCTTCCCGCCCAAGGTGTCGCGCTTCGATCCCGCCGAGGCCATTCTCGTTGGCAACGTGGCGCTGTATGGCGCCACGTCCGGCGACGCGTACCTCAATGGCGTGGCGGGCGAGCGATTCGCCGTCCGGAACAGTGGCGCCACCGCGGTGGTCGAAGGGGTCGGGGACCACGGCTGCGAGTACATGACGGGCGGTGTCGTCGTCGTGCTCGGCAAGACGGGACGCAACTTCGCGGCGGGGATGAGCGGCGGCGTGGCGTTCGTGCTCAACCTGGACGGCAAGTTCGAGCGCCGCTGCAACTCGAGCATGGTCGCGCTCGAGCCGGTGGAGGAAGAAGCGGACGTCGCGCTGCTCAAGAAGCTCATCAGCCGCCACGCGCGCTACACGGGCAGCGCTCGTGCGCGGCGCGTGCTGGCCAACTGGGACGCGATGCTGCCGAAGTTCGTGCGGGTGATGCCGATCGAATACAGGAAGGCGCTCGAGGCGCGGGAACGGGAGCGACTCACGGAGGTCAAGAACGATGGCGGGAACGGGAGATCCACGCGGGTTCCTCACGATCAGGCGCGCCGAGCCAGTGCGGAGGCCGGTGCAGGAGCGAACGAAGGACTGGCGGGAGTTCTACGTACCGGCGCCGGATGAGCATTTCCGGACGCAGGGTGCACGCTGCATGGATTGCGGCGTGCCCTTCTGTCAGGGCGACACCGGCTGCCCCGTCCAGAACGTCATCCCGGAGTGGAACGCGTTCGTCCAGCAGGGTCGCTGGAAGGATGCGTCGCTCGCGCTGCACGCGACGAACAACTTCCCCGAGCTGACGGGGCGCCTCTGCCCGGCGCCCTGTGAGTCGGCGTGCGTGCTCGGCCTGATCGAGCAGCCCGTCGCGATCCGCAACATCGAGCAGGCGATCGCCGACAAGTCGTTCTCCGAGGGTTGGGTCGTGCCGTCCGCCGGCGCGCCCGACTCCGGCTTCCGCGTCGCGATCATCGGCTCCGGCCCCGCGGGGCTCGCCGCGGCGCAGCAGCTGCGCCGTCTTGGCCACGCCGTCGTCGTGTTCGAGAAGGACGATCGCATCGGTGGATTGCTCCGTTACGGCATCCCCGACTTCAAGCTGGAGAAGGAAGTACTCGAGCTCCGCCTCCGCCAGATGGAGGCCGAGGGCGTGCACTTCGAGACGAACGTCGAGGTCGGCCGCGATCTCCACGTCACCCAGCTGCGCGACGAGTTCGACGCCGTGCTGCTCGCCGGCGGCGCGCAGAAGGCGCGCGACCTGCGCGTGCCTGGCCGCGAGCTGGGCGGCGTGCACCTCGCCATGGACTACCTCACCCAGCAGAACCGCCGCGTCGCCGGCGACGCGATCGGCGACGCGAGCGCGATCTGGGCCGGTGGCAAGCGCGTCGTCGTCATCGGCGGCGGCGACACCGGCTCCGACTGCATCGGCACCGCCCATCGGCAGGGCGCGACCGAGGTGACGCAGTTCGAGCTGCTCCCGGAGCCGCCGAAGGAACGCGCGGCGTCCACGCCGTGGCCGCAGTGGCCGATGAAGCTGCGCACCAGCCACGCGCACGAGGAAGGCGCGCAGCGCGACTGGAGCGTCTCAACGACCGAGTTGTCGGGCGAAGGCCGCCGGGTGCAGAAGCTGCACGCGGTGCGTGTCGACCTCCAGCAGGGCGCCAACGGCCCGCAGTTCGTCGAGGTCAGCGGCAGTGGATTCACCCTCGATGCCGACATCGTGCTGCTGGCGATGGGATTCACGGGGGTGCGCGAGGAAGGGTTGCTCTCCGACCTCGGCGTGACGATCTCCCCGCGCGGTGCGGTGTCGACCGACGCACAGTACCGCACGAACATCCCCGGCGTGTTCGCGGCGGGCGACATGCGCCGCGGCGCCTCGCTCATCGTGTGGGCGATCCGCGAGGGACGCGACGCGGCCGCGTCGATCGACCGGCACCTCCGCAACGCGGCGTCGACCGGAACGCGCCGGCACTCGGCGGTCGCCAGCGCGTAACACCGCGCAGCGAAGAAACACGAACGCCCACCGGATCCGGTGGGCGTTCGTGCATTCGGGACCGACCAGGATCGTCCCTGCCCTCACGCGATTGCTGGTGCCGCCCGCGCCTCGCGTCGCAGCTCTTTCCCGAACACGAGCACGACGATGAGCGTCACGATGCAGTAGCCCACGATGATCTGGTTCGCGACGAGCGGCCAGTAGACGTTTCCGTACATGTGGAATACCGCATTCGGAATCGTGTTGGCGAACCAGTGGAATGCGACCGCGATGAACACACTGCCGCGGCTGTAGTTGTAGAGCATCGTCATGATGATCGAGTAGCAGATCGTCGTGAGGATGAATCCCGTCGCGCCGGGCACCGTGGCGAATATGGAGTGAATGTAGAGCGGCAGATGCCAGAAGCCCCAGATCACGCCGAGCACCACGCTTGCGACGAGTGGACTGAACTTCGTCAGCAATTTGGGTAGCAGAAATCCGCGCCATCCCACCTCCTCACCCAATGGGCCGCTCAACAGACTCCTGAAGAGCGCGGGGGTGGTGAAGAACGCGAGCAATGACGGGCTGCCGACGACGTGACCCGGCTCGAGTCCCCAGACCTGGACGGACGCCAGAGCAATGGCCAGCGGCACGACGATCATGAAGAGCCACAGCCACGGCGGTGCCTGCAGCTGGCGGCAACGCTGCCAGAGCTGCTTCAGGCCAGTCGTTCCGCCCTGGACATAGGTGGCGACGACGCCGGCGATCGAACAGGCGTCGCCGGTATAGAAGAGCATCGTCCGCTGCAGGACCGTCAGATGATCCCCGGCCACCGCGATCACGGACCAGCCGATCCATGGTATTCCGAACGCGATCAGGAAAAATACCGCCGTGGGGTTCATCGGATGTCTCCTTGTCGTCCGGTCGGCACGCGCGCGACGCGGACGTTTGCCGGTTTCAGGGGATCGCGGATGCCGCTGCTGCGATGAGACAGCCGCGGGCTTGGCGATGGTTTGGACGGGTTCGAGCGTGTCGTTGCGACCGTCACGCGCGACTTCTTCCTCCCATCCGGGGCGGCCACTAGGTTCGGTCGGAGGCGCATCCATGCGCATTCGGCTGGAGCACACGACCCAGCTTCCTGATGGAGGAGGCACGCTGAACACGACAATCACGCGGGCCGCGTTCCGGCGCATCGCCGCCGCCCTGGTGCTCGCGGCGGCGATACCCGTCACCGCGCCGGCCCAGCGGGCCGCGCAGCGCGACGACGCACGGTTCTCCTTCTACGACCGCGGCCCCTACCGCCCCGGTGTCCCACGCCCCGAGTCCCTCCTCGGCTATGCGATCGGCGAGGCGAACACGCAGTACGCGGCCCAGGAGCGCGTACTGCTCGCCATCGCCAACGCGGCGAAGGACCGCGTGCGCGTCGAGGAGTTCACGACGACCTACGAGCGCCGCCCGATGCGGCTGTACATCGTGTCGTCGCCGGAGAACATCGCGCGGCTGGACGACATCCGCCGCGACCTCGATCGGCTCGCCGATCCGCGCACCGGCACGCCCGCCGAGCTCGACGCGATCGCGGCACGCACGCCGCCGGTGGTGTGGATCTCCGGCTCGGTGCACGGCGACGAGTCGCCGGGCTTCGAGGCGTGCATGCAGCTCCTCTATCAGCTCGCCGCCAGCGAGGAGCCGGCCACCCTCGCCACGCTGCGCAACACCATCGTCGTCATCAACCCGAGCTCCAATCCCGACGGACACGAGCGCTTCACCGTCTGGTACAACTCGGTCAGCGTCGGCTCACCGGATCCGCGCGCCCAGGAGCACGACGAGCCGTGGAGCGTGTACGGCCGGTTCAATCACTATCGCTTCGACATGAACCGCGATCTCATCGCCTCGACACAGCGCGAGGTGCAGGGGATCATGCGGATGATGCTCGAGTGGCACCCGATGGTCGCGGCCGACCTGCACGGTCACGTCTCGACCTTTTTCTTCCCACCCGCGGCGCGCCCCGTCAACGCGAACATCGTCGGCGATCCCGGGAAGTGGCTCGACCTGTTCGGCCGCGCGAATGCCGCCGCCTTCGATCGCTACGGGTGGCTCTATTTCTCGCGCGACGTCTACGACCTGTACTACCCGGGCTATTACGACACCTGGCCGTCGCTCAACGGCGCGATCGGCATGACGTTCGAGACCGACGGCGGCGGTCACCGCGGCGTGCTCTGGCGCCGCCCCGACGGCACGCTCGTCTCGCTGCGCGACGGCATCGCGAAGCACTTCGTCGCCTCGCTCGCCACGATCGACGCCACCGCGTCGCATGCGAGTGAGCGCGTGCGCGACTACCTCGCCTTTCGCCGCCAGGCGATTCGCGACGGCAGCACCGGCGCGATGCGGCGCATCGTGATCGTGCCGGGCCGCGATCCGGGGCGCGCCGCGGAGCTCGTGAGCGCCCTGCTCCGCGCCGGCATCGAGGTGCGCCGCGCGACGGCGCCCTTCTCCGCGTCGCGAGCGCACGCCTACGCCGACGACGCCGTCTCCACGCGTCGCTTCGACGCTGGCACCTACGTCGTCGATCTCGCGCAGCCGCAGGGCAAGGTCGCGCGCGCGATCCTCGAGCCGGCGTCCGTCCTCGACCCCACCTTCACCCGTACCCAAATAGAAAAGTTCGAGCGGAACCGCCGCCGCGGAAAGCGCGCCGAGTCGGAGGGCTACGAGTTCTACGACGTGACCGCGTGGTCGCTTCCGGTCGCCTTCGGCGTCGAGAGCTACTGGACCGACGACGCCGGCACACCGGCGGGAGACCTGCTCTCGCTGCCGGCCGAAGAGCCGGCGCTGCCCCAGGCGCGCCAGCAACCGCGTCGCGTCGGCGGCGAGCTGCTCTCGGTGGACGTCGGCGGCGGCATCGTCGCCGGCCGCGGAGCCACCTCGGCCTACCTCTTCGGCCCCGAGCGCAACGGCGCGCCTCGGCTGCTCTACCACCTGCTCAGCGAGGGCTATCGCGTCTCGGTGTCGACGGAATCGATCGACGCCGGCGGACGGCACTGGCCACGCGGAACCTACGTCGCGCACGTCGCGCGCAACGACTCGTCGCTCGGCTCCCGCATCGACGCGCTCGCGCGCGAGAGCGGCGTGGACGTCGTCGGCGTGAGCTCGGCGCAGGCGGGAGCGGGCCAGTACGGCATCGGCTCCGAATCGATGGTGGCCATCCCCACCCCGGAGATCGCGATCGTCGCCGACGAAGGGGTGTCGCAGACGTCGTACGGCGCGATCTGGTTCACCCTCGAGCGCCGCTACGGGATCCGCTTCACACCGATCGCCATGAGCCAGCTCGGCGGCGACCTGTCGCGCTTCACCGCGATCCTGCTTCCGTCGGGGAGCTACACGTCGCGCGTGTCGAAGGAGGCCGTCGAGCGGTTGAAGACGTGGGTGCGCGCGGGCGGCACGCTCGTCACCATGGGCGGCGCCACGGAGTGGGCAGCCGACGAGAACGTCGGGCTCACCACGGCGCGCCGCGTCGCCGACGCCGAGCCGCGGCCGGAGTCGCCCGCCGCGACCCCCGCCGCGGCGAGTACCCCCACAGCACCGCGAAGGGCGACCACGGCGGCCGCCAACTCCATCGCCGCCGATCGTCTCGCCGAAGAGCTCGTCCCGTATCAGAGCAGCTCGACGAGCCCGAACACCCCGGAGTCGGTGCCAGGCATTCACGCCGATGTCCTGCTCGACCGGACACACTGGCTGACGGCGGGCTACGACGCACCGCGCCTCACCGTGCTCCTGCAGGGCGATCTCTTCCTCCGCCCTTCGAAGGAGGGCGCGAACGTCGCGGTCTTTCCCTCAACCGGTCCGCTGATCCGCGCCGGCTTCACCTGGCCCAACAACACCGAGCGCCTGCTGCGCGGCACGTCGCTTCTGATCGACGAGCCCACCGGCGGCGGCCACGTCGTGCTCTTCACGAACGAGCCGATGTTCCGCGGCTGGTGGCGCTCGCTCGACCGGTTGGTGCTGAATGCGCTGTTGTTGGGGGCGGCCTATTGAGGGGATGTGGAGATGCGGGGATGCGGTGATGCGGAACGGCCTCGGGAGCAATGAGCTTCCCGAGGCCGTTCGTACGTCCGCGTCCCCTCATCCCCGCATCACCTCATCTCCGCCCTCAGATCGTCGTCGTCCCCCAATCCAGCTTCACACGCACATCTGGAATCTTCTCCATCAACCGAGGCAGCTCGCCCTTGATGCGCTCGATCTCGGGACGCATCTCATCGAGCTTCACCCGAACACCCTCCAGCTGTTCCCGAATCTCCGGGCCGAGCTCGAACTCGATCGGTGCGGCGCGGTACATCCGCCCGCTCGGCGGCATCGGCGGAACCGCGGGCATCGACGGCATGGCGGGCATGGCCGGCATCGGAGGCATCATCATGTCGCCGAAGTACATCGAGCGCCGCGACCGTGGGAGATCGCCCGCACGCACCACCTTCATCGTCACGTCGCGCCACTGTCCGCTCGCGTAGACGCGCAGCGTCACGTTGTCGCCGACCTTGAGCTGCGATACCTCGCGGTGCAGCCGCTCCGCCTTCGCACCGCCGACGCCGGGATCATCCGCATCCTCGTGCGCGACGCGCAGGTTCACGCCGTTGATCGCCGCGATGCGGTTCCCCTCTTCCAGCCCCGCGCGCGCCGCCGGGCTGGAATCGACCACGCTCATCACGAGCACGCCCAGCGTGTCGCGCCGGCTTCCCGTGCTCCCCAGCCCGATGCCGAGCGCGGGACGATCCTCGAAGTCCGAGCGCGAGAACCGGCGCACCATCCTGGTCGGGAAGAGTGAATCGGAGCTGACCGTGCGCACCTTCAGCGCTTCGGTGCGTCCACCGCGATACACGCGCAGATCGACCTCCTGGCCCGGCTTCACCTTTTCCAGCTCGCGCACCAGCCGGCGATTCAACGTGCCGGCGCTCTCGTAATCCTCGAGATCCACCTTCGTCGAGCGCAGGTTGACGCCATTGATCGACGCGATGCGGTTGCCCTCCTCGAGCCCGGCCTTCTCGGCGGGGCCGCCACGTACGACGGAGCTCACGAGCAGGCCGAGGGTGTCGCGCAGCGTTCCGGTCGACGACGTGTTGATGCCGAGCGCGGCGCGCGGCGCGACGTCGAAGCGGTCACCGGCGATGTATGCGCGCGGGCTCGGATCCGGAGCCGGAGTCCGCGTCTGTGCGCCGGCGCTCGCGGCAACGGCCATCACGGCGCCAGCCGCAAGCAGGTGTGGGTGTCTCATGTGATCCTCGATACGGTTGAGTCGGTACATCCCTGTGACACTGCACCCTCGCCAAAGGGTTTCCGACGCCATGGCCGCCCCCATGCGGACGCCGCACCTGTCATATTTCCCCGTATGGCACGCACGAGCACCGAGCCGTCCGGCACGCCCGATCTCGACCAGTTCACGCATCACTGGCAGGACGAGGCAGACGCCGCGTTCCTCTACCGCCTCCTTGCGGCGGCGGAGCAGGACCTGTCGAAGCGCGACGTCTACCAGCGGCTCGCCGAAGTCGAGGACAGACACGTGCAGGTCTGGGCCGACCTGCTGGCGCAGCACGGACGGCGGCCCGGCCCGCACCGGCCCACCGCACGCACGCGCCTCCTCGCCTTCCTTGGCAACCGCTTCGGGCCGGGCTTTCTCCTGCCCATGCTCCTCGCCGAGGAAGGGCGCGAGGTGAAGGGCTACCTCGACATGCACCGTTCCATGCGCACCGGCGTGGACGGTCGCGACGAGGCGCTCACTCTTGCGCGCGAGTCAGCGGAACACGCGTCGACGCTCAATGCGATCGCCGGCCGCAGCGGAGAACCATGGCATCGTACCGGGGCCGGCGGATTCCTGCGGAACGTCGTCTACGGCTTCAACGACGGCCTCACCGCCAACTTCGGCCTCGTCGCGGGCGTGCTCGGTGCGACCGGGACCGCGCAGTACCACTCGGTCATCGTCGCCGGGGTGTCCGGCCTCATCGCCGACGCGCTCTCCATGGGCTCCAGCGGCTACCTCGCCGCGCAGAGCGAGCGCGAGGTGAACGCCCACGAGATCGCGATGGAGCGCGACGAGATCGCGCTCATGCCGGAGATCGAGCGCGATGAGCTCGCGCTCATCTACGAGGCGAAGGGAATGGACCGCGATTCGGCCCATCGCATCGCCACGCAGGTCATGGCCGATCCGGAACGCATGCTTGCCGAACAGGTCCAGGAGGAACTCGGGATCGCCGAGTCGGGTACTTCGCCCTTCCGCGAAGCGTGGATCACGGGACTCGCGACGGCGATCGGCGCATTGATCCCGGTTCTTCCCTTCTTCTTCCTGTCCGGCCCGACCGCGGTCGTCGTGTCGTTCGTGGTCTCGATGCTCTCGCACTGGCTCGTCGGCGCGGCTCGGTCCGTCTTCACCGGCCGAAGTGTCTTCCGCTCCGGAATGGACATGTTCGTCGTCGGACTCGGCGTAGCGGTCGTCGGCTACTACGTTGGAGAATGGATCGGGCGGCTCCTCTAACCGCCCATCCCCCGCCTCTCGTTCCGATCGGCTGCTCCAGCCCGATTCCCGCCTCTCGTCTCAACACCCTCCCCACAATGCGCCACCGCTCTGCACTCGCGTCTCTCGCGCTCGCCCTCGCGCTCGCCGCGCCCGCGGCCGCCCAGTCGGGCCCGAACGCCAGCTCGCCCGCCACGCCCGCGTCGGTCCCCACCTACTATCCGCTGTACGGCATCTCCGGGGGGATCGTCGTTCCGGCCGGCCGGCTCTCCGACGATCACACGGCGGGCTACGGGCTCGAGGGGTTCGTCGAGTACGCCGTGCCGAACCAGCCCTACGCCCTGCGCGGCGAGGGGATGTTCCAGCGCTTCGCGCTCAAGAGCGGCCGCACGGCGGGGAAGAGCGTCAACCTGTTCGCCATCGGCCCCACGGTGATGTATCAGGTGCAGCAGGCGCCGACGCAGACCTACCTCACCGGCGGCATCGCGATCTACAACGCGAGCGGCGAAGGCACCCATCCCGGCTTCAACTTCGGCGGCGGACTGGGATTCCCGCTCACGGGCTTCTGGGCGACCGCCGAAGCGCGCATGCACGTCATGCTCTCGTCGGGAAAGCCGTTGCTGACGCTGCCGCTGAGCGTGGGCGTCAAGTTCTGATTTGCGGGGATACGGGGATGCGGGAATGCGGCACGGCCTCGGGGAGCTTCCGCCTCCCGAGGCCGTGTCGTTCCGCATCACCCCATCCCCGCATCCCCGCTCAAACCAGCACGTTCAGCATCCTTCCCGGCACGAAGATCACGCGCTTCACCGCGCCCGTCACGAACTTCGCGACGTTGGGCTCCGCGAGCGCGGCCGCCATCGCCTCGTCCTGCGACGCCGTCTTCGACACGCTGATCGTACCGCGCGTCTTGCCGTTCACCTGCACGGCCATCGTCACACTGTCCTCCGCGACGAGCGCCTCGTCGTAGTTCGGCCACCCCGAATCGAAGATGCTGCGTCCCTCGCCGAGCACGGACCAGAGCTCCTCGGCGATGTGCGGCGCGAACGGGCTCGCGAGCTGCACGAGTGGACGCACCTCGTCGACGTGCGGCACGCGCTCTCCGGCGCGCAGCGTGTTCATGTACTCCATCATCGCCGCGATCGCCGTGTTGTAGCTCAGCCGCGGGACGTCCTCGCCCACCTTCTTGATGGTCTGGTGCAGCTTGCGCGCGACCTCCGCGTCCGCCGCGCCGTCGCGCCGCGCGTCGTGCACCGACTTCCAGAGCCGGTCGAGGAACCGCTTTACCCCAGAGATCCCCTTGTCGCGGAAGTCGCCCCCTTCCTCGAACGGACCCAGGAACATCAGGTAGGTGCGGAAGGCATCCGCGCCCCACTCGTCGATGTACTGGTCGGGGTTCACGACGTTGCCGCGGCTCTTCGACATCTTCGCGCCCTCGCGCACGATCATGCCGTGCGCGCGGAAGCGCGCGAACGGCTCCTCGAAGTCGATGAACCCGGCGTCCTTGAGCACCATCGTCACGAACCGTGAGTACAGCAGGTGCAGCACGGCGTGCTCGTTCCCGCCGATGTAGCTCGTGACCGGTAGCCAGCGCTTCGTCAGCTCCTCGTCGAACGGGACGTCGTCACGATCCGAGCTCGGGTAGCGCAGGAAGTACCACGCACTGTCGAGGAAGGTGTCGCTCACGTCCGTCTCGCGCCGCGCGCGCTTGCCGCACTGCGGGCACGGCGTGTGGTACCACTCCTCGTGCCGCGCCAGCGGGCTCACGCCTGAGTCGTCCGGCCGGAAGTCCTCGATGTCCGGCAGCACGACCGGCAGCTGCGACTCCGGCACGGGCACCACGCCGCACGTGTCGCAGTAGATGATCGGGATCGGCGGCCCCCAGTAGCGCTGGCGCGAGATGCACCAGTCGTGCAGCCGGTAGTTCACCACCGGCTTCGCCGCATGGTGCGCCGCGAGCTCCGTGACGATCGCCATGCGCGCGTCCTCGACGGTGAGCCCGTCGAAGTGCGACGAGTTCACCAGCACGCACCCTTCCGTCTCGGCGAACGCCGCGTCGAGCGGCGTGTCGGCCGACTGGCCGGCGCCCGCCACCACGCGAACGATCGGGAGATCGTACTCGCGCGCGAACTCGAAGTCGCGCTCGTCGTGGCCGGGCACCGCCATGATCGCCCCGGTGCCGTACTCCATCAGCACGTAGTCGGCGATCCAGATCGGGATCGGCTGCCCGGTCGCTGGGTTGGTCGCGTACGCGCCCGTGAACGCGCCCGTCTTCTCCTTCGACGTCTTCCGCGCCACGAGATCCTGTTTCGCCGCGCGCGCGACGTACGCCTCCACCGCCTGGCGCTGCTCGTCGGCGACGATCTGCGACACCAGCGGATGCTCCGGCGCCAGCACGAGGTACGTCGCCCCGAACAGCGTATCCGGACGCGTCGTGAACACCTTGATCTCGAGCGCCGAGGCCGTGGTCTCGCCGGACATGCCTTCATTGACCGTCGCGCTGCCGGCGTACGCCATCACGTCCTGCACCGGGAAGACGATCTCTGCCCCTTCCGACTTGCCGATCCAGTTCCGCTGCGCCGTCAGCGTGCTCTCGGACCAGTCCAGCTTGTCCAGGTTGGCCAGCAGCCGCCCGGCGTAGTCGGTGATCCGGAAGAACCACTGCTCCAGGAAGCGCTGCTCCACTGCCGTACCGCACCGCTCGCAGACGCCGCCCACGACCTGCTCGTTCGCGAGGACGGTCTTGTCGAACGGGCACCAGTTCACCGCCGCCTTCTTCTTGTAGGCCAGCTTCTGCTTGTACAGCTGCAGAAAGACCCACTGCGTCCACTTGTAGTAGCGCGGATCCGTGGTCGACAGCTCGTGCGTCCAGTCGACCATCAGGCCGGCGCGCTTCAGCTGCCGCCGGAAGTTGTCGATGTTCCGCGGAATCAGCTCACTCGGATGCACCCCCACCTTGAGGGCGAAGTTCTCCGAGTGGATGCCAAAGGCGTCGTAGCCCATTGGCTCGAAGACCGTGTGCCCCTTCAGCCGCTGGAATCGTCCATAGATGTCGTTCCCGGTGAACGCGAAGAGGTTGCCCACGTGGAGCCCCTCCGCGCTCGGATACGGGAACATCATCAACGCGTAGAAGGGCCGCGCGCCGGAGGACAGGTCGGCCACGTTGGTGGCTTCGGTCTCCCAGCGCGCCTGCCACCGCCGCTCGACGGCGGCAGGGTCGTAGCCAGCCGGTTGCTCGCCAACGGGCTGGGTCGGTGCAAACTCGGTCATGTCGTGACGGCTCGGCGTGCGGACCTCGGGCAGGACGAAGCTCGACGCCTGCAAGGCGGAAGTGGGTCTGTGATCGCAATTTAGCAGGGTGGGAGGGGCTATCAAGCACGCGTCTCGCGCGCTCGCCTCGACCACTCTCGTCGCTCCTCCGGCTCGGGACATTCTCAATGTCGTCGATCTCCAACGCGCACAACTCGGTCGTCCGTTCGGCCTCGTCCCTCCAGCGCCGATTCCTCCTCGGAGCGGGCCTCGGCGGTACGGCACTCATCCTCGTTCTGGCGTGGGGCGCCGACCTCGCCCTCGACCGCTTCATGCGGCGCGAGGCCGAGGCACGGCTCGATGGCGCCGCCCAGCGCGCCCAGATCCTCATCGATCAGTCCCTGGCCGACCGCGAGCGACAGGTGGAAGTCCTCGCCCTCGCGCCCGCCGTCGTCGCGGCGGCCCAGGAGGGGGGAGCTCGCGCGGCAGCGCTACACCTTGCCGAGACGCCCTCCCCCGAGCTCGAGCAGCGCTTCTCCGCCGAGCGCTCGCTCCAGGCGGGCGGCACCGCGCGCGCGTTCCTCGTCGGCGTGCTCCCGCGGCTCGACGCCGCCGAAGTCACGATCACCGAGGGGCATGGCTTCAACGTCCTGACCACCCGCCGCACCGCCGACTTCTCCCAGGGCGCCGCGACCTTCTGGCAATCGGCGTGGCAGGACGGTCTCGCCACGAGCACGCTCTACGACTCCACCCTGCACAAGTCGATCATCAACGTCGCCGCCGTCGTGAAGGACGGAAGCACCCGCCTCGGCGTGCTCACGCTCGCGTTCCACGCCACTCCACTCGTGACGGCGCTCGAGAAGGCCTCCGACGGGATGCGCATCGACGTCGTCGACAGCACGAACCGCATCGTGCTCAGCTCCGATTCGTCCGCCCTGGGGCACGTCCTCAGCGGCATCAACAGCCAGCGGAGCGAATCGGACGGCCTCTCCGCCATCTTCGACGCCGGATCGGAACGGGTGGTCGGCACCGCCGTCAACCACGGGCGGTGGCGCGTCGTTGCCCACCAATCCTCCGCCGCACTCTCCTCCCCGTATCGCACGACGCGGATGGCGCTCATCGGCGTCGTCGCGGTGCTGCTGGTCGTCCTCCTCGGCCTGCTCCTCGCCGTACACCAGTTCCTCGCCCGTCGCATCTCGGGACCGGCCACCGAGCTCGCCGTCGCCGCAGAGGCGGTGGCCGCTGGCGACTTCTCGATCGAGATCGTGCATTCGTCCTCCGACGACGAGATCGGCCGGCTCGGGCGCGCCGTCGGCGCGATGCTCCTTGAGCTCCGCCGCCTCGCCCAGGCGCTCGCCACCTCGGCGAGCGAGACGAGCCTGATGTCGTCGGAGATCACTGCCGGCTCCGAGGAGATGGCGGCGACGGCAGGGGAGATCGCGAACACCGCGAGCGACCTCTCGGCCCAGGCGACCAGCATGGCGGAATCCATCAGCTCCCTCGCGCAGACGGCGTCGGCCCTGAAGGAGCTCGCCACCACGCTCGACGACGGCGCGCGCGGCGGCTCGGCGCGCAACACGTCGCTGCGCGAGCTGGCGCTGGAGAATCGCGCTGGGCTGGACGCCAGCGCCCAGTCGCTGAGCGTCCTCGGGAACGACGTCCTCGCCAGCGCGCAGGCGATCGAATCGCTCGGCGCCGCCTCCGAGGAGATTCGCTCCTTCGTCGGCCTCGTTCGCAAGCTGGCCCGCCAGTCCAAGCTGCTGGCGCTCAACGCCGCGATGGAAGCAGCGCGCGCCGGCGAGCACGGCGAAGGCTTCGCCGTCGTGGCGAGCGAAGTGCGGCGCCTGGCGGCCATGTCGTCCGATGCGGCCGAGCGCACCGAGGAGATCGTGACCGGCGTGCTCTCGGCGATCCAGCAGTCGCGCGAATCGGCCGCCCGCGCGGTCTCCACCGCCGAGGAAGTGCGCGGCGCGACGGCACGCGCCGGCGACTCGTTCACCGAGATCGAGATGGCCGTGGTCGAAGCCGAGGCCTGGACGGCGACGGTCGAGCAGACCTCGGCCGACACCGCGAAGCTGGTCGTCGAGATGACCCAACGCCTGGAATCGCTCGCGTCGGGCACGGAAACGTTCGCGGCGGCGATGGAGCAGGTCGCCGCATCGAGCCAGGAACAGAGCGCCAGCACGCAGGAGATCGCCGCGGCGGCGGGCACCCTCGCTACGGCCGCCGACCGGCTCTCCAAGCTGGTGGCGAACCTGAAGCTCGGCGCCGAGGCGCGGCCCACGCCGCCGTCGCCACCCCCCGTCCGCCTGGCATCCGGGCGGACGCACGGCGTCACGCTGGCTACAGCGAGCTAGCGACGCGACGGCCGGATTTCGCTGATCGCAGGGGCGCAGGCCGAGCACGGCCTGCGCCCCTGTCGTCTTCCGGCGCCCCATCGCGGGAATAGCCGGCGCTGTCGTACCGTCTGCCCTTCTGAAGGGCGCGACCAGCAGCCGGCTCCGCTCCGGGAGGCAGTAGGTGGCGAGAAACGGCCTCCGCTCGACGGGCGCCGTGTCGCCAGATACTGCACGCGCCAATCATTGACTTGCATAGCTACCCTCGCCGGCCATGCGCCGAGCGTCGCGTGTCCCTCGCCCCTGTGGCGCGACATGCGTGGACCCAAGCCTCAGGAGTATCGACGATGCGCTCACCTCTGATCATCCTCCCCCTCGTCGCGCTGCTGGCCTGCGGCGGCGGCGGTTCCGACGCCACGGGTCCCGGCACCACGGGGGGCACCAATACGGGTGGCAACAACCCGGGCGGGACGGGGGCCGTCGCCACGACCGCGGTCGACATGAAGAACCTGGCGTTTACTCCGGCGGCGATCAAAGTGAGCTCGGGAGCGACCGTGACCTGGACCAATCAGGACGCGACCAATCACAGCGTCATCTTTGACAACTCGGCCGTGCCTCCTTCGAACACCGTCGCGGCGGGCGCCGCGCAGGGGCTCGTCATGCCCACCGCCGCCGGCACGTACACGTATCACTGCGGGTTCCACCCCACCATGACCGGCTCCGTGCAGGTCCAATAGGGCAGCGCCGCACTTCGGGAGCGGGGCGTACCGGGCTCAGCCTGGGACGCCCCGCTCTTCTTTTCCCCGCGGTTAGTTTTCGCTCCCCATGTCCACGACGATCCGCGAACAGCTCCGCAGCCTTTCCTTCCTCGAAGGTCTCACCGACACCGCCCTCCATCAGCTGTCACGGCTCGTCAAGCCGGCGGAGTACGAGTGCGATGCCCTGCTCTTCACCGAGGGCACCGAGCGAACGCTCCTCGCGATCGTCGTGAGTGGTGCGGTGGCGATCGAGAAACAGATCAACGGCCGGCCCATCCGACTCGCCACCCTTGGCGCCGGCGAGGGCGTGGGCGAAGGGCTCCTCCTCGACGACTCGACGCACGGAACGACCGCGCGGGCGCTCACCGACACCTCGGTGCTGGAGATCTCGCGCGAGCAGGTCGCCGAGATGATCCGCGAGACGCCGACGCTGTATGCGGCGCTCGTCGGCCGCGCGGCGCGTGCGATCTCGCAGCGGCTCTCCGCGGTGGACGCCACGATGGTCGGCCGCGGACGCGCGCTGGGGTTCGGGGGCCGGCACGTGCGCGTGGAGCACGACCTCCTCGGCGAGCGCGAGGTGCCCGACGACGCGCTCTACGGCGTGCAGACGCTTCGCGCGCTCGAGAACTTCCCGATCACCGGCGTGCCGCTGCGCGAGTTCACCTCGCTCATCGAGGCGCTCGCCGCGGTGAAGGAGGCCGCCGCGCTGGCGAACGCCGAGCTCGGGCTCCTTCCCCAGGAGACCGCCGATCTCATCGCGCGCGCGGCGCGCGAGATCCGCGGCGGCCGGCACCACGAGCACTTCATCGTCGACATGATCCAGGGCGGTGCCGGTACGTCGACGAACATGAACGCGAACGAGGTCATCGCCAACCGCGCGCTCGAGCTCTCGGGGCGCGCGCGCGGCGAGTATCAGTTCGTCCACCCGAACAACCACGTCAACCTCAGCCAGTCCACCAACGACGTCTACCCGACGGCGATGAAGCTGGCGCTGCACTCGCAGATCGAGGAGCTCCGCCGCGCGATGAGCGAGCTCGCCGCCGCGTTCCTCGCCAAGGGCGACGAGTTCTCGCCGTTCATCAAGATGGGCCGCACCCAGCTCCAGGACGCGGTGCCGATGACGCTCGGGCAGGAGTTCACCGCGTTCGGGCACACCATGCTCGAGGACGTGCAGCGCCTCGAGGAGGCACAGGCCCTGATCCGCGAGATCAACATGGGTGCGACGGCGATCGGCACGGGGATCACGGCGCCCGCCGGCTACGCCGAAGCGGTGCGCAAGCATCTCTCGCGCATCACGAAGCTCGAGCTGATCACCGCCCCCGACCTTGTCGAGGCGACCGCCGACACCGGAGCGTTCGTGCAGTTGAGCGGCGTGTTGAAACGGTGTGCGGTGAAGCTCTCCAAGATCTGCAACGACCTGCGGCTCCTGGCGTCGGGGCCGCGCGCCGGCCTGGGCGAGATCGATCTCCCCGCCATGCAGCCCGGCTCGTCGATCATGCCCGGCAAGGTGAATCCGGTGATCCCCGAGGTCGTGAACCAGGTGTGCTTCGACGTCATCGGGGGCGACCTGACCGTGACGATCGCCGCCGAAGCGGGCCAGCTGCAGCTCAACGTGTTCGAGCCGGTGATCGCTTTCCGGCTGCTCGCCGGCATCTTCTCGCTCACCAACGCCTGCGTCGTGCTCCGCGAGCGGTGTGTCGAGGGTATCTCGGCCAATCCCGACCGGATGCGTCAGTTCGTCGAGCGTTCCGTGGGGATCATCACGGCGCTCGTGCCGGTGCTCGGCTACGACACCGCCACCGAGATCGCTCGCGAGGCGCTGGCGAGCGGCCGCGGCGTGTACGAGCTCGTCCTGTCGCGTGGCCTCATGACGCGCGAGGAGCTGGACCGTGCGCTCAATCCCGAGACGATGACGCAGCCGCAGTCCACCGCCGCGGCGCCCGCCGCGCGATAGCGCCCGCCACCGATGGCCGCACGACGACGCAAGCGGATCGATCCGGCCCAGTTCGCGCTGCCGGTCGAGCAGATCCGCGCCGGCTTCTTCAGCGACGCCTACTTCAACAGCAGCCGCGCCGCGTTGCGCGCCGAGGGGCGCACCGCGCGCGTCACCTGGCAGCTGTCGGCGAAGCGCGGCGGCTGGATCGGCGGGATCGACGAAGCCGTCGCGCTGCTCAAGCTGTGCAGCGACGATTTCGCCGCGCTCGAGGTGCACGCGCTCTACGAGGGTGACCGGATCGAGCCGTGGGACACCGTGATGGTCGTCGAGGGCGACTATGCGGGCTTCGCGCACCTCGAGACGCTGATCCTCGGCACGGTGGCTCGGCGCACGCGCATCTGCACCAACCTCCGCACGCTCGTCGATGCGGCGCGCCCCAAGCCCGTGTTCTACTTCGGCGCACGGAACGATTACCCACTGCTCCAGCCCGGCGACGGGCTGAGCGCACACGTCGCGGGGGCGGCGGCGGTCTCCACCGATGCGCTGGGCGCGCTCACCGGCAAGCGCGGCGTGGGCACGGTCCCGCATAGTTTGATCGCGGCGTATGACGGTGACACAGTGGCAGCGACGCGCGCGGTCGCAGCCGTGACCCCCTCCGAGGCGCAGATCATCGCCCTCGTGGACTATGCGAACGACTGCGTGGCGACCAGCCTCGCCGTGGCGCGCGCGCTCGAGGAGCGACTGTGGGGCGTCCGGCTCGACACGGCGGAGCTCATGGTGGACCGCTCGGTCATCCCGCAGATGGGCGCGTTCCGACCGACGGGGGTCAACCCGCCGCTCGTGTGGAACGTGCGGAACGCCCTCGATGCGGAGGGGTTCGGCGACGTGAAGATCGTCGTCTCCGGAGGGTTCGATCTCGCGCGGATCCGTGCGTTCGAGGAGGATGGCGTCCCCGTGGACGCGTACGGCGTGGATGCGAGCGTGCACGAGGGCCGCTGGGACTTCACCGCCGACGTCGTCCAGCTGGACGGCCGCCCCCAGGCGAAGGCGGGGCGCGAGTATCGCACGAACGTGAAGCTGGAGCGGGTGAAATAGGGACAGGTGATCGGTTTCGGTGAACGGTCATCGGTAACTGCGACACGGCAGTAACCGATCGCCGATCGCCTAAAACTGATCACCGGTTCACTCGTCTTCCTCTCGGCGGCGCGCTGGTGCCCGCCCTCCACCGAGTCCCCCATGGCAGGCCCCAAGCTCGACGGCGCGGGCACCGAGAAGATGAAGACGCTGGACGAGGCCCTGATGCAGCTGCACCGCGTCCATGGCCTCGTCGAGACCTACGCGCTCGCGATCAAGCGCTCGCAGCCCCCTGCGACCTATCTGATGCCGATCAGGCGGGCGCTGCCGACGCTCGCCTCACTGCTCAAGTGGCAGTTCGGGTTGATCTCCGATCAGGCGATGGCGCTGAACATGGGCGTGTCGCGCGGGTCGAACGAGCAGGTACGTGTGCGCATGCTGCGCGAGGGGATCGGTGCGCTGCGCCAGGCGATCGACGTCGCCATCGTGCGTGTGAAGGAGAACCACGCCGAGGAAAAGAAGGCAGCCGGCACGCCGAGCGCGGCCGGCTGACGATCGCGGTGCGACGCGAACGCGTCGCGTAAATCCGTGTCGGGGAAAGTCCTACAGTGTGAAAGCCGCGGGCCCGCGCGTTGCGTCACCCTCTCGCGCGCCGTACTTTTCCGAGGCTGGACCACTAATGAGAGCGCTACGGCTCGGAGCCGCGCGCTCTTCTCCGACACTGCCGGAAAAAGGATACCGCATGCCCGTGCCTCCCCGACTGCGCCGGCTGACGACCGCCGCGCTGCCGGTCCTCGCCGCGGTCGCGCTCACCGCGTGCAACAACGCTGCGTACCCGAACTCCATCTTCCACAATCACACGGAGTTCAATCGCGAAGTCGGCACCCTGTTCAAGATCCTGATCTATCTCGGGACCGCCGTCTTCATCTTCGTCGAGGGGCTCCTGCTCTATGTGCTCTTCCGCTATCGGCGGCGGAGCGAGAGCGATCGGCCGGAGCACGTGCACGGCAACACGACGCTCGAGATCCTGTGGACGGCCATTCCGGCCCTCATCCTGGCGTTCATCGCCGTCCCCACCGTCCGCACGATCTTCAGCACGCAGGCGAAAGCACGGGGCGACGCTCTACAGGTCGAGGTGATCGGCCACCAGTGGTGGTGGGAGTTCCGCTATCCCCAGTACAAGGTCACGACGGCGGACGAGCTGTACCTGCCGGTCGGCCGCACGGTGAACTTCTCGCTGAAGACGCAGGACGTGCTGCACTCGTTCTGGGTTCCCCAGCTCGGCGGCAAGCGCGACCTGATCACGAATCACACGAATTTCCTGTGGTTCACGCCGGACTCGATCGGCGTGGCGGCGTTGAACGGCATGTGCGTGGAGTACTGCGGTGCGTCGCACGCGAACATGCGCTTCAAGACGTTCACGGTGACGCCGGCCGAGTTCGAGCAGTGGGCGGCGCATCAGGCGTCGCCGGCGGCGTATGGCGCCATTGCCCCCGCTGCCCCCGCGGGCGCCGCTCCGGCAACGGGCGCGGCTCCGGCGGCGACACCGGCCGTCGCGACGGCCGACACCACGAAGCGCGGCGCCTCGGTATCGGCGGCACCAGGGGCACCCGCGCAGGTGGCGGCCGACACGGGCGCGGCGGCGGCAACCGTGCAGCAGGCGGGCTACGTCTCGTATCCGCGTGAGAAGCTCCCGGCATGGACGATCCCGAAGACTCCGACGCCGGCCGGCCTGACCTTCAACACCGCGCTCGTCGGGAACGCCGACCGGGGGCTCAAACTGCTGTCGACCGGTCAGGGGGGCTGCGTGGGCTGCCACATGATCGCGGGCAACCCGGTGATGATGGGCGTGATCGGCCCGAACCTCACGCACGTCGCCAGCCGCACGACGATCGCCGCCGGTCTCTATCCGAACGACGCGAAGCACCTCGCGCTCTGGATCAAGAACGCGCGGATGATGAAGCCAGGCGTCATCATGCCGACGCTGGGCAAGGGCCAGTACGACCCCGTGACGAAAGCGGTCGTTCCGATGGGACTGACCGATGAGCAGATCGCCGACATCGTGGCCTACCTGCAGGCACTGAAGTAACGCAGAGACCCGGAGAATACGGACTGATGGCAACCACCGCTGCCGCCCCGGCCATTCCCGCGACCGACAGCTATGTCGGTACGAGCGGCGTCTGGAGCTGGCTCACGACGGTCGATCACAAGCGGATCGGCACGCTGTACCTCTTCACTTCACTCTTCTTCTTCCTCCTCGGCGGTCTCGAGGCGGGGATGATTCGCTGGCAGCTCGCCGTGCCGAACAACCACGTGTTGTCGGCCGAGGCGTACAACCAGATGTTCACGATGCACGGCACGACCATGGTCTTCCTCGCGATCATGCCGTTGTCCGCTGCGTTCTTCAACTACCTGATCCCGCTTCAGATCGGCGCACGCGACGTCGCGTTCCCGCGACTCAACGCGTTCAGCTACTGGGTGTTCCTGTTCGGCGGCATCTTCATGAACGCCTCGTGGTTCGTCGGGGCGGCGCCGAACGGCGGATGGTTCGGCTACGCGCCGCTCACCACGCTGCAGTTCTCGCCCGGCCTGAACATCGACTTCTGGGTGCTCGGCCTGCAGATCCTCGGCGTCAGCTCGCTCGCGGCGGCGTTCAACTTCATCACGACGATCATCAACATGCGCGCGCCGGGGATGAACCTGATGCGCATGCCGATGTTCACGTGGAATGCGTTCGTCGTGCAGTTCCTGCTGATCCTCGCCTTCCCGGTCATCACGATCGCACTCGTGTTCCTGCAGTTCGACCGCTTCTTCGGGACGAACTTCTACACGATCGCGGCGGGTGCCGATCCGCTCCTCTGGCAGCATCTGTTCTGGATCTTCGGCCACCCCGAGGTCTACATCCTCGTCCTGCCCGCGTTCGGGCTGACGTCGGAGATCATCCCGACCTTCTCGCGGAAGCCGATCTTCGGGTATCCCGTGATGGCCTACGCCACGATGCTGATCGCCTTCCTCGGCTTCGGCGTGTGGGCGCACCACATGTTCGCCGTGGGCATGGGCCCGATCGCCGATACCGTGTTCGGCGTGACGACGATGCTCATCGCGATCCCGACGGGGGTGAAGATCTTCAACTGGGTCTTCACGATGTGGGGCGGCTCGCTGCAGTTCACGACGGCGATGAAGTTCGCCATCGCCCTCGTGGCACTGTTCACCATCGGCGGCATCTCCGGCGTGATGCACGCGTCGCCGCCGGCCGACCTGCAGCAGACGGACACCTACTTCATCGTCGCCCACTTCCACTACGTGCTGTTCGGTGGGTCGATGATGGGCATCTTCGGCGGGATCTACTACTACTACCCGAAGATGACCGGCCGCATGCTGAGCGAGAAGCTCGGCAACTGGCACTTCTGGCTGATGTTCATCGGCATGAATCTCACCTTCTTCCCGATGCACTTCTCGGGGCTGTACGGCATGCCGCGCCGCATCTACACGTACGATGCGGGCCAGGGCTGGGAGCGCTTCAACCTCACGAGCTCGATCGGCACGGCGGTCCTGTTCATCGGGCTGTTGATCTTCGTGTACAACTTCCTCATCGCCGGCCGCCGCGGTGCGATCGCCGGTAACGATCCGTGGGGCGCGGGCACGCTCGAGTGGTCGATCCCCTCGCCGCCGCCGGAGTACAACTTCGCGCGCATCCCGCGCGTGACGTCGCGGCTGCCGCTGTGGGACGTGAAGACGCCCACGCTCAATGCCGAGGTGCCGCACACGGACCGCGGCGACCGTCGCCTCGACGTCGACGTCGGGACGAAGCACACGGGACATAGCCATCCCAATCCGGCCAACAGCTATCCGCAGCAGGCGACCGAGTCGGGGATGCACATCGAGGAAGCGACGGGCAAGTCCGCGAAGGACCTCGGCATCCCGATGCCGAACCAGACGATCAAGCCGCTGATCTGCGCCGCCGGCCTGACGATCATGTTCACCGGGCTGCTGTTCATCCACGAAGACAAGCACTCGCTGGCGATCGCGACGATCCTCACCGGTGCCCTGATCATGACGATGTCACTCTATGCGTGGGTCCTGACCCCGCTCGAGGATCATCACTAAGCCCCCGCGGAGATACCTGTGACTCACGCCGCCGCCGCGCACAGCGCGCACGACGACACCCATGGCCATCCCCCGACGTCCACGGGGCTCGACAACAAGAAGATCGCGATCTGGGCCTTCATCGGCTCGGAGTGCATGCTCTTCGCTTCCCTCATCTCGACGTATCTGATCTACAAGGGTCGGAGCGTCGTCGGACCGTACCCGCACGAGGCCTGCCTTCCGCCCGGCTGCAGCACGCCGCTCAAGGCGATCCTCAACATCCCCGTCACGTCGGCGTCGACCTTCGTGCTGCTCATGTCGTCGCTCGCGATGGTGCTCGCCCTCGCGGCCGTCGAGACCAAGGACCAGCCCAAGACGACCACCGGCGAGAAGATCCTCGGGTCGTCCAAGCTGTGGCTGTGGATGACGGCGATCCTGGGCACGACGTTCCTCGGTTTCCAGGCGTTCGAGTTCACCTCGTTCGTGCACGAAGGGCTCACGATCCGGACGAACCTGTTCGGGAGCTCGTTCTTCACGCTGACCGGATTTCATGGCGCACACGTGACGGCGGGTGTGCTGTGGCTGCTCACCCTGCTCGCGATCGACTATCGCCGCGGGCTCGGCCCCAAGGACGCCATCAACGTCGACCTCGCCGCACTGTACTGGCACTTCGTCGACGTCGTCTGGATCGCGATCTTCACACTCGTCTACCTCATCAAGTAGAGCGACCGATCATGGCACACGATCCCTCCCACGAGCACCACGCCAACGTCGATCACGCGGCGATGGGCATCGAGAAGGAGCATCCGACCTGGTCCACCTACTGGAAGGTCGCGACGATCCTCACGCTCATCACCGTCGTCGAAGTCTGGATCTACTACATCCCGAGCATCGTGGCATCGCGGGCGTTCGTCCCCTCGCTGCTGATCATGTCGGCGGTGAAGTTCTTCACGGTCGTCGCGTTCTACATGCACCTGCGCTACGACCACAAGCTGTTCCGTGTGCTGTTCACCGCGCCGCTGATCATCGCGATGACGACCATCGTCGCGCTGCTCTTCCTGTTCGGTAAGCTCTCGGCGCGGACGGGAGCGCTGGGCTGATGCACCCGCCGGTCGCGCTGCTGCTGCATCCGGCGGCGCGCATCGCTCCAACCGAGTTCACGGTCCATGCGAGCACCGTGATCGGACTGGCTGGCCTGGGCGCGCTGTACCACTGGCGCGCCCGCCAGCGTCCGGCCAACGCGGCGAGCCCCACGCCGACCTTGGGCCAGCGCGCGACCTTCTTCGGCGCGCTCACGCTGATCTTCCTCTCGCTCAACGGCTGGCTGCACGACTTGAGCGACGGCTACCTGTTCAGCGCCCACATGGTGCAGCACCTCGTGCTCACCCTCGTCGCGCCGCCGATGCTGATCATGGGCACGCCGGGCTGGATGCTGCGGCCGGCGCTGCGCTGGCGCGGCGTCGGGCCCGTGGCGCGCTGGCTCACGGCGCCGTCGCACTGCTTCATCATCTTCAACGTCGTGCTCGCGGCGTGGCATCTGCCGCCGATGTACGAGTACGCGATGGCACATCACCCGGTCCACATCGTCCAGCACCTCTGCTTCATGACGGCGGCCGTGCTGATGTGGTGGCCGGTGCTCTCGCCGCTCCCCGAGCTGCCGAGGCTCTCGTATCCGGGCCAGATGCTGTACCTGTTCCTGCTCAGCATCCCGATGTCGCTCGTG